>JAUSQI010000111.1 GCA_030652575.1 Stagnimonas sp. | reverse complement strand
AAGCAGGCCTTGGCTTCGCTGTGCTCCAGAATCTGGCGCACGCTGTCGGCCGTGAGCGTGGGGTAGATCGGCACGCTGACGTAGCCGGCGATCCAGATCGCGAAGTCCGCCATGATCCAGTGCGCGGAGTTCTTGGCGAGGATCGCCACCGTCGAACCCTGCGGCCAGCCCTGCGCCTTGAGGTAGGCCGCGATACGACGCGCCTCGCCCACAGCGTGGCCCCAGGTGTAGTCGCGCACCACCCCCGCGCCCATCGGCTGCGTCAGATAAGGGTAGTGCGTGCGCGTGCGCTCCCAGTGAAAGATTCGGGCGAGCGGCAACTGCTCGGGCGCGCAAGGGTGCTGGGGCATGGGTTCTCCTCCGGTGTTCGGACTGTATGCAGCTGGTTGTCTCTGGTGCTGAGATGCTAGCGCATCCGCGCGCACTCCCGTAACCTGCGAAACGCACAAAAATACGAGGAGTTGGAAATGGCTGTATCTGCCAAAAGCCCTTTCTACAATGACGATCATGAGGAATTTCGCACTCAGGTCAGACGCTTTGTGGAAAGAGAGATTGTTCCCCATATCGACGCTTGGGAAATCGCCGAAGAATTGCCCCGTGAACTGCATAGAAAAGCAGCGGATGCGGGACTGCTGCAGATCAGCTTCCCGGAGTCCTGCGGCGGCGTCGAAGTGCCCGACCTTTTCTACACCGTTGTGCTCACCGAGGAGCTGGCGCGTGCCGGCAGCGGCGGCCTGATTGCCTCGCTCATGAGCCACGGCATCGCGACCCCGCCCATTGCACATACCGGCACTGCGGCGCAGAAGGCGCGTTTTGCAGCACCCGTGCTGGCTGGCGAGAAGATCGCCGCGCTCGCCATTACCGAACCCGGCGGGGGTTCTGACGTCGCGAGTCTCAAAACCAGGGCGGTACGCGATGGCGAGCACTACATCGTCAACGGCAGCAAGACTTTCATCACCAGCGGCATGCGCGCCGACTACATCACCTGTGCCGTGCGCACCGGCGGCGAAGGCATGGGCGGCATCTCGCTGCTGGTGATCGAGGCCGACATGCCGGGCTTCACCCGCAGCCCGCTGCAAAAGATGGGCTGGTGGTCATCGGACACAGCCACGCTGTATTTTCAGGATTGCCGCGTGCCGGTCGCCAATCGCATCGGCGCTGAAAACATGGGCTTCATGGCCATCATGATGAACTTCAACCAGGAGCGGATCATGCTCGCCGCGCAGGCCTGGGCATTCGCACAGGTCTGCTACGAGGAGTCGCTCGCCTATGCGAGGGAGCGCCACACCTTCGGCAAGCCTTTGATCCGCAACCAGGTCATCCGCCACAAACTGGCCGACATGAAAATGCGGCTCGACGCGGTGAAGGCCCATCTCGATCTGCTGACCTGGCGCGTCTCCAACAAGCAGATGCCGGTCGCCGAAGTCTGCCTACTCAAGAACCACGCCTGCACCGCGCTGGAATGGATTGCCAACGAGGCCATGCAGATTTTCGGCGGCGCAGGCTACCTGCGGGGCAGCAAGGTCGAACGCATCTATCGCGAGACCAAGGTGCTCACCATCGGCGGCGGCTCGCTGGAAATCATGAAGGATCTCGCCAGCAAGCAGATGGGCTACTGATTGCGGGGAGGTCGCCGTAAAGACGTTTCGCGCACGCGTTCGCGCACCCACAAAAAAGGCACCTTTCGGTGCCTTTTTTGTTGCCGGCAATCCTCTCAAGGAGTGGTCGTAGGCGGACGTGCCGACGCGCAGACCTGGAACACCGGCACTTCGAACGATACCGTTTCGCCGGCACCGAGCAGCTGCAGCAGAGCGTCGAGCAGCGGCGTGCCCGCATCCACCGGCAGTGTGGCCAGCAGTCCGGTGAAGGGCGTGGTGACATCGCCATAGACCAGAACTTGATTGAAGCCTCCGACCTGGGTATTCAGGTTGACCGCCGACAGGTTGGTCACGGCAGTGCCGTTACCCGTGCCGTTGAAAGCTCTGATGGTCAGATCGTTCGTGGGGTTGAACAAATTGCTGTCCTGCGGCACACCAATCACCAGACCGATACGGCGCGGTGCGGTGGCGGTGGGTGAAATCACTTCAGCACCATTGACGCGCAGATCCAGCGTGTAGCCGCTTGCAATCAGACCACCGGGGGTGGCGACCTGGAAATTCGCCGAGTCGGTCGTCAACGGAGAGGCCGTAATGGCATTCAACGGATTGGTGGTGCGGCAAGAACCGCTCACACCGCAGCTGGTGGCCGAGGTGGTGGTGGTGCTCGTTGCAGTTGCAGTGGGCGAGACAAACTGCACAAGGCAGACCTTGTCCTTCACCTCAATGGTCTTGCTGGCGGAAGCCGGCGTTGTGGAGAACGCAAGGCCGCTCTGCACCACGTTGTTCTTGAAAGTTGCCGTCACCGTGGAACTACCCACTGCACGCCCCATCACGATGCCGCTGGTGGCGTTCACGCTCACGATCGGTCCACCGTCGATGGACGTGCCAGCGGCAGCGAAAGTCACCAGGTCGTCGTTGCTGACGGTGGCGCCCGCAACCACTTTGGTGAGGTCGCGATTGCTGCCGTCGCTATAAAGGCCCTGGGCGATCAAGGGCAGCGATTCGTCGATCTCGATGATGTCCTTGTCCGAACGGATCGAGGCCATGCCGAGGATCACCGGCGGAGTGACGGTGATGCTCTGCACCACCGTGACAGGGTCACCTTCGAGGTTGGTGGCACGAACGGTCAGCGTGGGCTTCGGCGTCACCGTTTCACGAACACCAGCAATCGAATTGGTGACACCGGTGGCGCGTGCAACCGTTGCGAAAACGGTGTCGTTGATCGACCAGTTGACGGTTTCAGAAATGATGTCGCGCGTGGGGCCGGTGGTGCTGAACTCGCCGCGCACGGTGTACTGGCCTTGGATGGCGACCGGCTGGGTGATGCCGACCGGGACCGGCAGCAGCGACGTGCCCGACAACGATGAGGGCGTGAACACCAGCGACTTCAGCACTTCACCATCCACCTTGATATTGGCGGTGTCGCTCGGCAGGTCGCCGATGCGCGCGGTGATCTCGACGACGCCGAGACCCGTCGTCCCCGTCGGCGGCTTGCGCTTGATGCCGCGAACCACACCCGAACCATCAACGATGGCGTACTGGGCATCCTGGCTGGTCACGCTCCAGGTCACACCGGTTGCACTGCCGCGGGTGCAGAAAAACTGACCGCAGGGTTCGCCGCTCGCACCGGGCGGCAAGGTGTAAAGCCCGAACGCCCTGAGCTGCAGGGTGGCACCGACATCCACAGTGAGCGTGTTGGCGGCAACTTCTTCAATCACCACACCATTGAGCACGCCATTGAAATCCGGGCTCTGCACGCCACCGCCACCGCAGGCCGACAGAGCAAGTGCCAAGCTACACGTCGCAAAAAAGCCAACATTACGTTTCATCGGTATCCCCAGCGGTTTTTAGACTGCATAAATTAGTTTGGGCAACACAGCGCTGCCTAGTAGTAGCTTTAGCTGTGTGTTCAACATAAAGGTTTACGTCTACTGCACTCTCGAATAATAATGCAGATGAATGCTGCATGAGTGTTGAGTCAATAATTTGGCAGCTGGTTTTTTTGCAGTGGAGCATCAAAAGCCGTTCATATTGCTTTTGATGGCATACGGTTCGTCGAAGTCACTAACCACATCTGAATCAGGGAAGAAGCATCATGAAATTATTTACCCGGATCATCGCGGCAGCTGCAAGCGCAGTCGCCGCGTTGAGCTTCAGCGTCTCAGCCGCACAGGCCGCAGAGACTGACTACCGCTGGTACGTGTCACCGTCCGTTGGGGCGATTTTCTCCGGGACTGGCGCAGGCCCTGCTGCCAGCTTGTCGGTTGGTCGCACGCTGCTCCCCAACTTCGGCTTTGAAATCGAAGGCGCCTACGCCAATCAGGATCTCTCTGACCTACCGTCGGGCAACAGCTACAAGCGTTTGACGTTCGGGGTGAGCGGCTTGGGCTACTTCCTACCCGAGTCGCAGACGTTCCGGCCCTACGGCATCGCCAACATCAATGTGCATCAGATCGACTTCCTGGGTGAAAGCCTGAGCGGTGGTGGTTTGGGCTTTGGCGCTGGTGCGATGGTGCGCGTCAACCAAGCCCTCGATTTCAGGCTGGAAGCTCGCTACAACCTGGACTTCATCTCCAAGACCGGCGTCGTCGAAAAATCCACCTTCAACACCGGCGGCCTGACGGCTGGTTTCCGCTACAAGTTCGGCGCGGACCCGGATGACGAGGATGGCGACGGCGTGCCCAACAGCCGTGACAAGTGCCCTGGCACCCCCAAAGGCGTCACGGTCTACTCCGATGGCTGCCCGACCGATCTCGATGGCGACGGCGTGCCGGATTATCTGGACAAGTGCCCCAACACCCCGAAGGGAACCGTCGTCAACAAAGACGGCTGCCCGGCTGACTCCGACGGTGACGGCATACTTGATGTCAACGACAAATGCCCCGGCACTCCGCGCGGCATTGCGGTCGGTCCGGATGGTTGCCCGCTGGACAGCGATGGCGATGGCATCCCCGATTACCTCGACAAGTGCCCGGCCACACCGGCTGGCACCAAGGTGGACGAACGCGGCTGCCCCTTCACCGATGCGGATGGTGATGGCATTCCCGACTACCTCGACAAGTGCCCCAACTCACCCAAGGGTATTGCGGTAGGCCCGGATGGCTGCCCGCTGGATAGCGACGGTGACGGCATCCCCGACTACCTCGACGAGTGCCCCAACACGCCGCCCGGCCTGAAGGTTCTGCCCAATGGCTGCGCGCTGGTGGGTGATTGCCGCAAGCCGCGTCCTGGCGAGGCCGTCGACAAGAACGGCTGCGCCATCGACAAGCGCTTCATCCTGCGCGGTGTGAAGTTCGAGTTCGACTCCGATCGCCTCACCAAGCCTTCCGAGAAGATCCTGGCTGACGTCGGCGAAACGCTGAAGAGCTACCCCACCGTCAAGGTCGATGTCGAAGGCCACACCGATGACATCGGCTCCGATGCCTACAACCAGGGTCTCTCCGAGCGCCGTGCAAACGTCGTGAAGAAGTTCCTGGTCGACGTGGGCGCCGTCGGCGCCAACCTCAAGCCGGTGGGCTTCGGCGAGAGCGTGCCGATCGACACCAACGCGACCGAACCCGGCCGTGACAACAACCGCCGCGTGGAGTTCAAGGTCACCAACTGATCTTGCACACCACTCGCTGATGGCGAATCAGACCCGGCAGATGTCAACATCTGCCGGGTTTTTTATTGCTGCTTTATCTCGTCGTTGCTACCCAACCACGCACTCTCCAGAACTGACCATGCACGCTGCCACTGCCGATCTCATCCGCCGCTATTACGCCGCATTCAATGCTGGAGACATGCCTGCTTTTCTTGGCTTGCTCACCGACGACGTTGCCCACGACATCAACCAGAGCGGCCGTGAGCTTGGGCGCGATGCCTTTGTGCTTTTCATGCAGCGCATGAACACCAGCTATCGCGAGCAGATCGTCGACATCACCGTGTTCGCGAGCGACGACGGCAAGCGTGCGGCTGCCGAGTTCACGGTACTGGGCGAATACCTGAAAACCGACGACGGTTTGCCGCCCGCAACCGGGCAGAAATACAAGCTGCCCGCCGGTGCTTTCTTCGATATTCGCGACGGCAAAGTTGCGCGCATCAGCAACTACTACAACCTGCAGGATTGGCTGAAACAAGTGGGTGCCTGAGGTCGCACCCGTGAGCGACATCCGCTATCAAGCCCTCAACGGTGCAGCAATCCGCGAGCACCTTCAGGTTCTCGCGGCATTGCGTCTGACGGTGTTCCGCGAGTGGCCCTACCTCTACGACGGCACGCTCGACTACGAGCGCCAGTATCTCGAAACCTATGCGCGCTGCAACGAGAGCATTGCGGTGCTGGCTTGGGAAGGCAGCCACTGTGTCGGCGCCACCACCGCGTTGCCGATGCCAAGTGCCGAAGCCGCCATGCGCAAGCCCTTCGAGCAGGCCGCGCTGGACGTAAGCGGCACGCTCTACTTCGGCGAGTCCGTCGTGCTCGGCAAGCATCGTGGTCGCGGCATCGGTGTGACGTTCTTCGAACAGCGCGAGGCGCATGCGCGTGCTTTGGGACTGAAGCGCTGCGCCTTTTGTGCGGTGGACCGTCCTGCAAACCATCCGTTGATGCCCGCCGCTTACATGCCCAACGACACGTTCTGGACTCGCCGTGGCTATGCCCGACAACCGGCATTGCAATGCACGTTCGAATGGCAGGATCGCGGTGAGCCCGCCCCCACGCCGCACAAGCTCACCTACTGGTCGCGAGACCTGTGAGCGCGCCCTTGCTTCGCATTGCCGCCGCGCAGTTCCCGGTATTCGAGCCGCAGAACTGGGCAGCGGTGGAGCACCTGCTCAAGCACTTTGTCTCGCAGGCTCGGGACGAGGGCGCTCACCTGCTGGTGTTCCCGGAATACGCGGCGATGTCGTTGGCAGCATTGTTCCCCAACCACATCAAAGGCCATTTGCAGGAGGAGCTGGGCGCCATACAGAGCCTGCACGGCGATTGGCTTGCACTGCATGCGCGTCTCGCGAGCGACTATCAGCTACATATTCTCGCGGGCAGCTTCCCCGTGCAGATCGGTGACGCCGACGCAGCGCCGGTCTATCGCAACCGCGCCCATCTGTTCGCACCCAACGGCAAAAATGGCTGGCAGGACAAGTGGACGATGACGCGCTTCGAGACCGAGCTGTGGGGCATCAGTGCCGGCGACACGCTCAAGGGGTTCGACACCACACTGGGCCGCATCGCCGTCAACATCTGCTACGACGTAGAGTTCCCCCTGCTTGCCCGGGCGCAGGTCGAGGCTGGCGCACAAATCATTCTCGCCCCGAGCTGCACCGACACCACTGCCGGTTACTGGCGCGTGCGTGTCGGTGCGCAGGCGCGCGCCTTGGAGAATCAATGCGTGGTGGTACAGGCACCACTGGTGGGTGAAGCGCCGTGGAGCGCCTCTGTCGATGTGAACGTCGGCAGGGCCGGCATCTACGCGCCGCCCGATCGGGGCCTGCCGGATGACGGCGTGCTGGCCATCGGCGAGTGGAACCAGCCGCAGTGCGTCGTCGCCGACATCGACCCCGCAAAGCTCGCCGCCGTGCGCGCGGACGGGCAGGTGTTCAACCACCGCGACTGGGCGCGGCAGCCGGGCTTGGGCCTGCTGCCGAACGTGTTGATCGAAGACCTGCGCTGATTCTCATCATTCCCGCGAAGGCGGGAATCTAGGTTGCGCGAAGCGCAATGCCATCACGAGTGAAAAGACATCTGGATTCCCGCCTGCGCGGGAATGACCGG
>JAUSQI010000087.1 GCA_030652575.1 Stagnimonas sp. | reverse complement strand
CGGTCATGGCGGTGTTGAACACCACCTCGCCGGTCGTGGTGCCTTCGGCACCGATGGAAATGCCTTTGAAAACAGTGCCGTCGGCCAGGGCCAACAATGCAGGTGCGGTTTGGTTCATGGTCGCTGGGACTCGTCGAGTGGGCGGGTGGCGGCCATGAAAAAGGGGGCAGACGGTTTAGCGTCTGGCCCCCTTCTTCAGGATTAAGGCGGCAGTTTAGTGGCGCGCGCCGCTTTCGTCCATGAAAACCGTGCGATCAGAACTGCAATTCGATCTCATAGACGGTGGTGGTGCCGCTGGTTTCGTTGGCGACGATCAACAAGGGCTTGCTGCTGGGGCTGTCGGCTGCCGTCACAAACACGATGCCTTCGGGTGCCAGATCGCCGTCCGTAGCGCCGCCGGTTTCCACGTCGCTTTGCAGACTGGCGGCAACGAATTTGCGATTGCTGACGTAGTCCATGAACACCGGTGCGGTCGGCGTGGTGATGTCGTAGGTGAAGATGCCGCCCTGACGCTCCAGACCGATCGCGGCGAAGGTTTTGGTGCCCAGCGTGAAAACACTCAGTGCTTCCGGCTCCGGCCCCTTGTTGTCGCTGCGGTCGTCCTGGGTGTTGTTGGTGCTGCCGGGGTTGAACTTGTATGTGCTGCTCAAGGCGGCCAGACGGCGCTCGAACTCATCGCCGCTGTCGAACACCAGCGCGCCGACCTCGTCGAAGATGGAGAACGAGCGGCCACCGAACACATGGATCTGATCAAAATCGCCGTCGCCATCGGTATCGCCGGTTTTGTTGCTGACGGTGAGACGGCCCAGATTGGCGGCTGCTTTCAGGTCGGTGGCATTGGGGAACACCGTCGGATCCAGCACGTAGCTCGCGGCACCCACGCGCACTTCCTCGGCCAAGCCCGTGTAGTCGCGGGCATCGCCCTCGTTGGCGGTGACGTAGAACGCCTTGCCGGCGGCGGAGTAGCTGGCGATGGTGTCCGGCATATACATGCCCATCACCGGCCAGTTGCCGATGTTGATGCCGGCGTTGACGCTGGTGTCGCGGTCGGAGGGGTCAAGACCACGCCCCGCCATGCTGTGGTTTTTGAGGCCCAGCGGCAGGATGTCGGTGATGGTGGCCGTGGCGATGTTGAGCTTGGCCAGTGCATTCGCTTCTTGCAGCGACACCATCGCGGTGGTGCCATCCGGGCTGATGGCGATGTATTCCGGCTCCACATCCTGCGCGACGCTGGCGTTGGTGCCGAACAGGCGCACACCGCGGGTGCGCAGTGCCGCCGCCTGGCTGTTGAAGCCCGCAAAACCCGCCGTGCGCACCACGGGTGCGGCCGGGTTGCTGACATCCACCACGCTCACCGAGCCTTCGGGGTCGATGCTGTCGCTTTGGCCGTAGCTGCTGGGTTCGCCTTCGTTGGCGACCAGCACCGTCTTGCCGTCGGCGGTGAAGGTGAGCATGTCCGGCAGCGCGCCGACCTCGGCCGAGCCGAGCAGCGTCAGGTCGCTGGCGCGATACAGCCCCAGCTTGCCGGGATTGGTCTTGGGCGAGGCCTCGATCGCGACGGCGACGATGCCGTTCTTCACCGACACGCTGTTGGCCGCGGCGCCGAGCGTGCTGAGGTTGAGCGTGCCGACCTTGGTGGGCGCCGTGATGTCGGCGAGCGAGATCACATCCACGGTCTTGTCCGCACCGTTGACCACGAACACACGCTTGCTGGCGGCATCGAAGGCGGGGATTTCCGCCGCGCCCAGATCGAACTTGTTGGTCTTGAAGCGGCTTTTCTCGATCAGCCGGATGGTCTTCGGCGTCGTCGGTGCGGGTGGTGGCGTGGGGATGGTGACGATCGGCGCGGTGGCCGTGTTGTTGTCGCCGTTGCTGCAGGCGGTCACGCAGAACACCGTCGCCAGTGCGAGGCTGGCACTGACAGATTTGATCTTCATCGAGGCTTCCGTTGGTTTCAGTGAGGGCGAAACCTTAAGTGCGGCCAATGACAGATTGGAGTCAGAACAACAGGCCCTGCCCGCTGATGAGGGGCGCACGAAACCGCGAGACATCCAGCGCGATGCGCTCGCCCGTCCCCAAGTCCAGGCGCTGGCAGGCCAGTGTGAAGCGACGGCGCAGCAGCTCGGCAATCGGGCCGCTGCCGCGAAACCGCGTGCCCCATGCCGCGTTGTAGTCCTTGCCGCCGTGCGCCGACTGGATGGCATGCATCACGCGCTGGGCGCGGTCGGGGTAATGCACTGCCAGCCACTGCCGGAACAAGGGCGACACCTCGCGCGGCAGCCGCACGAGGATGGTGCTGGCGCGGATCGCCCCCGCAGCTTTCGCCGCTTCGAGAATGTGTTCCAGCTCGTGATCGTTGATGAAGGGGATCATCGGCGAGGCGTTGACACCCACCGGCACGCCGGCCTCGCTGAGCGTGCGGATCACTTTCAGGCGCGCGGCGGGGCTGGCCGCGCGCGGTTCGAGAATGCGCTTGGTGGCGTTGTCGAGCGTGGTGAGGCTGATGTAGACCGCCACCAGCTTGCGCTCGGCGAACGCTTGCAGCAGATCGAGATCGCGCAGCACCAGCGCGCCCTTGGTGACGATCGCCAGCGGGCAGCGGGCCTCCAGCAACACCTCCAGCACGCCGCGGGTCAGCTTGAGTTCTTTCTCGCAGGGCTGGTAGGGGTCGGTGTTGGCACCGAGGTTGATCGGTGAAGGCATGAAGCCCGGCCTGGCCAACTCTTCGCGCAGCAGCCGCGCCGCATCCGGCTTGTAGAAGAGCTTGGTTTCAAAATACAGACCTGGCGAGAGACCATGGTAGGCGTGGGTCGGCCGGGCAAAGCAGTAGATGCAGCCGTGCTCGCAGCCGCGGTACGGATTGATCGAATACTCGAACGGCACATCCGGCGAATCGTTTTTGCTGAGGATGGTTTTCGCGCGCTCGGCGATCAGCGTGGTCTCCAGCGCGGGCGGCGGGTCTTCGTCGATGTCCCAGCCGTCGTGCTCGACGCTGTGCGCGAGCCGGTTGAAGCGGCTATCGACATTGCTGACCGCGCCACGGCCTTTGCTTATCACTCGAAAATAAGCAGGTTGCGCGCGGCGGCTTCTTCAAGCCGTTGCTGGAAAATCGCACTTTGGAACAGCGGCCGGCGCTTGGCGAAACCCTGCATCACGCGCCTTCTGGCCGCCTGATATTCAGCCTCCGGCACGAAATCGTATTCTTTTCGGATTTGTTGCTCATACTCAGCGAAACGAGTGGCATCACTGCCAAGAATCGCGAGATCGATGTCCAACAGAAGTGCCGTATCCGCAGGGCTGCGGTCGTCCGCAGCAGACTGATGCGACTGGGTCGCCATCACCAGCGCCGCCACCCGCTCACGCAAAAAAACGTCCGCATCCAGTCCAGCGAGAGCCGAGAGTGCCCAGTCCGCACTACGCTTCTCGTTGTCGTGACGCTGAGGTTCATAGATCGCGTCGTGAAATATCAAGGCCAGCTCGACCGCCTCAGGCCACTCCAGTGCGTCGCACACCGCATCAAAGCTATCGAGACATTCCTGAAGATGTTGTGTCGTGTGATAGGCGCGCTGTGGCTCCTGCCAAGCAGCCCACAGTGCATTGGCAAGAGCTTCAGTCGCTACCGAATCAGCACTTGGAAGGCAGCGCTGCACACGGGCCCTGATTCCCTCGCTGCTCATCACAACTCAGGCGATTACGGCTGTGTCGCCGCGTAATCCACCACCAGATTCGCCATCGTGCGCACGCCGAGTTTCAGCACCTGCTCGTCGATGTGGAAACGCGGCGAGTGGTTGGCGGCGAACAGTTCCGGCGCTTCGCCGATGGGCCGCGCACCGAGAAACACGAAATAGCCCGGCACTTCCTGCGCGAAAAAGCTGAAGTCCTCCGCCCCCATCATCGCGTCGGCGGCGATCAGCTTGTCCTCGCCCACCATGCGCTTGAGGGTCGGCAGCAGACGTGTCGTGAGAGCCGGGTCGTTGAAAGTGACGGGATACGCTGTCTCGCCGCCGATGGTGACTTCGGCCGTCGCACCACTCGCCTCGGCGATGTTCACCGCCGTGCGGCGCACGCGCTCGGCGAGATCCTTGCGCATCACCGGGTCGAGCGAACGCAGCGTGCCCTTCATCGTCACGCTGTCGGGGATGATATTGCTGCGCACGCCGCCGTCGAACTTGCCGATGGTGACGATGACCGGCGCCTTGCCGACGTTCATCTGCCGCGAGGCGACGGTTTGCAGGCCCATCACGATCTGGCTGGCGATAACAATCGGGTCGATGCCCTGCCAGGGCGCGGCACCATGCGTCTGCTTGCCGCGCACGATGATCTGCAGATCGTCCGCGCTGGCCATCGCACCGCCGGATTTCCAGGCAATGGTGCCGACCTCCCACTGTGCGAACACATGGCTGCCGAACACGACTTCGGGCACCGGTGCGGTCTTGAACACGCCCTCTTTCAGCATCAGTTGTGCGCCGCCTTCCTCGCCTTCAGGCGCACCTTCTTCGGCGGGCTGAAAGATGAACTTCACCGTGCCCTTGAGGCGCGGCTGCATCTGGCTGAGCACTTCGGCAACGCCCAGCAGCATGCTGGTATGGGCATCGTGGCCGCAGGCGTGCATCACGCCCACGTTCTTGCCGTCGTAGATGGTTTTCACCTTGCTGGCAAAGGGCAGATCGACTTCCTCCGCCACGGGCAGCGCGTCCATATCGGCGCGCAGGGCGATCACCGGGCCGGGCAAGCCGCCCTTGAGCACGGCGACGACGCCGGTTTTGGCCACACCCGTCTGCACCGTAAGGCCCAGCGCTTTCAGCCGCTTGGCCACGTATTTGGCGGTCTCGATCTCGCGGTTGCCCAGCTCGGGGTTCTCGTGCAGATGGCGGCGCATCTGGATGACCTGCGGCTCGACCTTGTCGGCGAGCTTGTCTATTTCAGCATGCAGGTCCGCCTTGCTGGCCTGCGCGGCGGCCACCGCAGGCAACAGCAGCAGGGCCGTCAGCAAGGTGCCGCACAGACGCGCGCTCATGGGCGGCCACCGATCACATGCGCTTCCTGCCACTGGTCGATGGCAGCCACCACGGCGTCTTCCACGATCTGGCCAAACGCCACCGACGGCGTGCGCGGCTCGATGCCGGCCGGCAGGGCCGCATCGCCGACAGCGGTGCGCATGATGTGGCGGGAGAACACATCCTTCTTCTTGCCCGCCGCATCGGTGTAGATGATGCTGAATTGATATTCGTCGGCGACGATCGAGCCGGCAAGGCCGAAGCTCAGGCCGCTTTTGATGCCGGCCTTGCGGGCCTCGCCCATGTCGCCGACGTTGTTCACCACCACGCGCAGCACGCTCGGGGCCTGCGGGTCGGACGTCAGCACGCCGCTGGCGGCCAGCGCGCGCTCCACGTGGCCGCGCAGTCGCAGGTCGGAGTCCGGCTTGGGCTCGCCCTGTTGCTTGAACTGCACCTCGATACGCACCTTCTGCGGCGGATTCAGCGGCGTGAGCTGCTTGGCCATGACTTTGCGATAGGTGGGGTCGGCGTAACTCTTCAAGCCCGGCGCGCAGGCACCGAGCAGGCTGGACACTGTGACCGCCAAGGTGAGCGCAAGCAGACGATTCATGAGAAATCCCCGAGAAATTATGGTTAGGGAAAGAGCTTATTCGATCTTATTTAACAGCACTCACAAACCCAGCACATTTCGCATGCTGTAGCTGCCCGCAGGCTGGCCCTTGAGCCACAGCGCCGCCCGCACCGCACCGCCTGCAAAGTTGCCGCGCGAACTGGCTTTGTGGGTCAGCTCCACGCGCTCGCCATCGCCCAGATACATCACCGTGTGGTCGCCGATCACATCACCACCGCGCACGGTGGCAAAGCCAATCGTCTCGGTCTGGCGCACGCCGGTGTGACCCTCGCGGCCATAAATGCCCACCTCCCTGAGATTGCGCTTCAGGCCCGCTGCCGCCGCCTCGCCCAGCGCCAGTGCGGTGCCGCTGGGGGCATCGACCTTGTGGCGGTGATGGGCTTCGACGATCTCGACATCGTAGGCGTCGCCCAGCGTGCGGGCCGCATCCTCCACCAGCTTGAGCAACACGTTGACGCCGACGCTGAAATTGGCGGCCTGGCAGACCGCGATTTCGTGGCTCGCCGCGGCGATCAGCGCCTTCTGTTCGGGCGTGAAGCCGGTGGTGCCGATGACCATCGGCTTGCCCGCTTTGCGACAGGCAGCGATGGCGGCCAGCGTGCCTTCGGGCCGCGTGAAATCGATCAGCACATCGCTGATGTCCAGCGCCGCGGCAAGGTCTGCACTCACCGGCACGCCCAGTGGCGATACGCCAGCCAGCAGACCGGCATCGGTGCCGAGTTCGGCGGCACCGGCACGGTTGATGGCCGCACTCAGCACGGCACCGGGGGTGGCGGCAACGGTGGCGATCAGTGCGCGGCCCATGCGGCCTGCGGCTCCCAGGATGGCGATGCGGATGGTCATGGTGTTCGGTTCTTTCAAGTGGAGGTATTGAGGTCGGCCAACAGTTTGCGCGCCATGCCGAGCAGCAGCAGCACGGCAACGCCCAGCACGCCCCACAGCAGCCAGCGCCGCCAGGCGGGTGCCGTAACGGGCGGAGGCGCTTGCAGGGCGGCGGCACCGGCCAGCACTTGCAGCGCGCCTGATTCGGCAGTGCCGATCAAATTTTCGCTGCTGCCGGTGGTTTGCAGCAGCGTCTTCAGCAAGCCCTCGCAACTTGCCGAGGGACTGCGGTCAACGGCGCTGGCATTGCCATAGGCCAGTCGATACGGCCCCTGCCCCTGCGCAACAAAGCGCAGGTTCTGCGGCGTGTAGGCCAGCTTCAGAATCGGCGTGAAGGGCGCGTTGGCGGCATCGGCCACCAAACGCCAGTAACGGTCGTGGTTGGCAGGCAAGGCGATCTCTGCATTGCGACGCTCGCCAGCAGCGGTGACCACGTAGAACGCCTCACCCGCCCACACGGTCTGCCATGCGGCCTGCGGCCTGCGGCGGCTTTGCAGACGCAGGTCGTAGCGCGTGTTGGGGGCCACGAGCTTGATCTGCGCCAGCGTCACCGGGGCCTGGCGCAGCGTGTCGTAGCCCTGCGTCGCGGCCGCGTTCGCAGCGGGTTGCACATCCTCCGCAGGGCCGCTCTGCACGGCCGTGAACCAGTGCAGATCAGCCGGCAGGGCGCTGATGGTGCGGGTGCGCACCTGCACCGCGTCGATCACCGTGCCCTCGGCATCGCGTGGCGTGAGACGCAGGCTCTTGTAGGTCGCAACTGGCAAGGCGATGTCTGCACGCTCCAGCGTCTGGCCATCGGCCGTGACGCGCTTGAGCACGGCATCGGCCACCACCGTCTGCCACTGCTGCGCGCTGTCTTGCTGCTCGACCTTGACGTGCACCTCGGACAATCCCGTGGGCGAATGCCATTGCACTTGCAAAGCAACCGCCGGTGCGGTGAGAGCGCTCAGGTCAAGGTCGTAGGCCGCCACGCCCACAGTCGCCTGCGCACCGGCATCACCCGGCACGGTGATGGCAATGCTGCTGCCGGTGTCGGTGTGCACCTGTGCCGTCGTGCCCTGCGCGCCTGCGCGGGCAAGCTGCACCGGGAACACCGTCAGCGGCTGCTGCGTCTCGGTCACTGATTGCTGATTCGGCACCGCGCAGAACACATGCGGCACGGCAACGCCAGTCGCGTCGAACACTGCCACGTCGTTCAAAGTGGGCGAGACCACGCGCTGGTAGACGGCATCCGGCAACTGCACTTGCTGCACCGGATGATTGGCTTCGGCAGTGAGCGGGATGGCTTCGGCAAACTGCTGCACCTGCAAGGCCTCGGCAGCGATGGCGGGCAGCGCCATCAGCCACAAGCCGACTGCAAAAACCTTTGTCTGGATTGAACGAGCTTGGGTCATGCGGCCTCCGCCTCGTCTTGCACCACTGCGGGCGGCAGCGGCGAAAAATAGCCGGTGACCAGCAGAATGCCGCCCACCGAGAAGAACGCGACGATGCGCGCCAGCGTGCCGCTGCCAGCGGTGTCGATGACGAACAGCTTGACCACCACCACCGCCATCAAGGCCGCACCCGCCAGCCACACCACACGCAAGCCCTTGCGGGAGGCGAACACCATCACCGCAAACGCCAGCAAGCTCCAGAACACCGAGAGTGCGGCCTGCAACACGGTGGAATGCAGCGCCCCCTGCCCGAACAGCGGTGTGTCGATGCCGTAATGCAGGCCGCGTACCAGAGCGGCGTTCATCCACAGAAACACCAGCGCCGCCAAGCCGACCAGAAGCACTCTCGGTTGCACCGACAAGTGCTCGCGCGCTGCCGGTTGCAGGCCATAACGCGTCAGCGCCAACAGCAGGCCGATGCTGGCGAGATCGAGCGGATTCAGCAGCGGCCAGGTCGGCAACGGCGCAGCACTGCCGACGCTGCTGGCGTTGGCCAGCACCAGCCACAGCGCACTGGCAGCAGCCACCGGCCAGCCCACGCCCAAGCGATAAGCCTGCGCATGGCCCGCCAGCGGCCATGCCGGCTTGAGCGTGGCGCGGGTGAGCAAAGCGAGTGTGGCGATGAGCAGCGCCGCACCCGGCAGCCATTGCCAGAAGCCCAGCGGCTGCGCGGCCTGCACCTGCCAGGTGGCCTCCCAGATCAGTAGCGTCAACAGCAACAGGCCGGTGGCAAGGTGCTGCGCAAACAGCAGCGGTGCATCGGGTTCGCGCCGCCACAACAGGCGGTACTGCACCAGGCACCACAGTGGCCAGCCGAGCCAGCCCGCGAGACTGGCGGGATGCGGCAGCACACTTTGCGTCGCCGACAGCTGCATCGAATCGTCCCAGGCCGCGAGCATTTCGCGTGTCGGCAGGTGCAGGGCGAGCTGCACCGCCAGCACCGCAGCGACCGCCATCAGCGCAATGGCCAGATGGTCGAACAGCGGCCACGCGAGCCGCCGCGACAGTGCCTGCCAGACCAGGGCCAGCAGCGAGAGCCAGGCCAGCGTCGCACCGGCCTCGACAGACTCCAGCACCCGCGAGATTTCACCCAGACCCGCGAGACTGATCCACAGCGTGCCGGCCAGGATCGCCAAGAGGCTCCAGCTTTGTTCCCAGGCCGGTAGGGTCTGCCCTTCGCGCCGCAGCCAGTGCCCGCTCAGCAGCGCAGAGACGCCCAATACCAGCAGGCCGATGCACTGACTGTTGGCGATCGGCAGCGCCTCGGCTGCCACCATTCCATGTTTCAGGAAGGCCAGTGTGCCGCCGACTTGCAGCAATACCGAGAACGCCCGCGCCAGCTTACGATCCTGCTTCACCCCCAGCCACATCAGACCTGCGCCTTCCACCGCCCACATCGCTGCGGTCGCGTGCTCGTCGAAAGCGAGCGGCACAGCGAGGCTGGTGAAGATCACACCGAGTGCTGCAAAGGCCTCGCAAAGCAGACGCAGGTGCTCGCGCTGGCGATTCCACAACACCGTGGCGAGCACGATGTAGAACGCACCGAAGCCGAGCGCGCTCCAGGCCAGCGCGTACTCGGTGCCGCGCCACAGCGAGGCATGAATGCCAAAAGCCGCCACCGGTAACCCGAATACCAGCGAGGCAGAAACCGCGCCTTTCAGATCCGGCTTCTGGCGCAGCGCGAACAAGATGGAGACCGCCACGTACATGCCGAAGAACAGCAGAACGAAGGCATCGGTGCTGATGAGCTTTTCAGCCTCGTAGCCGGTGCCGCGAAATACGCCGACGATGCCGAAGGTGAACAGCAGACCCAGCAGGTTCAGCACCCGCCAGGCGCGGAACCAGGCGACGGTGAACACGCCGAGGTTGAGGATGGCGTAATAGGTGAACAGCGCAATGTGATTGCCGCTGCCGGTGCTGACCAAGAGCGGTGCCAGGAAGCCACCGCCGGTGCCGATCACCGCCATCGCCAGCGCGTTCTGCGCCACGGCCAGCAAGGCAGCGAGCACCGCGACGGCCACCATCACCGCCAGTGCAAAAGGCAGCGGCACCAAGTGGTAGAGGCGTGCCGCCGCGAACGTGACGAGATAAAGGCCGGCGATGCCACCGCCTTGCAGGATTTGCGCATAGCCGGGTGTGCGAGTGCGCAAGCGCCAGCCGATCACCAGCAGCGCGACAGCCCCTGCGCCCAAGCCGACAAAGCGCAGCTCGATGGGGAACAGACTGTGCTCGGCCGCGTACTTGACCAGAAAAACCGCACCGAAGAACAGGATCACCACACCGATCTTCGCCAGCGGATTGCCGCCGCGCAGCCAGTCCCAAGCCTGGACAATACCCTTCTCGATGGCGTTGGGCGGTGCCTGTGGTAGTGGCACCCAGGTGGATGGCTCTGGCAAAGGCTTCACCGGCGTAGGAACAGGCGCAGCTGGGACAGTATTTTGCGCAGCATCCACCGGCAAGACAGCGGCTGGGGCCACTTGTTTCGCAGGTGCGTCCACTGCGCCAGCGGACTGCCAGCGCGCCCGCTCCAAACCCTCGATGCGCGCCTGCAAGCGACGCAGCACACCCTGCTGCGCCCAAGCCAATCCCAAGGCCCACCCCGCCAGTGCGCCGAGCAGAAAGCCGCCGTTGCTGCCTGTCGCCATCCCCACGAAGAAGCCGATGACCGCAAAGATCAGCGGCGTTTTGCCCGTGCGGGTGTCGTCGGCGTTCATGGCTGCGGCTCGGTGCGCGAATGCCCGAGTCTAATGGGCTGCCGAATCGACGATCTTCAGTGCCAGTTCCAAGGCCTGTTCGTAGTTGAGGCGCGGATCGACGCTGGACTTGTAGGCGCGCTCCAGATCGGTTTCGGTGAGCTTGCGCGCGCCGCCGGTGCATTCGGTCACGTCTTCGCCGGTCAGCTCCAGATGCACGCCGCCCAGCCGCGAGCCGCATTCACGATGGATGCGGAACGATTGCTGCAACTCGCCCGCCACGTCGTCGAAGGCGCGCGTCTTCAAGCCATTACCCGCCGTCTGCGTGTTGCCGTGCATGGGGTCGGCGAGCCACAACACCGGATGGCCGGATTTATTGACGGCCTCGATCACCGCCGGCAGGTGCGCAGCAATCTTGCCCACACCCATGCGGTGGATGAGCACCATCTTGCCCTCCTCGCGCTGCGGGTTGATGGCCTCGCACAGTGCCAGCACCCAGTCGGCACCCATGGTCGGGCCGACTTTCACGCCCACCGGGTTGGCGATGCCCCGGCAGTACTCGACGTGCGCGCCGTCGAGTGCGGCCGTGCGCAGGCCAATCCAGGGGAAGTGCGTCGACAGATTGAACCAGCCCGGCTGGCGCGGCACCTGTCTCGTTTGCGCTTGTTCCGCCCACAGCAGCAGCGCCTCGTGCGAGGTATAGAAATCGACGCGCTGCAAGTCGGCGAGCGACTGACCGGCGAGCGTTTCCATGAAGCGCAGCGAGTCGCCGATGGCATCGACGGTGGCCTGGTACTGCGCGGCGAGCGGGGCGTGTTGCACCCAGTCGAGGTCCCAGTATTCCGGGTGGTGCAGGTCAGCGAAACCGCCGTCGATGAGGCCACGCACGAAGTTGATGGTCATCGCCGAGCGCGAGTGCGCTTCCAGCAGCCGTTGCGGATCAGGGATGCGCGCTTCGGCGGTGAACTCGGGCGCATTCACCAGATCGCCGCGATAGCTCGGCAACGTCACGCCGTTTTTGGTTTCGGTGTCGGTGCTGCGCGGCTTGGCGTACTGACCGGCGAAGCGACCCACCCGCGTGACGCGCTTCTTCAACCCGTGCGTCAGCACCAGGCTCATCTGCAACAGCACCTTCAGGCGGTTGGTGATGAGGTCGGATCGGCAGTCGGCAAAGCTCTCGGCGCAGTCGCCACCCTGCAGCACAAAACGCTCGCCCCGGCTGGCGGCGGCAAACTCGCTCTTCAAACGGTTGACTTCCCAAGAGGTGACCAGCGGCGGCAGGCCCTTCAGCGTGCCCACAGCGGCATCGAGTGCGGCGCGGTCAGGGTAAGTGGGTTGCTGCACGACGGGTTTCGTCTGCCAGCTATCGGGGGTCCAAGTCATCGGTCTTTCCAAGAGGGGCGGCAGTATAACGGCGCGGTCTGCACCGCCCCCAGCGCCCTACAATCCGCGCACAAGAAAAACTGGTCGAGAACCCCATGCGCTTTATCAACTGCGCGTGTCGCAGGAGCGCAGTAGTTTGTGGAATGACTTTATTAGTGCAGATAGCCGGATAGCTTCGCCTCGATGTTGCGCGGGTTCTCACCTTGGGCGATGGAGATCAAGCCCTCGATGACCAGATTGCGCATCGCGGTCTGCCGGCCGATCACTGACTTGAGCTTGGCGGCGAAGGGCAGAAAGAACAGGTTGGCGGAGGCGATGCCGTAGATCGTGGCGGTGAAGGCGGCCGCGATACCGTGGCCCAGCTTGCTCGGGTCGGCGAGATTCTTCATCACCGCGATCAAGCCCAGCACCGCGCCGATGATGCCGAGCGTCGGCGCGTAGATGCCCATGCCTTCGTAGAACTTGGCCCCCTGGGTATCGAAGTGCTCCTTGGTCTCCACATCCACTTCGAGCACGGTGCGGATGGTGTCGGGTTCGGCGCCATCCACCAGCAATTGCAGGCCTTTCTTGAGGAAGGGATCGGTCTCGTTCTCGACGCTGCCTTCAAGCGCCAGCAGGCCCTGCTTGCGCGAGACATTGCTCCATTCGACGATCTTCTCGATCAGCTTGTGGCCGTCCTGCACCGGCGGCTTGAACAGCCACTTCGCCATCTGCAGGGCGTGCTTCACCACCGGCCCCGGCGTCTGCACCAGGATAGCGGCGGCAGTGCCGAGAATGACGATGACGAAAGCCGCCGGCCCCCAGAGTGCCGAGACGCCAGCACCCTTCAGGATGGAGCCGCCGATGAGCGCGCCGAAGGCGAGCACGAGGCCGATGATGGTCATGAGATCCATAACTAACTCTCTCTCTCGTGGGTGCTGATGAGGCTGGGCACATCGACGATCAGCGCGACATGGCCGTCACCGGTCACTGTCGCCCCGGCGAATCCAGCCAAGCCCTTCAG
The DNA here is from genome assembly GCA_030652575.1 of Stagnimonas sp. Classification (GTDB taxonomy): domain Bacteria; phylum Pseudomonadota; class Gammaproteobacteria; order Nevskiales; family Nevskiaceae; genus Stagnimonas. The sequence continues at coordinate 3,694 of JAUSQI010000087.1, read as the reverse complement.
CAATGCGCCAAGCGGCTTGATGACCACCTCCTCGCGGCCCTTGACCTGCTTGACGACCAGGCCATAGCGGCCGTCGTTGGCGCGCACGACGACGACGTGGCGCTCGCCGTTCAGACAATCGTCGGCGGGCAAGGCCGGGTCGATCCAGCGGGCGAGATCGACCAGGCGCAGGTTCTCGTCGCGCAGCAGCAGCACGGGCCGGCGGTTGAGCCAGCGCACGGCGGATGCGTCGAGCGCGGTCACCTCGACCACGCTCGGCAGCGGGATGGCATAGGTGCGGCCGGCGACCGCGACCATCAGCGTGGGCAGGATCGCGAGTGTGAGCGGCACGCGCAGCTTGAAGGTGGTGCCATGCCCCAGTCGGGATTCGAGCTGCACGGTGCCGTTCAAGGCATTGATGCTGCTCTTGACCACGTCCATGCCGACACCGCGGCCACTCAAATCGCTGACCTGATCCTTGGTCGAAAAACCGGGCATGAAGATGAGTTCGAGTGCCGCCTGCGCATCGAGGCGGCCGGCATCGGCAGCGGTCATCAGACCCTTCTCCACCACCTTGCGGCGCAGGCGGTCGGCGTCGATGCCCGCACCGTCGTCCTTGATGACGATGAGAATGTGCTCGCCCTCCTGCTGTGCCTTGAGCATGAGCGTGCCGGTGCGCGGTTTGCCGGCGGCGGCGCGCGCTTCCGGCAATTCGATGCCGTGGTCGCAGCTGTTGCGCACCATGTGCATCAAGGGGTCGGCGAGTGCCTCGACCAGGTTCTTGTCGAGGTCGGTGTCTTCGCCCTCCAGCACCATGTTGATGTCTTTGCCCAGCTGGCGCGAGAGATCGCGTACTAGCTTGGGGAAGCGCGAAAACACCTTCTTGATCGGCTGCATGCGCAGCGCCAGCACCGAGCCTTGCAGGCGGCTGGTCAGTGCATCGAGTTCGCTCACCGCCTTGTCGGTATCGCTGGCACCCTGCGAACCGGCGCGCAGGGTCTTGAGACGATTGCGCACCAGCACCAGTTCGCCGACCAGATTCATCATCGCATCGAGCTTGCAGGTGTCGATGCGCACGCTGGTTTCAGCGGTGTGGTCGCTGCTGCGACGCTGTTGCTGCTCGGCGGGTAACGGCGCTTCGGCGACTGGCGCTGGCTGCGGTGACACTGGCTCGGCCACAGCCGCCGGCTTGCCGTGCAGCTGATCCAGCAGCGCCTCGAACTCGTCGTCGCTGATGGTGTCGCTGCTCTCGGCAGGCACTGCCGCCGCAACGACCGTCACCGGCGCTTTCAATTGCTCTTTCAGTTTTTGCAGCAATGCCGCAGGTGCCGGTGACGGCGTGCCGCCGCGCTGGATGGTGTCCATCATGCGCAGCACTTCGTCGTAGGCGGCGAGCACGGTATCCATCAGGCCCGCGTCCATCTGGCGACTGCCGGCGCGCAAGACACTGAAGATTTCTTCGGCGCGATGACACACCTCCACCAGCGCCGTCTCGTTCAAGAACCCAGCACCGCCCTTCACCGTGTGGAAAGCACGGAAGATGGCATTGAGCAGCTGTGGTTCGTTGGGCGACTGCTCAAGCTCGACCAGCTGCGGCCCGAGGCGCTCCAGCAGCTCACCGGCCTCGATGAGAAAGTCTGCGCGGATATCGTCGTCAACGGCGGGCATGGGTCATCACTCTTAGAGGCTGAACATCGCAAGCAGGGCGTCGGCATCGTCCTGCCCGGCGGCGAGGGCACTGTTTCCAAGGCCCTGGATGGTCGGACCCTCCAGCCCCTTATCGGCGGCAGGGCCAGCGGCTTGAGCGGGACGACGACCGTCCAGCAGCTTCAACAACGCCGCTTCGACTTCGCGCACCACATGGGTAACGCGGCGGAGGATTTGCCCGCTGAGATCCTGATATTCCTGCGACTGCGCCAGCGCCGAAAACTGCCCGCGCAGGGATTGATGATGGCCCTGCAGCTGCGCTTCCAGCTGCGCCACCTCGGTGGCGAGCTGCATCAGCGCGCCGGAGCCTGCAGAAGCCATCAGCAGACGCGCGCGCACCGTCGCCATCAGGCCGAGCGAATCGCCAAAGACTTTCAGTTCACGCTGCCCGGCTTCGACCAGATCCAGCGTGTGGTGCGCGGCCTTTTCGGTGAGCTGGCTGACGTGTTCGAGTCTCGCGCCCGCATCGGGCAGCTCGCTGGCAATCGAGTTCCAGCGCTGGTCGGATTCGAGCGACTCGAAGGCCTTTTTCAGATCGTCGGTAATGCGCGCGATGTGCGCATAGAAGCTCTCCTCGCGGCGCCGCAGCAGGGCATGCAGACGCTCGGAGAATAGTGCGTCGTCGCCGGATTCCAGCGCCGCGCTCATCTCGCGCAGGCGGGCAATCAGCTCGTGCCGTGCAGCTTGCTCCGACGATAGTTGCGGCTGGCTGGTCACGGGTGCATCCCTCAGGCAGCAGCGGCGCAACGCTCGAAAATCTTGTCCAGCTTTTCCTTCAGCGTCACGCCGGTGAAAGGCTTGACGATGTAGCCGCTGACGCCAGCCTTGGCAGCCTCGATGATCTGCTCGCGCTGTGCCTCGGCGGTCACCATCAGCACCGGCAGGTGCTTGAGCCTGTCGTCGGCGCGGATGGCCCTGAGCAGGTCGATGCCCGGCATGCCCGGCATGTTCCAGTCGGTGACCACGAACTCGAAGTTGCCGGCTTGCAGCATCGGCAGAGCGGTCTTGCCGTCGTCGGCCTCGCTGATGTCGGTGAAGCCCAGCTCGTTGAGCAGGTTTTTGACGATGCGGCGCATGGTGGAGAAGTCGTCGACGACGAGGATTTTGAGGTTTTTGTTCATGGGTCAGTGCTCCGTAGTAGTGATCGGGTCGGGGCGAGCGCGGGGCTTCTTCGCCTTGGGTGGCGCGATCCACTCGGTGAGCCGCGCACGCAGGTGGATGAGTGCCTGCCCGTGCACCTGGCAGACGCGCGATTCGGTGACGCTCATCACCTCGCCGATCTCGCGCAGATTGAGTTCGTCGCGGTAGTAGAGCGAGAGCACCAGCTGCTCCTTCTCGGGCAGGGTGCGGATGGCGTTGGCCAGCGCCTTCTGGAACTCGCGGTTCTGCAGATGTTCGGCGGGCGTGAGTGCTGCGAGGTCTTCCACCTGCCAGGCCTCGCTTTCGTCGTCGCCTGTGGGCACGTCGAGCGAGAGCATCTGGCACTGCACGGCGTCGGCCTGGATGCTGCGGTAGTCGTCGATCGAGATGCCGAGTTTCTCGGCCACATCCACCTCGCGCACGGCGCGGCCGCGCTCCTGCTCCATTTTGCGCACCATCTCGGTTGCTTCGCGCACTTTCTTGTGGACGCTGCGCGGCGCCCAGTCGCCCGCACGCAACTCGTCCACCATCGCACCGCGGATGCGGATGCCGGCGTAGGTCTCGAAGCTGGCACCGGCATTGCCGTCGTAGTGCCGCGCGGCGTCGAGCAGGCCGATCATGCCGCTCTGGATCAGGTCATCGACTTCGACCGAGGACGGCAGTCGCGCGGCCAGGTGATAGGCGATGCGCTTGACCAGCTCGCTGTGCTGCATGACGACGACGCGCTCGTCGATCTTGGGCGAGGCGAAACGGACGGCGGCGTTCATGGAGCGAGTACTCCGCGTGAAAGAAGGTCATTCCCGCGAAGGCGGGAATCCAGGCGGTTGTATTGCGGGGCTGCTGTGGCGGTTCGCGCTGACGCGCTCTG
>JAUSQI010000084.1 GCA_030652575.1 Stagnimonas sp. | reverse complement strand
GAGCATTTGTATGTCAACACACCCTAGCTGAAGGCAGCACAACCACCCGCTTTCTTGGCGACATACATCGCCGCATCGGCCTTCTGGATCAGCTCGTCGTCAGCGCTTCGTTGACGCCGTGCAGTTCCTCGACCCACGCCTGCACCTTGCCGTCCGTGTTCTCGGTCTGCGCCAGCAGTGTGGTGCCCTGGGCCACGCCCGCTTCGATGGTCTGCTTGGTGCTGCCGAGATCGCCCGCGCACTCGACGATGATCTCTATCCACTTCCTTGTGTTGTCGACTGCTCAAAACGTGAAAGGGGCCTTGCGGCCCCTTTCACAAAACATCACAAAGCAGCCTCGGCCTCAGTGACCGGCCATCTCGTCCGCCAGCACACCGGCGCCATAGACCGTGCGCAGCGTCTCGGAGATCGCGCCCGAATGCACCGACACCGCACGGTTGCTGCGCTCGTCGTACCAGTAGGCGCCGCCGAGCGAGCGGATGTTGCCGTCGAACACCAGGCCGACGATCTGCGCCTGCTTGTTGATGACGGGGCTACCCGAGTTGCCGCCGATGATGTCGTTGGTGCTGACGAAGTTGAACGGCTGCGACAGATTCAGGCTGCCGTTGTCCCTGGCCGTGAACCAGCTCTTGGGCAGGGCGAACGGGTCGGCGCCGGTCTCGCGCTCGAAGGTACCGCCGATGGTGGTGAAGGGCGTGACGGGCTTGCCCTTTTCCTCCCAGCCTTTCACCTGACCGAAGGAAAGACGCAGCGTGAAGGTGGCGTCGGGGTAGACGCTGGTGCCCTTCAAGGCAAAGCGCGCGGCGGCGATCTTGCCGGCGTTCTTGGTCTCGACGGCTTTCACTTCGTCTTCATAGGTCTTGCGCAGGGCGCGGGCCGCGCCATCGACCTTGCGGGCGAGTTCGATGAAGGGATCGCGGCTTTCATCCACCGCCTTCTTGCCGCCTTCCCACAGCGCCTTGCGGGTGGCGAGATCGCCGAGCTTGGTGCCATCGACCAGACGTGCCGCCACGGTCTCGGGCGAGTCCTTGCCGAGCACCGCCTTCACCATCGGGTGGTCGGGACTCAGGTATTCGCGCAGCTTGGTCAGCGAGTAGGCGAGCGTGGCTTTTTCGTATTCCGGGTAGACCGGCGCGGTGGACAAGAGATGCTGTTCCAGCTGCGGCAGACGGGCATCGCCGAACTCTTCCAGGCGCTCGGCATTGGGCTTGGCGCGTTCTTCGGCGGCGCGCAGCACGGTGCGGGCGGCGTCGAAATACTTGCTGTAGAAGCCGTTGCCGCCTTCCAGCATGCGGTGCTCCCAATAGATGTTGCGGGCGGTGATCTGGGCCTTGGCGATCTCGTCCCAGGCGCTGCCGTAGTCCTTCTTGAGCTTGGCGTTCTTGTTGACGTAGGCGCGCAGCTCGGTCTCCTGCTGCTTCTTGAAGGCGAACACTTCCGGGTCCTGCAGCGCTTCGAGCTGGCCCTTGCGCACCTTCAGGCCATTCTCGATGCCGAAGAAATCGTCGGTGGCGACACGCGACTGCTCGGCACCCTCCGTGCGGTAGCGGGCCAGATAGCCGCGGTACTCGCTGCTGAGCATCAACCGCTGCGGCAGCGCCACGTCGCGCAGAAACTCCAGCTGCGCCATCGTCAGATCACGCTGCGTGCTGCCGGGATGGCCGGTGATGAAAGTGGCCTCGCCCTCGGCCGCACCCTCGGGCTTGAGCGGGAAGAACGACGCCACTTTGGCGGGTGCATCGTTCTCGTAGACGCGCAGCAGGCTCATGTCGAGGTCGAAGCGCGGAAAGTTGAAATTGTCGGGGTCGCCGCCGAAGAAGGCGATGGCTTCTTCCGGTGCGAAGGCGAGGCGCACATCGTCGAAGCGGTGGTAGCGATACAGGTGATAGCGGCCGCCCTGATAGAGCGTCACCACCTCGCACTTGCGCGCGGTCTTGGGCGTGCCGGTGCAGGTGGATTCCAGCGCTGCGATCTCGGCTTTCTTCGCCTTGGCGAAGGCTTCGCCGGTCTTGCCTTTTGTCGCGGCGTCGACCTTGGCGCTCACATCGGTGATTTCTTCCAGCCGGTTGATTTCGAGCGCGGGGCAACGCAGCTCGGCTTCGCGGGTCTTGGCGAGAAAGCCGTCCTTGATGAGATCGGCCTTGGCGGTGGAAAGCTCCTGGATGCAGTTGCGCGCGCAGTGATGGTTGGTGAGCACCAGACCATCCTTCGACACGAACGAGCCCGAGCAGCCGTTGCCCAGACGCGCCGAGGACTGCATCACCTTGTTCACCCAGGCCGCGTCGGGCGTGAAGCCCACACTTTTCTGCATCGCCTTGGCAGGCAGGTTGTCGAGGGTCCACATACCTTCGGCGGCAAACCCCGCCAGTGGCAACAGCAGCGTGGCGGCAAGCCATGCCCTTAATGCGTTCATCAGGAAACTCCTAAGTCAGTGTTGGAGAACGCGCCAAGGCGCGCAGCGCGCTTTCGATGCAGCGCAATGACCAGGAGTTTAGAGGGTGAGGCGTTTTCAGTCCTTGGGTTTGGCGGACGTCGCCCAGCGGCTCAGCCAGACGGCGGCACCCGCCAGCAGCGTCGTGACAGACAGGGAGCCGCTGCCGAAGCGGCCGTCGGTGCCCGGCGCGGGTGCGATGGTCGGCACCGGCGCGGGGCTGGGTGAGGGCGTAGGCACCGGTACGGGTGGCGCCAAGCGGAACTGCGGCGGGATGGTCAGCTCGAAGGTCGCGCCGCTGGCCCCCGTACCCGTGGGGCCACTGGGCCCGCGCTGGCTGCTGAAGTAGAGACGCGAACCATCCGGGGTGAAGGCCGGACCGCATATTTCCGACCCGCCCTTGGTGATCTGCATCAACAGCCTGGCCTGCTGGTTGGGCACGATCACGTAGAGACGCATCAGGTCGCCGTCTTCGGCCACCAGCACATCACCGGCAGGGCTGACGACGAGGTTATCCACGTCGTTGAAGCCGGTGGTGATCTGCATGTTTTCGTTGTCGAAGATCAGCTCGATGAGCTGGTTCTCGATGTCGAAGGCATACACCCGGTTGTCGCCCTTGGTGGTGAAAAACACCACGCCGCGTGTCGGCACCGTGCCCAGTGCGGGCGTGGTGCGCAGGGCTTCCGGGATCTCGTAATGCCAAACACCCTCGCCGCCCTGAAATGCGCTGCCGGTGACGGTGGTCGCACCCGGTATGGGCAACGGAAGGGGCAGGGGAAATACCGGGACCGGCTCCTTGGCAACCCACGTCACCCGCACGGCCTCGCGCAGATCGGCGGCAGGCGGCGTGACGTTGTCGCCAAAACCTTCGATCTTCATGACCTGCAAGGTGCCACTGGAGAGACCCATGCGCGTCACGCCATTGGGCAGGAGCGTGAGGTCGTCCGGGTTGGAGACGAAACGGTAGAAGCGCTGATCGCCGCCGTCTTCGGTGAGATAGGCAACGTGGTTGATCGGGTCGATGGCCACGGCCTCGTGCGGAAAGCCGCCGAGCGCCGGTTTCTGCACCGCCGTTTCTGCCGTGCCGAAGGGGTCGCACTCATACACGAAGCCGCCCGTGGTTTCCTCGCAGGAAAGCCAGGTACCCCAAGGGGTGGCACCACCCGCGCAGTTGTTGCGCGTGTTGTCGAGGATGCGGTACGCACCCGTCACCGTGCCATCCGCCGCAAAACGGATCGCGCCGACGCCACCCGGTGTGGTTTCGCTGTTGCTGGTGTAGACCCAGCCGCCATCCGGCGCCGGGAACACCGAACCGCCATCGGGATTGATGTGCCAGAGGTAGCCCGCATCCACCGCGTTGGTGACGGGGTTGACGCCCGCACGGGCCACGCAACGCACATCGAAGCCTGCTGGCGCCATCACCAGATCATCCACGCCGGCAATCGCACCACTGGTGAGTGTCTTCGCTTCCACCGGGCCAATGTTGGCGAGTGGGCCGGAGGGCAAATCCAGTTCAGGGCCACCGGCAGCGGCGCGCGCCTGCTGAACCCAGGCCGGCAGCGCCGCCGCGCCCAGGCCGAGAAACAAGCCCTGCAACACGGTGCGGCGCTTGAGGTTGATGGCCGTCGCGGGCGGGCTGATGAGATTCATGGTGTACGACTCTGGCTAAGGGCTGGAATGGCGCGAACCCTAATGCGCAAAGGTGTCAAACCGGTGTCAACTGAATCGCCCTTGGCCTGTCTCAGCGTTGCTCGGGATCATTGGCGAGCAGGAAGGCACGCAGACCAACGAGGTCGTCTGTGTTGATCTGGTCCTGATCGGCGGCAAGCAGTTCTTTCCAGATGTTCTCGCGCGCAGCGCCCGCTGCATCCGGCACGTTGTAGAGCCGTACGCGGCGGCCTTTGGTGTGACTTTTAGCGATGGCCTCGATGAGCTTGGCTTTCTGGTCAGCGGGCATCGCCCCCGTGCCATCCCAGCCGAACTGGGTCGTCCAGCTATCCGAAATCAGCGGCATCAGCGTCACCGGCTCGGCAGAGTCGAGATCGCCGAAGCGCCCGTCGTAGAAGGTGTAGCGGCTTGTCGCCGCTTTCATGGTCGCCAGCGGCCGGTTGCCGCTGAGCGTGGCGATCACCGCGCCGGGCCGCACACCGCCATCGGCGTAGCGCGCAAACAGCGTGTCGTACTTCGCCAACTCGGCCTCGATGGCGGCATAGGTCGTTTCGCCCTCGGTCTTGGCGTCGATCAACAGATAAAACTGCGAGCAATCCTTGTGGATACAGCCCCCGTTTTCGGCCGCGCGCGCCTTCAGCGGTTCGAGATACAGGGCAGCCAAGGTTTTGTCCGGGCGGATGTCCTGCGGATCGTGGGCGACATACAGGCCGGCTGCACCGGCGAGCGCGCCGGGTAACGGGGCCACGTAGACGTCGGCCTCCACACTGCTGAAGCCCTGATCGAGTGCGTCCAGCAGCGGCCGTGTGTGCTCGTAGTCGTTGTGCGCGTGGGCGCGGGCCAGCGATTTTTCGGTGTTCACGAGCGGCGTGGCCGCGGGCACCGCCCGCATGGCGCTGTCGCCACAGGCGGCGAGCAGCAACAGAACTGCAGAACCCCAGAGTGTTTTAAGCATGGTGGGTCTTGCACAGGCGATGGTTGCGCGCGGCGGTGCGTTTGGCGAGACGATCGAAGTCACCATCTATGGCCTTGCCCAGCAGCGCCAGCTCGCGCACCGGCTGCACGGCAAGATGGGCGGCAAGGCTGCTGCGACGGGCAATGGTGAACTCGTCCACCACGCTGGTCAGGCCGGTGGTTTCGTCAACGCCATAGGTCGTCGCCGTCATCGACGCGCCGTTGACGGTGTATTCGACGAACAGCAGTTGCGCGAGGTGCTTTTCACTCCAGCCCTGGATGGTCGGCTCGAAGCCGCGGATACCGACGCCACCGCAGCCGGAGGTGACCTGCACATAGCCGAGCGGGTTGCGCAGGCCGAAAGCCATCGGCGCACTGCGCTGGTAGATGTGGTCGTGGCCGACGGCCAGCAAGTCCACGCCATAGCGCACAAAGATGCCTTCTTGCAGTGCCACCAACGTCAGGTTGGCGGGGCCACGGCCTTCCTGGTCGGTCCAGATGGTGAAGTGCTGGCAGACGACGATGAAGTCGATCTGCCCTGCCGCACGGCGCAGCGCGGCTGCGGCGAGATCGGTTTCGAGAAACGCGATTTCCTGCGCCAGCGTGCCATCGGTGGCGAACGCCCCGCCGGTGGAAATCACGAAATGCACATTGCCGTAGTCGAAGGTGTAGAAGGTGCCGTCGGGGCTCAGGGCGCTGGTCGGCGTGGCCAGCCGGTTGCGATAGGCCACGCCGTTGTTGCCCTCGTTCTCGTGGTTGCCGGGGGCGGTCATCCAGACGGTGTCGCTGCCGAGATCGGCATCGATCTGGTTGAACCAGTCGTCCCACACCTCCTGCGGGCCGAGATCATCAGACCCCGAGGCATAGCAGAGATCGCCCGCCAGCAGCGTGAAATCCGGTTGCCGTGCGCGGATGGCGCGGGCGACGGCACGCGAGCCTGCTGTGCGGCCGTGATCGCCGAAATGTGCAAAGCGAAACGCGCCGCGCGGAGTCGGGCGCAGCACCGCAACCGGCGAATGGCCCTGCGCCGAGCCGACGCGATAACGGATGGGCAGCGCCTCATCGAACTGGTCGGCCGTCGCCTTGTGCGTGAGCGCATCGACGAAGGGTGTGGTGGTGGTGGCCGCCGCCACTTTCTCGGTGAACGGTGCGTTGGCGATATCCGCCGCGCTCATGCCCGCCAGCACCGGGCCGTATTCCAGCGTCTGCGCCGGCACTTCACTGCCATCCGTGAACCAAGTGACGGTGCGGCTGGTGTAGATGTCGCCCGTCCACGACACATGGCGGCCGCGCGGCGCGAACTTGGCGGCGGCTGGTGGTGGCACGGGTCCAGGCGATACAACGGCCTGGCTCGACGAATTGCCGCAACTGGCAAGCCAAGGCGGCAGCAGCAGCGCACTGCCGCCCGCGAGGCCATTGCGCAGCAGGGCACGGCGACGCGGGTCAAAGGGCTTGGCGTGCATAAGGGATAGGCTCCGCCACGCCTGCTGCGTGACAAAAAAAGTCGGGCGATGACTTTATGGGCCGTGCGTGACCTCCCCGTGACTTTTTCGTGACGTTGTCAATTGCATGCAACCTGACGCGTCTATGTTCGAGTGCACTTTCATTGCGAGCGTTGACATGGCCCTGCTGAACAACCCCTTTCGTCGCAGCCAACCGCTGTTACGCCGTGCGCTGTCACGGCGCGAAATGCTGCGCCGGAGTTTTCTCGGCCTGGGCTTCGTCGGCATCGGTGGTGGCCTGACGGCCTGCGGCAACAGCGAACCCGCCGCCAGCCTCCTGCCAGGAACGCCAACGCCGGGCGGCACCCGTGGCGCTTTGGTGATTCCGCCGCTGGCCACCACGCCGGACGAAAACAATCTGCTGATTCCCCAGGGTTTCAAGAGCCGGGTGATTGCGACAGCCAACCGCCTCGTTCCCGGCACCACGTTTCTTTGGCACACCGACCCGGATGCCGGTGCCGTGTTCGCCGCCCCCGATGGCGGCTGGGTGTATGTGAGCAACCGCGAGTTCCTGCCCGGCGGCAGCAACGCCATCCGCTTTGACGCCAGGGGCGAGATCACCAGCGCCTACAACGTCTTGCCGGGCTTGCTCAGCAACCTCAACTGCGGTGGCGGCGTGACGCCCTGGGGCACCTGGCTGTCGGGGGAAGAAACCGACATCGGCTACATCTGGGAGGCCGACCCCTTCGACACCACGGGCCTCTCGGCCACCCGCTGGGATGGCTGCGGCACGTTCACACACGAGGCGGCGACGGTGGATGCCACCACCAATATCTTCTATCTGACCGAAGACGTTGGCGACAGCGCGTTTTACCGCTTTGTGCCGACCACACCGAATGTCGGCGGCAGGCCCGGCACAGCCGGTGTTTTGCAGGCGATGAAAGTTGGCGTGGCACAAGAAGTCGTCGATGCCGACAATGCGCGCGGCCCCTGGGCCGTGACCTGGGTGGACATTGCCAACCCCAACCCGTTGCAACTGCCGGAGCTGCCCGCAGCGCTGCAACCGCAGACGCCGACCCGCATCCAGGGCCAGGCTCTGGGGGCAACGCAGTTCAACGGTGGCGAGGGCATCTGGTGGCAGAACGGCATCGTCTACTTCACCACCAAGGGCGACCGCCGCGTGTGGGCGCATGACGTCGCCGCACAGACGCTGGAGCTGATCTACAACGACTTCTTCTTTCAGCCCAGCCCTATCATCGACTCGGTGGACAACATCGTGATGACGCCCGGCGGCGATATCGTCATCGTCGAGGACAAGAGCGACGCCGATCAGCAGGCCACGGCGATCCAGCGCGACGGCCGCATCGGCGTGCTGGTGCAGCTGGTCGGACAGGACGGCAGCGAGGTGACCGGCCCGGCGTTCTCGCCCGATGGCCGCTTCTTCTACTTCAGCAGCCAGCGCGGGCCGGGGGCCAATGGCACCACCGGCACGGCGGGCATCACCTACTGCATCGAAGGACCGTGGTTCACGCCTTGAGTTTTACGGTGTGATGCGGGCCAGCGGTGCGGGTGCGCCTTCGCTGGTGATGTACACGGCGTCGCGCCGGCCGCGAATGAAGGTGCCGGCCTCGATCTGCGAGTAGTCGGGCAGATCGAAGGGGGTCGGTGCCTTGGCGAAGGCCTGCGCCCAGCTCTCGCCCGGCGCGCGATCCCAGAAATAACCGGTGATCAGGCTCGCGGCATAGGCGCGGTCGAGCGCGTCGTCGAAGTCCATCGCCGTGATCCAGTTGAAGGAATCGACGTTGCCCATGTAGTCCGCTGGCGCGCGCGGCACGTTGATGGCGCCCAAGTTGCTCATCAGCGGGAAGAGTGCCGTGGGCTGCGCCAGCGAGAAGCTGTAGAGCGTCGGCTTCGCATCGCGCTTGCTGATCACATAGGCGGTGTTCTCGACGCCATCGACGGCGAGCGATTCGTTGTCACGTGGGCCCTCGGGATAGGCGACGTTGTAGATACCGGTCGGCGTCGCGCTCAAGCTCTCGATGCCGCTACCGCCGGCGAGCGCCGGCTCCTCCACGCGATAGAAAGTGATGACCGGGCGGAACGCGCTGTTGTCGCCCATGTCGCCGATCAGCAGGTACGGCGTGCCGCCGTTGCTGTAGCTGGCCAGGTCTTCCCAGTCGAGATTGGCGGGCGCGCCGGTGATGCTCAAGGTGGCGATGTGCTTGCCCTCGGTGGTGATGGCATACAGCTCGGTGGCACCGCCGGAGTCGTTGAGCGTCCACAGCACATCGTCGCGCCGCTGCGAGCGGGCGAGGCCGCTGGACTCGTTGATGAGCGGGTCGTCGACCGTGTATTCAACCAGCCGGGGTTCGGCAGGCGTCGTCGGCTCTGCGGGTGTGCCCGGAGCGGGAACCACTGGCGTTGCCGGTGCCAGTGGTGCTGCGGAATCGCCGCAGGCTGCGAGCACGAGACCCGCGCTGCCGATCCAAAACGCCGCTGCCCAGTTCCTGATCTGCTTCATTGGTCACGCTCCGAAAATCGGGCGCGACCATGCCAAGGCACTGGGTCAGCGTGATGACAAAAAGCCGGCTCGCGACGGCTTTTCAGGTTCTGGCGACGGACTCAGATCGTGCGCGCGATCAGCTCTTTCATGATCTCGTTGGTGCCACCGTAGATGCGCTGGGCGCGGGCGTCGATCCAGGCGCGGGCGACCGGGTACTCCAGCATGTAGCCGTAGCCGCCGTGCAGCTGCACACACTCGTCGATGACCTTGCACATGAGGTCGCTGGTCCAGTATTTGGCGGTGGCGGCATCGTCGACACCGAGTTTTTTCTTGAGCGTGAGTTCGATGCAGCGGTCGACATACACACGGGCAATCGCCAGCTCGGCTTTCATTTCAGCGAGCTTGAAGCGCGTGTTCTGGAACGAGCCCACGGCCTTGCCGAACACCTTGCGACTCTTGGTGTATTCGATGGTGTGCTTGAGCGCGGCCTCGGCACCCGCAACGCTGGTGATGGCAATGATGAGGCGCTCCCAGGCCAGCTCCTGCATCAGCATGATGAAGCCCATGCCCTCGCGGCCGCCGAGCAGGTTCGCCTTCGGCACCCGCACGTTGTTGAAGAACAGCTCGCAGGTGTCCTGCGACTTCATGCCCACCTTGTTGAGCGGCTTGCCCTTGCTGAAGCCCTCGCTTGCGGCCTCGACGATCAGCAGCGAGATGTCCTTGGCACCCTCACCGCTGTTGCCAGTCTTGGCGACGACGACGACCACATCGCAGAGGTAGCCATTGGTGATGAAGATCTTGCTGCCATTCAAGACGTACTCGTCGCCGTCGAGCACGGCGGTGGTCTTCACGGCCTGCAGGTCCGAGCCGGTGCCGGGTTCGGTCATGGCAATCGCGCCGACCAATTCGCCAGTCGCCATGCGCGGCAGGTACTGCGCCTTCTGCTCCTTGGTGCCGAAGTTGTTGATGTAGGGCGCGACGATGTCGCTATGCAGCGAGAAGCCCACGCCCGAGTCACCGGCGTAGCTCTGCTCTTCCATCAGGATCGCGCTGTAGGTGCGGTCAACGGCGAGGCCGCCGTATTCCTCCGGCATGGTCACGCAGAGCAGGCCCATTTCGCCCGCCTTGTTCCAGAGCTTGCGGTCGACATGCTGCTGCGCCTCCCAGGCCTCGCGGTGCGGCACCACTTCTTCGGCAAAGAAGCGCTTCACAGTCTTGCGAAAGTCTTCGTGCTCGGCGGTAAAGATTGTTCTTGGGATCATGCGAAAACTCCTGCGGCGCGTAGGTCAGACCAGAATGGGGCCTGATCCTACGGGCTTTGCAGGCCTCACTGTCAATCGGTAATCGAGCGTTCCACGGTAGCCTCGATTACGCCCTTGGCTGGCTCGGATCGAGGTCGAGCGCTGCCCATCCCGTCAAGCCCAGCTTCTTCAGGGTTTCGATGTTGCGCAGGGGGATGTCGTCGACATCCGGGTAGCTTTCGACCGCCTGTTCGATCGAGTCCTCGCGCAGCAGATGCAGCAGCGGGTAGGGCGCGCGGTTGGTGTAGTTCTCGATGTCGTCGGCCTCGGTGCCGGCGAATTGATACTGCGGATGAAAGCTCGCGACCTGGATCACGCCGTCGAGCCCGAGTGCATCGAGTGCGGCATCGGCGGCATCGAGGAAGTCGTTGTAGTCGAGAAAATCCGTGAGTGCCTGCGGGTGGATCAACAGCGTGGTTTCGCACTCGGCCGGGTCGGCGGCGTGCAGGTCTTGCAGCGCCAGAATCAGATCATCCAGCAGTGCTTCGGCACTGGTCGCCGCGCTCACGGTGAAGCGCACACGCTGCTTCACATAGGCGGCCTTGGCGAAGGGGCAGAGGTTGAGGCCGATCACGGCGCGTTCGAGCCAGCGGCGCGTGGTGGCGATGATTTGTTCGTCGTTGGATGTGGTCATGGCAAAAGACTAGCAGCCCTAAAATCGCCGTATGCCTGAATTGCCCGAAGTCGAAACCATCCGCCGCGGCATGACGCCGCATGTCGTCGGCCGCACCATCGCGAAAGTCATCGTGCGAGATGCCCGTCTGCGCTGGCCGATCCCGTTGCACTTTGCGGCGTTTGCCGAGGGTCGGCGCGTGATCAGCACCAGCCGACGCGGCAAGTATCTGCTGCTGCATCTGGAGCCACTGGATGGCGTCAGCGACGACAAGATCATCATCCACCTTGGCATGTCGGGCCGCGTGTTCGTGCTCGATGCCAACCACGCGCTGCTCAAGCACGACCATCTCGACCTGGTGCTCGACGATGGCCGCGTGCTGCGCTACCACGACCCACGCCGCTTCGGTGCGGTGCTGCCCTGGCCTGCTGCGGAGGGCGAGCACGCGTTGATGCAGACCATGGGGCCGGAGCCGTTTTCGGATGCCTTCAGCGGCGACTATCTGTTCGCAAAGTCGCGCGGCAAGACCGCCGCAGTGAAAACGTTTCTGATGGATGGCGGGGTCGTGGTCGGCGCGGGCAACATCTACGCAGCCGAGTCGCTGTTTCGCGCCGGCATCAGGCCCACCCGGCCGGCCGGCAAGGTGACGCGCGCCGAGTTCACGCTGCTGGCAGCGAAGGTGCGCGAGGTGCTGCTGGAGGCCATCACCCAGGGCGGCACCACGTTGCGCGACTTTGCGGGCGCTGACGGCGCCTCGGGTTACTTCCAGCAGGACTTGTATGTGTATGGCCGCGAGGGCCTGCCCTGCCGGGTCTGCGGCACGCCCATCAAGTTGCTGCGTCTGGGCAATCGCCAGAGCTGCTACTGCCCACAATGTCAGCACTGAATGTCGGCGACGGACGCCGACAGTGATGATGGCGCCCTATTTCGTCATAGCACCGACGGGTTAGGGTGCCGCACAACATCTGGTGGAGACCAAAACGATGAGCCTGCTTGCCCAACCCCTGAAACTCGCCTGCGGTGCGACGTTGCCCAACCGCATCTGCAAATCGGCGATGACCGAAGGCTTGTCGGATGCGCGTCTGTTTGCCACCGAGAGGCATAACCGCGTCTATCGCGCCTGGAGCGAAGGCGGCGCAGGTCTGCTGATCACCGGCAACGTGATGATCGACAACCGCGTGATGGAGCGGCCCGGCAATGTCGCCATCGACCCGGTGGACAAGTTTCGACCCGGCTTCGAGGGCTTCGAGCGGCTCAAGGCCTATGCGGCGGCGGGCACGGTCGCGGGCAATCATCTGTGGATGCAGATCAGCCATGCGGGCCGCCAGTCGCCTTGGTATGTGGCGAAGCAGCCGCTGGCACCGAGCGAGGTGCAGCTCGACCTGATGGGCAACTACAAAAAGCCCCGCGCGCTGCGCGAGGACGAGATTCTCGACTTCATCCAGCGCTTCGCCAACGTCGCCCGAGTGGCACGCGAAGCCGGCTTCACCGGGGCGCAGATCCACTCCGCCCACGGCTATCTGCTGTCGAGCTTTCTGTCGCCCGTCACCAACACGCGTACCGATGCCTGGGGCGGCTCGCTGGAGAATCGCTCGCGCTTTCTCATCGAAACCCTGCGCGCGACGCGCAAGGCGGTGGGCGCCGATTTCCCGCTCGCGATCAAGCTCAACTCGGATGACTTCCGCCGCGGCGGGTTCACCTTCGACGAGTGCCTGCAGCTGGTCGAGATGCTCAACGCCGAGACGCTTGATCTCATCGAGATTTCCGGCGGCACCTACGAACAGCCGAAGCTGCTGGGTGCCGATGGCCGCAGCGAAGATGCCATGCCGCTCAAGCAGAGCACGGTGAAGCGCGAGGCCTACTTTCTCGAATACGCCAAGGCGATTCGTCAGGTGGCGAAAATGCCCATCCTCATGCCGGGCGGCTTTCGCAGCCGGGCCGCGATGGAGGCGGCCCTGGCCAGCGGCGATGTCGACGTCATCGGGCTGGCCCGGCCGCTCTGCACCATGCCCGACCTGCCGAAGAAATTGCTCGCCGGCTCCATCGAGGAGGCACCGGCGCACGAACGCGAACACGCGACCCAGAGCAAGAACTTCATCACCAAGCTCATCAACCTACTGGGGCAGATGGGCTGGTATTACGCCCACATTGAAGACCTGGCCGACGGCAAGCCGATCCAGCTGAACCGCAGCATCTTCGCGGCTTTCGTGCGCTACATGAAGAACGAATACGCGAACGCTTGGCGCATGCAGCGGTCATAGGAGGGTCTTTTCTGGAGACCTCACCATGAAGAAAGTTGCCCTGCTGATTCTCATTGCCGCCTGCATCGGGGCGGGTGGCGTGCGCGCTGATCCCTCACCGGTTGCTGCCACTACCGTCGATGCCAAGGACAAGGCCGCGTTGCCGAAGCCACAGACGCGTTGCGAACCGCCCGCAGGTAGCCGCATCAATCCCAAGCCCGACGACAAGGGCAATTGCCCCGCCGGGTCTGCCTTGGTGCGCATCTATTCGAATGATGAACTCAAGAGCACCGGCCAAACCGATCTCGGCCAGGCGCTGCAGCAGCTGGACCCGGCGATCGGCCGCTCTCGCTAGGCGCTACACACTGCACAAGCGCTCAGTTGAGCGCGCTGGGCACCGCGAGGCGGAACGGCGTGATGTGCACGTCGAAGGTGTCATCGGTTTCGATCACCCGCATTTCGTACTCGCCGTGCATGGTGCCCACGGGCGTGTCGAGCGGGCAGCCGCTGGTGTAGTGAAATTCCGCACCCGGCTCCAGCTCGGGCTGCTGGCCGATCACGCCGGCACCGCGCACCTCGTCAACCTCGCCTTCGCCGTTGGTGATGATCCAGTGGCGGTTGAGCAGTTGCACCGCCTGCTTGCCCTCGTTGCGCAGGATGACGTGATAGGCGAACAGCCAGCGGCCCGCATCCGGCAACGATTGCTCTGGCAGATATTCCGGCGTCACGATGACGCGCACGCCGCGGGTGAGGGTGTTGCTCATGACATTTCCCTTGAAGCAACCGTAGCGAGCATGGGTAAGCGCGAGGAACTAGGAGCGCAGCGCACTCGTGTGCGTGAGCATTGCGAGCACCGCATGACGCAGCGATTGCCCAGCGCAGTAGGTTGATTCATGGGAAATCACATGAATCCGGCAGTCAGTTGTGCTTCCTCACTCATCATCTCGCGCGTCCACGGCGGGTCGAAAGTGAGTTCCACATCGACCTCATTGACCTTCGGCACCTGCTTGACCTTGGTCTTCACGTCTTCGACCAGGATGTCGCCCATGCCGCAGCCGGGCGCGGTCAATGTCATGCGGATGCTGGCCTTGCGCTCGGCGTCGGTCGCACCGGGCAGCACGTGACAGTCGTAGACCAGGCCGAGGTTGACGATATCGATGGGGATTTCGGGGTCGAAGACGGTCTTGAGCTGCGCCCACACGGCCAGCTCGATCTCCTTGTCCGTGGCGTTCTCGGGGATCTCGATACCCTTGGCCTTGGCCTTGCCCAGCGCGTCGGCATCGGCGCCATCGATGCGGAACAGATGCCCCTGCACCTGCACCGTGTAGCTGCCACCCAGCGCCTGCGTGATGTGCGCCACGGCGGCTTCGGGCAGCTCCACCTTTGTGCCTTGGGGAATGAGCACGCCGATCACGTCCCGGGTGAGGGTGACGGTTTCTTGGTCGTGGCTGGTGCTCATGGCGATGCGGACAAAAGTTTGAAGGCGGCGCATGTTACCGCTTGGCGAAAGATGCGGCCGCAGTCATTCATCTCAATGCGCTAGCCTTTCGGCCCCAGCTTAAGAGGATTCCACCATGCGCCACCTGCCACTCGCCGTTGCTTTACTCGCTTTTTCGTTTGCCGCTTCGGCTGCCGAACCGGCGCCGCGCGTGGTGCAAGTGACGGGTCAGGGCGAGGCGACCGTTGCCCCTGACCGCGCACGCTTGTCGATGGCGATCGAGGCACGCAATGCTGACTTGCGAGCTGCCGAAACCAAAGTGAACGACGGCACCCGCGCCGTCCTCAAAGAGCTGAAAGGTCTTGGCCTGAAGGATGAGGACATCTCCACTGCCGGCTATTCGGTCAACCCGGAATACGACTGGGTGGATAACCAGCATAAGTTCCGCGCCTACTTTGCGCGACGCGAGATCAACGTCACCGTGCGCAATCTCGACAAGGTGGGTGACGTGCTGTTGCGGCTGACCAAGGCCGGGGTGAATCAGGTCAATGCGCCGGTGCTGGAGTCCAGCAAGATGAAGGAAACCGAACGCGCGGCGCTGGCGCGTGCGGTGGCGGATGCTGCCGCGCAGGCCAGCGTGATTGCCGAAGGCCTGAGCCTGAAACTGGGCCTGCCGCGCACCGTCAACGCCAGCAGCCAGGCCTACAACCCGCCGGTGCCGATGCCGCGCCTGATGGCGATGAAGGCCTCCAGCGATGGCGCGCCCGAGATGTCGGGCAACGAGCAGACCGGCTTCAGCGCCGGGCTCATTCACGCTACATCCACCCTCACCGCCGAGTTCGAGTTGCTGCCCTGATGGACAGGCAGCGGCCGACTACCGGTTGAGCTCGACCCAGAGCAGGAACAAGCTCAAGCAGCCCGCGTAGAAAAACGTCACGCCCATCGCGCCCAGCACTTTCTGCCAGCGCGGCGACATGGTGGTGGCGCGCCACATCCACAGGGTGGCGACGCAAAGCAATGCCTCCGGGATGAGCGGGTACAGAGCGAAGCCGGCGAACATGCGCACGTTGACGGCATGCCAGAGGTTGAGCGGCCGCGCCGCCCACTCCCAGAGCACGAACAGCGTCAGGCCCAGCACTGCCGCAGTGGGATACGACCATTTGCGCGGCATGGCCGAGGCGAACAGGCTCACCGGCCAGAGCAGCATGATCCACAGGCCGGCGAAGTAGACCGGCACCACGTTGGCGAACTTGGGCACGCCGTGGTCGGGGAACACCAGCGTGCCCATGCGCTTGACCAGCATCCAGTCCGCCATCGGCAGCGTGAAGCTCAGCGGCAGCAGAAACACCCAGAGCAGATACCACTGGCGATGCCCGCGCCAGTTGGCGATGGCCGGCAGCACGATGTTGTAGACGGCGGCGAGAATCAGGATCGCACGACCCAGCGACTTGTCCGGCACGCCGAGGGCGACCGGGATCGCCACCAGGAAAAAGGCGATGTGAAACCACAGCGCATCGCGCAGCGAGGCAGCCGAGGGGCGGGTGTCGATCATGGAACTCCAGTCCGTTTCTTGGTCTTGTGGCGCGCATGGTCGCACCGCGCAGGCGCGCCGTCATGCAGGCGCGGGCGGGCGGTGGCAGAATTGCGCACTTTCCCGCCAGCCATGGCACCACAGAAGGCCTCCCGTGCCGGAAAGTTCCAATAGCAAACCTCTCGTCGGCATCATCATGGGCTCCCGCTCGGACTGGGAAACCATGCAGCACGCCGTGCAAACGCTGTTGGATCTCGGCGTGCCGCACGAGGCGCGCGTGGTGTCGGCGCACCGCACGCCCGACCTGCTGTTTGACTACGCCGAGGCCGCTGCGGGGCGTGGTTTGAAGATCATCATTGCCGGTGCCGGCGGCGCAGCCCACCTGCCCGGCATGTGTGCTGCCAAGACGCGCCTGCCGGTGCTCGGCGTGCCGGTGCAGAGCAAGGCGCTCAACGGCCTGGACTCGCTGCTCTCCATCGTGCAGATGCCAGCGGGCATTCCGGTCGGCACGGTCGCCATCGGCCGTGCGGGTGCGATCAACGCGGCGTTGTTCGCGGCGGCGATGCTCGCCAACGAGGACGCCACACTGGCTGAACGACTCGACCACTTTCGCAGCGAACAGACCCGCAAGGTGCTGGAAGACGCGCCGCTGGAATTGCCGAAACTTCCATGAAAATTGGCATCTTGGGCGCAGGGCAGTTGGGTCGCATGCTCGCGCTGGCGGGCTACCCGCTCGACTTCGACTTCGTGTTTCTCGACCCGGCGACGGAAGCCTGCGCCGCACCCTTGGGCACGCACATCAAGGCGGATTTCGACGACGAACGCGCCTTGCAGGAGTTCTGCGTCAGCGTCGATGTTGCGACCTTCGAGTTCGAGAACGTCTCGTCGCACTCGGCGGAATTCGTCGCAGCCCGCATTCCGCTTTATCCCTCCCCCAGGGCGCTGACGGCGGGGCAGGATCGTCTGCACGAGAAAAAGCTGTTCGCGCAGCTCGCCGTGCCCGTGCCCGGCAACATCGCCGTCAGTTCACTGGATGGCCTGCGTCTGGCGGTGGAGCACCTGGGCCTGCCCTGCGTGCTCAAGACGCGTCGCATGGGCTACGACGGCAAGGGGCAGGCCGTGCTGCGCGCGACCGAAGACCTTGCACCAGCCTGGGACAAGCTCGGCAGCCAACCGCTGATCCTCGAAGAGTTCATCCCCTTCGAGCGCGAAGTGAGCTGCCTCGCCGTGCGTGCGCAAAATGGCGAAATGCGCTTTTACCCGCTGGTGGAAAACGTGCACCGCGACGGCATCTTGCGCACGGCCATCCCGACCGGGAACGACCCGCTGCAAGCCGAGGGCGAAAGCTACGCGCGTCGCGTTGCCGAGCATCTCGGCTATGTGGGCGTGATGGCCTTCGAGTTCTTCGTCTCGGGCGGCAAGCTGCTGGCCAACGAGATCGCGCCGCGGGTGCACAACTCGGGGCACTGGAGCATCGAGGGCGCGGAGTGCTCGCAGTTCGAAAACCACCTGCGCGCCGTCGCCGGTCTGCCGCTGGGCAGCACGGCGCTGCGCGGCGCTTCTGCGATGGTCAATCTCATCGGCAGCGCGCCGTCCACACCGGCGCTGGCCGCACTCGACGGCGTGCACGTGCACAGCTACGGCAAAACGCCCAAGCCGCAGCGCAAGATCGGGCACGTCACCGTCACCGCGCCCACGCGGGAAGCATTGATGGCGCGCCTCGCGCCGGTGAAGGCGCTGGTGGAGCGGCATGCGCAGTAGCTGGCTCCTCCTCGGGGCGCAATCTGCACGAGAGCCTCCAGCGGACGAACCCAAGCTGCATCCTCAGGCGAGATCAGGCAGCATTGCGCACGGTTTTTTAACGCAAGGACGTGCCATGGCCGACGCAAGCTCACCCGCAGCCACCCAAACCATCGACATTCTCATCATCGGCGCCGGCGTTTCCGGCATCGGCATGGCCTGTCATCTGCGCAAGGAATGCCCCGGCAAGAGCCTGCTGGTGCTGGAACGCCGTGCAGCGATCGGCGGCACCTGGGATCTGTTCCGCTATCCGGGCATCCGCTCCGATTCGGACATGATGACCTTCGGCTATCGCTTCGCGCCGTGGATCAAGCCGCAGATCCTCGCTGATGGCGGTTCGATCAAGGGCTATGTCACCAAGACCGCCGCCGCCAACGGCATCACCGAACGCATCCGTTTTGGCCGCAAGGCGATTTCGGCAAGCTGGTCATCGGAGACCGCGCTGTGGACTGTGGAAGTCGGCGTCGAAGGCAGCAGCGAGAAAGAGGTGTATCAGGCCCGGTTCCTGGTGGGCTGCACCGGCTATTACAACTACGACGAAGGCTTCAAGCCGCATTTCGAGGGCGAGAAGAGCTTCAAGGGCCAGATCATCCACCCGCAGCAGTGGCCGGAGAAGCTCGACTACACCGGCAAGAAGGTGATCGTGATCGGCAGCGGTGCAACCGCCGTGACCTTGGTACCTGCCATGGTCAACAAGGCCGCGCACGTGACGATGGTGCAGCGCTCACCCAGTTATTTCCTGCCCATCCCCTCGATGGATCGCGTCTCGCAGCTGATGCAGAAAATGATGCCGGACAAGTGGGTCTATCGCATCACCCGCGCGCGCAACGTCGCCTTCCAGCAGTTCGTCTACCAGGCCGCCAAGCGTCGCCCCAAGGCGATGAAGCGCTTCCTGCTCTCGACCGCCAAGAAACAGCTGCAGGGCAAGGTCGACATGCGCCACTTCACGCCGAACTACGAGCCCTGGGACCAGCGCCTCTGCGTCATCCCCGACGGCGATCTGTTCCGGGTGCTGCGCGAGGGCAAGGCTTCTGTCGCCACCGACCGTATCGAGCGTTTCACGCCCCAGGGTTTGAAGCTCGCCAGCGGCGAAGAGATCGAAGCCGACATCATCATCACCGCTACCGGCCTCGACTTGCAGATGTTCGGCGGCATGACGCTGACCGTCGATAGCAAGCCGGTGAAACCGGGCGACGGCATGATGTACAAGGCCGTGATGCTGCAGGGCCTGCCCAATACCGCGATGGTGTTCGGCTACATCAATGCGTCCTGGACGCTCAAGGCCGATCTCTCCGCCGAGTTCGTCTGCCGCCTCGTCAACCACATGGATGCCGAGAACTATCAGCAAGTCACGCCCGTGGCCGAGGCCGACGAGATCACCGAACACACCATGATGGGCAGCCTCGCCAGCGGCTACGTGAAGCGCGCCGCGCATCTCTTACCGCGACAAGGCAAGAGTGGCCACTGGCAGGTGGCGCACAACTACAAGACCGATACCGCGCTGCTGCGCGATGCGCCGGTTGCGGACGAGGGGCTGGAGTTCCGCCGCGTGGCGAAGGCTGCCAGCGCCGGCAAGGCGCGCTAATCGCGGGCTAGAGTTTCAGCTCCGCCTTCACCTCTTGCCACAACAGGCGGTAGGCCTCGGCGGCGGGGTGGTCGCTGGCGTAGTCCTCCACCGGCGCCTTGTGCTCGCCCATCTTTTCGATGATGGCGGAGTACGGCACCACGGCCCGCAGCAGCTTGGGCATGGACTTGGGCGGTGCTTCGATCAGCGCCCTGTGCAGGCCGCGGCGACGATCCGCCAGTGACCAGAACGCGCGCAGCTTGTCGCGCGGCAGCTTGTTGTCGCCAAAGTAGTCCAGCAGCTGCTTGAGCGCGCGCAGCGAGAGGTGCGTGGGCACGGTGGGTAGCAGCACGCGATCCGCCGCTGCAAAGATGTTTTCGGCCAGGTGCGAGAGGCTGGGCGGGCAATCGAGCACGCAGAGGGCGTAGTGCTCGCTGAGCGGCTTCAGGAGCTGCTTGAGCGTGTCGGGGTCATCCTTGCGCAGCCAGATGTCGAGGTGGCGCGTGGTGAGGTCTGCCGGGATCAGCGAGAGGTTGCTGCGGCCGGTTTCCTGCACCCAGTCGCCGATGGGGGCATTGCCGCTCCACAGGGCCTTGGGCTTGCCGGCTTCGGTGGCGGTTGCTGACATTGTCCAGCTGGCGGCGCCTTGCGGGTCGAGGTCCCACAGCACGGTCGGGATGCGCGCCTTGGCTGCGAGGCAGGCGATGTTGACGGCGGCGGCGGTTTTGCCGACGCCGCCTTTCAAGTGATACAGCGCGAGTGTTTTCATCGGCCGCCCCCCATTGGAATGGGCCGATTATGCCGCCTCACACATCGAGATTGCCGACCAGCAGCGCGTGCTTCTCGATGAACTCGCGGCGCGGTTCCACGTCTTCGCCCATCAGCGTCGTGAAGATCAGATCGGCGGCAATCGCATCCTCGATGCCCACCTTCACCAGACGGCGATTGAGCGGGTCGAGCGTGGTTTCGTGCAGCTGCTCGGGGTTCATCTCGCCCAGGC
>JAUSQI010000080.1 GCA_030652575.1 Stagnimonas sp. | reverse complement strand
TCGAGATGAACCCGCGCGTGTCGCGCTCGTCTGCGCTGGCCTCGAAGGCGACCGGTTTTCCCATCGCCAAGATCGCCGCCAAGCTCGCGGTCGGCTACACGCTGGACGAGTTGCAGAACGAGATCACCGGTGGTGCGACGCCCGCGTCCTTCGAGCCCTCGATCGACTATGTGGTGGTGAAGATTCCGCGCTTCACCTTCGAGAAGTTTCCGCAGGCCGACAGCCGCCTGACCACGCAGATGAAGAGCGTGGGCGAGGTGATGGCGATGGGGCGCAACTTCCAGGAGGCGCTGCACAAGGCCATGCGCGGCTTGGAAACCGGCAGCGATGGTTTCGACCCGCAGGTGGCGGATCACAGCGCCGATTCGATCTCGCGCATCCGCGAAGAACTCGCCACGCCGCGCGCCAACCGCCTTTGGTACGTGGGCGATGCCTTCCGCACCGGCATGAGCGTGGAAGACATCTTCAAACTCTCGAAAATCGACCACTGGTTTCTTGACCAGATCGAAGAATTGATTGCGATGGAGAAGACCATCGCCGCCGCCAAGCTCGACACCCTCACCGCCGACGCGGTGCGCGTGTGGAAGCGCCTTGGCTTTTCGGATCGCCGCATTGCCAAGCTGATGCGCGTGAGCGAGATGGAAGTCGGCGCGCGCCGCAAGGCGCTGGGCGTGCGACCCATCTACAAGCGCGTGGATACCTGTGCTGCGGAGTTCCCCACCGATACGGCTTACCTCTATTCGAGCTACGACGAGGAGTGCGAGGCCAAGCCCACGGGCCGCGACAAGATCATGATCTTGGGCGGTGGGCCGAACCGCATCGGGCAGGGCATCGAATTCGACTACTGCTGCGTGCATGCCGCACTCGCGCTGCGCGAGGATGGCTTCGAGACCATCATGGTCAACTGCAATCCGGAGACGGTGTCGACCGACTTCGACACTTCGGATCGTCTGTATTTCGAGCCGCTGACGTTTGAAGACGTGATGGAGATCATCGACCTCGAAAAGCCCAAGGGCGTGATCGTGCAGTTCGGTGGCCAGACGCCGCTCAAGCTCGCACGTGCGCTCGAAGCCGCTGGCGCGCCCATCATCGGTACGTCGCCGGACTCGATTGATCTGGCCGAAGACCGCGAGCGCTTCCAGAAACTGGTCGAAGACCTGGCGTTGTTGCAGCCGCCCAATGGCACCGCGACCTCGCTCGAAACCGCTCTGGCCGCTGCGAAGAAGGTCGGCTACCCGGCCGTCGTTCGCCCCAGCTATGTGCTCGGTGGCCGCGCGATGGAAATCGTCCACGACGATGCCGATCTCACTCGCTACATCCGCGAAGCCGTGCAGGTGTCGAACGACTCGCCGGTGTTGATCGACCGCTTTCTGGATGACGCCATCGAGGTCGATGTCGACGCGCTCGCCGACGGCACCGATGTCGTCATCGGCGGCATCATGGAGCACATCGAACAGGCTGGCGTGCACAGCGGTGACTCGGCGTGTTCACTGCCGGCACACTCGCTCTCGCCTGCGGTGCTCGACGAGATTCGCGCCCAGACCGTGAAGCTCGCGCATGCGCTCAAGGTGCGCGGCCTTATGAACATCCAGTTCGCGGTGCAGGGGGCCAAGGGTGCCGAGCGCGTGTTCCTACTGGAAGTGAATCCCCGCGCTTCGCGCACTTCGCCCTTCGTGAGCAAGGCCACGGGTCGGCCGCTCGCCAAGATCGCAGCGCGCGTGATGGCAGGCACTTCACTGAAGAGCCAGGGCATCGTCAGCGAACTGATCCCGACGCACTACTCGGTGAAGGAGTCGGTGTTCCCCTTTGCCAAGTTCCCGGGTGTCGATCCGCTGCTCGGGCCCGAGATGAAATCTACCGGCGAAGTGATGGGCGTGGGTGCGAGCTTCGGCGAGGCTTTCAACAAGGCCCTGCTCGCTGCGAGCATGGTGGTGCCAGAGAGCGGCACGGCCTTCATCAGCGTGCGCGAGCAGGACAAGCCCAAAGCCGTTGAGCTGGCGCGCACCTTGAGCGAGAAGGGATTCAAGGTGGTTGCGACCAGCGGCACGGCCGCCTTCATCGCCAAGGCCGGCGTGCCCTGCGAGTCGGTCAACAAGGTGAAGGAAGGCCGCCCCCATTGCGTCGATGCGATCAAGAACGGCGAGATCCAGTTTGTCTGCAACACCACCGACGGCAAGCAGTCGATCGAAGAGAGCAAGTCCATCCGCGCGGCTGCCATGCACCAGCGGCTGACCTACTTCACCACCATCGCTGGCGCGCAGGCGGCGGCGATGGCGATGGATCACCTCGATAACGTCGTGGTCAATCGTCTGCAAGATCTGCACTGACGCTGGCCTGCATGGATGACGCCGTGCTGGCCGCGGCGTCATCCCTCTGTCCTCGTCACCGAAGGGCTGCACGGCATGCTTCGGGGGGCAGAAATGTTATTCTGCAAGCCTCCAATCCAGTCCTTCCAGGTTCGGTTCATCCGGACTTTCAGCCTACTTGTCTCCCGTTTAAGCCATGACCAAAACTCCCATGACCCTGCGCGGTGCCGACTTGCTGCGTGAGGAGCTTCGCCGTCGCAAGTCCGAAGACCGCCCCCGCATCATCGCGGCCGTTGAAGAGGGCCGCTCGCACGGCGACCTCAAAGAGAATGCCGAGTACCACGCCGCCCGCGAGCAGCACGGCTTCAACGAAGGCCGTATCACCGAGATAGAGGCCAAGCTGAGCAATGCCCAGATCATCGACCCGCTGACGCTGGCGAAAAACGGCAAGGTGATGTTTGGCGTCACGGTCGATCTCACCGATATCGATACCGAAGAGAGTCTGCGTTATCAGATCGTTGGCGAGGATGAGGCTGACATCAAGGCCAACCGCATCTCGGTCAACTCGCCCATTGCCCGCGCGCTGATCGGCAAGACCGAGGGTGATGCGGTCGGCGTCAATACGCCCAAGGGTGTGCGCGAGCTCGAGATCGTGGCGGTGCACTACCTATGAAGCAGAAGCGGGTTTGGGGTATGGGGTGCGGGGGATGGCGTTGTTCCCCATGCCCCGTACCCCATCCCCTGTACCCTGTCTTTCAATGAGCCAGAAGCGCAGCGCGTCTTCCGCCAAGTGGCTGGCCGAACATGAGGCCGACCACTATGTGCAGGAGGCGCGCCGTCTGGGCTACCGCTCGCGCGCGGCGTTCAAGCTCATCGAGCTGAACGAGAAGGACAAACTCATCAAACCCGGCATGGCGGTAGTCGATCTCGGCGCCGCACCCGGCGGCTGGAGCCAGATTGCGCGCCCGCTGCTGGGGGCCAAAGGTCGTCTGATCGCCACTGATATTCTCGACATGGATGCGTTGCCGAACGTCGATTTCCTGATGGGTGACTTTCGCGAAGAGCCGGTGCTAAAGGCGATCGAGGCCTTGGTGGGCGAAAACGCCATAGACCTTGTGTTGTCCGATATGGCCCCCAATCTCTCTGGGATCGACAGCGCAGACCAGGCCGCAAGCCTGTATCTGTGTGAACTGGCACTCGATTTTGCCAAGGCGCATCTCAAGAACGGCGGCACCTTTGCCGCCAAGGTGTTTCAGGGCGAGGGTTTTGAGCAGTATTTGAAGGCGGTGCGTGCGGCGTTTGGCTCTGTGGCCATCCGCAAGCCCAAGGCAAGCCGGGCGCGCAGCAGCGAGGTATATCTGGTGGCGAAGAACTTTCGCCGGGTGTAAGGTCAAAAAGCTCACTAATTCTGTAATTCCGAGGCACTGACGTTGAACGATCTCGCTAAAAATCTGCTGCTCTGGGTGGTCATCCTCGTGGTGCTCATGGTCGTGTTCCAAGGCTTCTCGGGACGCCGTGGTGGCGACCAGCCGCTGGCCTACTCCGACTTTCTGGAGCAGGTGAAGCAGGGCAACGTCGATTCGGTGAAGATCGAAGACCAGAACATCAGCGGCCAGCTCAAGGGCGGCAGCAAGTTCTCGACCTACAGCCCCGAAACCGACAACCGCTCGATGGTGGGCACGCTGATCGACAACAAGGTGCGTTTCGACGGCCAGCCGCCGAAGCAGACGCCCATCCTGCTACAACTGCTCTACAGCTCCTTCCCGATTCTGTTGCTGATCGGCGTCTGGGTGTACTTCATGCGCCAGATGCAGGGTGGCGGGGCAGGCGGGCGCGGCGCGATGAGCTTTGGCAAGTCCAAGGCCCGCATGTTGAACGCCGATCAGGTGAAAACCAGTTTCAATGATGTCGCCGGCTGCGACGAGGCCAAGCAGGAAGTCAGCGAGCTGGTCGAGTTCCTCAAGGATCCGGGCAAGTTCCAGAAACTGGGCGGCAAGATTCCGCGTGGCGTGCTGCTGGTCGGTTCGCCAGGCACCGGCAAGACGCTGCTGGCCAAGGCCATTTCCGGCGAAGCTGGGGTGCCGTTCTTCTCGATCTCGGGCTCCGATTTCGTCGAGATGTTCGTTGGCGTCGGTGCGAGCCGCGTGCGCGACATGTTCGACCAGGCCAAGAAGCACGCACCCTGCATCATATTCATTGACGAAATCGATGCGGTCGGTCGTCATCGCGGTGCCGGTCTGGGCGGCGGTCACGACGAGCGCGAGCAGACATTGAACCAGATGCTGGTCGAGATGGATGGCTTCGAGGGTAGCGAGGGTGTGATCGTCATCGCCGCCACCAACCGTCCCGATGTGCTCGATCCCGCACTGCTGCGCCCGGGCCGCTTCGACCGCCAGGTCGTGGTGCCCTTGCCCGACGTCCGCGGCCGCGAGCAGATCCTCAAGGTCCACATGCGTTCGGTGCCGCTGCACGACAACGTAAAAGCCAACACGATCGCGCGTGCAACGCCGGGCTTCTCGGGTGCCGACCTCGCCAACCTCGTCAACGAGGCGGCCTTGTTTGCCGCGCGTTACAACAAGCGCCTGGTCGATCACGAAGATTTCGAGCGCGCCAAAGACAAGATCATGATGGGTGCCGAGCGCCGCAGCATGGTGATGTCCGACGACGAGAAAAAGCTCACGGCTTATCACGAAGCAGGTCACGCGATTGTCGGCCTGACCGTCCCTGATCATGATCCGGTCTACAAGGTGACGATCATCCCGCGTGGTCGCGCCTTGGGCGTGACGATGTTCCTGCCGGAGCAGGATCGTTATTCCATGTCCAAGCAGCGGCTCAATTCGTCGATCTGCTCGCTGTTCGGTGGCCGTCTGGCTGAAGAGCTGATTTTTGGTGCCGAGTCGGTCACGACCGGGGCCAGCAACGATATCGAGCGTGCCACTGAAATCGCCCGCAACATGGTGACCAAGTGGGGCATGTCGCAGAAGCTCGGTCCGCTCTCCTATGGCGAAGACAACGGTGAGGTGTTTCTGGGCCGCAGCGTGACGCAGACCAAGAACGTGTCTGATGACACCGCACACGAAATCGACCGCGAAATCCGTCTCATCATCGAGCACAACTACGAGACGGCGAAGAACATCCTGATCGAGAAGAACGACATCCTGCACTCGATGGCTGAGGCCCTGGTGAAGTACGAAACCATTGATGCCGCGCAGCTTGCGCGCCTCATGCGCCGCGAGCCGCCGGGGCTGCCCGAGAGCTGGATTGAAGGCAGCGATAGTTCCGGCAAGCCCAGTGCGCCGCCGCCGAGTGCTGGTGCCACGGCCGCGGGCGGCAACGCGCAGCCCACACCTGCCAATTAGAACGTGCGCTTGAATATCCAAACGGGGCCCGTCGGCCCCGTTTTTTAATGGGGTTCAAGGGTGAGGTCGCGTCGTGCAACTGATCTGCGGCCATCGACGTCTTGACTTGGATTGCCCTAGCGTCATGGGCATTCTCAATCTCACGCCGGACTCGTTCTCTGACGGCGGGCGCTGGCTTCAGGCTCACGATGCACTCGATCATGCCGCGCAGATGGTGTCGGACGGCGCAGCACTCATTGATGTGGGCGGTGAATCCACCCGTCCAGGTGCTGCGGCAGTGACCGAGGCGGAGGAACTGGACCGTGTCGTGCCCATCATCGAGCAGCTGGCGAAACGACTGGATGTGGTGATCTCGATCGACACGATGAAGCCGGCCGTGATGCGTGCCGCGATTGCTGCGGGGGCGACGATGGTGAACGACGTCAATGCGCTCCGCGAGCCGGGTGCCATCGAAGCGGTTGCAGCCAGCCAAGCGGCGATCTGTCTGATGCATATGCAGGGCGAACCGCGCACGATGCAGTCTGCGCCGCAGTATCAGGATGTGATGGCCGATGTCATCGCGGCGCTGTCGGAGCGCATCGAAGCCTGCACCCAAATGGGCGTTGCGCGCGCGCGTCTGCTGGCAGACCCCGGCATCGGATTTGGCAAAACCTTGGCGCACAATTTGACCTTGCTCGCCAATCTCGATGCTTTCAAGATTTTGGATGTGCCCTTGCTGCTTGGGGTCTCCAGAAAATCCCTGTTTGGCCAGTTGCTGGGATTGAAGGTGCACGAGCGCCTGCTGCCCAGTGTTGTCGCTGCCGTGCTTGCCGTTGAAAGTGGCGTCGCTATAGTACGTGCCCACGATGTAGCGGAAACCGTGCTGGCGCTGAAAACCGCAGAGGCCATCCGCCATGCTCGCAGAGAGAGCTAAAAAATGAGCAGACAATATTTCGGTACCGATGGAATCAGGGGCACAGTCGGCCGTTCGCCCATGACGCCTGATTTCGCGCTCAAGCTCGGCTGGGCCGCCGGCCGTGTGCTGGGCAAGTCGCATGGCGCGCGCGTGCTCATCGGCAAGGACACCCGCCGGTCTGGTTATATGTTCGAGTCGGCGCTGGAAGCGGGCTTTGCCGCCGCCGGCATCGAGACCGATTTGCTGGGGCCCATCCCGACGCCCGGCGTGGCCTATCTCACCCGCGCATTGCGTTGCCAGGCCGGTGTGGTCATCTCGGCCTCACACAACCCGCATCACGACAACGGCGTGAAGTTCTTCGGCCCCGATGGCGGCAAGCTCAGCGATGCGATCGAAGAAGAGATCGAGAGCCTGCTGGATGAGCCTCTGATCTGCGCGGCGCCGGAAATGCTGGGCCGCGCACGCCGCATCGACGATGCCGCGGGTCGCTACATCGAGTTCTGCAAATCGAGTTTTCCCATCCAGCAAACTCTCAAGGGCTTGAAGATCGTTGTCGATTGCGCGAATGGTGCGGCGTATAAAACCGCGCCCGCCGTGTTCATGGAACTCGGCGCGCAGGTGACGGCCATTGGTGATCGCCCGGACGGCTTCAACATCAACCGCAACTGTGGTTCGACGCACCTCGATCTGTTGAAAGCCGCCGTGCGCGAATACAAAGCAGATATCGGTGTGGCGCTCGATGGCGATGCAGACCGCTGCCTGCTGGTCACCCACGATGGGCGTGAAGTGGATGGCGATGAGATTTTGTTCATCATCGCCCTGCAAAGGCAGCAAGCCGGGGTTTTGCAGGGGCCGATCGTTGGTACGCAGATGTCCAATCTGGGCCTGGAGCAAGCCATCCGCGCGCTCGGGCTTGGCTTTGAGCGCGCCAAGGTGGGCGACCGCTACGTGCTGGAAATGCTCAAAGCCAAAGGCGGCATGATCGGCGGCGAAACCTCGGGTCATACCCTATGTCTCGATCGCACTTCTACGGGCGACGGGACGGTGACGGCATTACAAGTGCTGGCCGCCATGATCGAGAGTGGCAGGACATTGGCCGAACTCGCGCAGGGCATGAAAAAATGTCCGCAGGTGCTCATCAACGTGCGTATTCAAGGGGCTGCCAAGCCCATGCTTGAGCACGCCGATGTGAAAGCCGAAGTGCTCGCAGTGGAAAAGGAGTTGGGCGCACGCGGAAGGGTGCTCTTGCGTGCCTCCGGCACAGAGCCTTTGATACGCGTCATGGTCGAGGCCGATGAGCAAAATCTGACTCAGCGCATGGCGGATCGAATCGCGGATCGTGTCCGCGGACACGCGCGGTAATCTCGAAAATCATTCAAGGGAGATCGTATGTCGCGTCAATATCTCGTTGCGGGCAACTGGAAGATGTTCGGCAATATGGCCAGCAATCAGGTGCTGGTTGAAGGCATGTGTGCGGGCTTGGACGCAGTGCCGAAAGTGCAGGTTCTAGTCTGCCCACCCGCGACCTACCTGACCGCGATCCAGCAGGCAGCAAGGGGTTCAGGCTTGCTGTTGGGCGCGCAGAATCTGGCTGCGCAAGAAAAAGAAGGCGCGTTCACGGGCGAAATCCTGGGTTCGATGCTCAAGGATGTGGGCTGCTCGCATGTGATCGTCGGTCACTCTGAGCGGCGAGCGCTGTTCGGTGACACCGATGCGGTTGTCGCCCAAAAGGTGCATGCCGCATTGGCCGCAGGCTTGGTGCCGATTCTTTGCGTAGGCGAAACCTTGGCAGAGCGTGAGGCTGATGCAACCGAGGCGGTGATTGCACGGCAGATTGATGCTGTTCTGGCTGTCAATCCAGTTGCCAGCCTTGCAGCTTTGGTGATTGCCTACGAGCCGGTATGGGCAATCGGCACCGGAAAAACCGCCAGTCCCGAACAGGCGCAGAACGTGCACGCCTTCATTCGGGCACGAATTGCGGCAGTCGATGCTAAACTGGGCGACTCGCTACGCATTCTTTATGGCGGCAGCGTCAAGCCGGACAATGCGGCATCGATTTTCGCGCAGACGGATGTCGATGGCGGCTTGATTGGTGGTGCTTCGCTCAAGGCAGCTGATTTTCTGGCGATCTGCGCGGCCGCGCAATCCCAGGGTTGAGGTTCAACAGTTCAAAAGACGGATGACACGATGTACACGATTCTGGTAGTGATTCAGGTGTTGGTGGCAATTTCTCTGGTCGCGCTTGTGCTGCTTCAGCACGGTAAAGGTGCTGATGCGGGTGCTGCGTTCGGTTCCGGTGCTTCGGGCACGGTATTCGGTGCCCGCGGGTCGGCCAACTTTTTGTCGACTGCAACGGCTTGGCTTGCGGCGGCATTTTTCGGTATCAGCCTTGCGCTTGCCTACTTCGTCAATGCGCGCAGCGAAAGCAAGAGCTTGGTAGACGGCCTCGCAGCGCCGGCCGCGATTGTTGCGCCGCCTGCAACGCCATCTATTCCGGCTGAAGCAGCCGCGGCGCCTGCGGCGGCGCCTGCGGCGGCGCCGACCGAAGAGCCCAAGCCCAAGTTGCCTGAGTAGTGCTTTTTTTGTCGAACTGCCTATTCATTTTTTGCAGTTCTCCGCTATACTATTGCGCTGTGCCGTCGTGGTGGAATTGGTAGACACGCTACCTTGAGGTGGTAGTGGCCATAGGCTGTAGGGGTTCGAGTCCCCTCCTCGGTACCAATTTTCAAAAAGGCCCGCTAAATGCGGGCCTTTTTGTTGCTGGAGTGTCGATTGACCCTGGTTGAGGTTCGGTCGTATAATCCGGCCCCAGCTTTGATGTGGGATTGAGCAGTAAAGTCGCTCCTCGGATTAAACCCCGGCGCTGGCTGGGTTAACCGGCCCCCGCATTGAATTGCAGAGGAGCCCCTTGAAAGGGGCTTTTTGCTAGCTGGACGACAGCTTTGCCGGCCTTTAGAGGGCGGTTTGATGATGGGCGATTCGCCCATTTTTTATTTTTACAGCATGCGCGAGGGGTTCAGGTGTCGAGCAAGCTAGAACAGTTGCAGGCCTTGGTGGCTC
>JAUSQI010000071.1 GCA_030652575.1 Stagnimonas sp. | reverse complement strand
TCGATCTTCACTTCTTCACCCGCCTTCGGGTGAATGATGAAGAGCCCCATCATGCCGAACGCCATCTGCGTCATTTCGTCGGCGTGCGGGTGATACATGTGGGTGCCGTGCTGCTTGAGCGTGAACTCGTAGGCAAAGGTTTCACCGGGCTGGATGCCGGGCTGGTTCATGCCGCTCACGCCGTCATGGCCGTTGGGCAGGTCGATGCCATGCCAATGCACGCTGGTAGGCTCGCCCAGGCGGTTGGTGACGAAGATGCGCACACGGTCGCCTTCCACCACTTCCAGCGTCGGCCCCGGCGTGGTGCCGTTGTAGCCCCAGCACTTGCCGCGTGAGCCGGGCGCGAACTCGTGCTCGATCTCCTCGGCGACCAGATGGAACTCCTTCACGCCGCCCTTCATTTCATAAGGCAGCGTCCAGCCGTTGAGGGTGCGGACGGGCAAGTAGCCCTGCGGGTGACGCTTGTGGCGAGTGGGCGCTTCGAGACCGGACGCAGGCTTGGCTGGTGCCTCCTTCGTGCCAGGCATGTTCATGCCGGGCATGGATGACATGTCATGGCCTTCGTGCTGCGCGAGCGCTGGGCGTGAGACCCCAGCGAGCAGGCCAGCCGTTCCGGCGAGTTGCAACAGATGCCGCCGCGTGAACAAGGTTTCGCTCGCTTCAGAGGCTTCTGAAGAATCAGGCTTGGTATCCATCAGTGGTCCCCGTGTACATCTGCTTTCTTGGGTGCCGTTGCAGGCATAGGCATCTTCGAGTGATCCATGCTTTCCATACCTTTCTGCTGGGCAGGTTTCTGGCTGCCCGCGCACTTGGCCATCATGGCTTTCATGACGGGATCATTCGGGTCCATCTTCGAGTGATCCATCGTCTTCATGGCCTCGCAGTTGGGGCCTGCCTTGGCGGCTGCCGCCTCCTTGGCGTGCTCTGCCGGGTCGTGCGCAAAAGCACCCTGCGCGAAGCTGAGGAGAATGACTGCGAGCGTGGTGCTGAAAGTGTTTTTCATGGGGTCACTCCGAGGTTCGGAAATGGCGCGATGCGCCGGGTAGATTGCTGAGAACGTGGTCATGGATCAGTGGCCCTGATGGTCGGTCGCTGGTGCTTTCGGCTTGGGTGCGGGAGGCGCTGCGGGGGCATCGCTCGCGGCGTCCTGCTTCACCGGCATTTCGGCCTGCTGTTTGGCGCGAGGGGTGCTATCCGCTTTGGGCGCTGCGGGTTTCTCCATGCCCGGTATGGACGACATCTCATGGCCGGAGTGATCCATGTCCTTCATGTCGGACGTGGCATCAGGTGACTCACCTTCACCCTTCCGATCCATGTCGTCTTTCATCTTCGACATGTCATGCCCGGAGTGGTCCATGCCTTCCATGCCCGGCATCGAAGACATGTCATGGCCCATCGCGCCGTGATTCATACCGCCTCCCTTGGGCTTCGCGAGGGCTTCGGCGTCCAGCGTGTCGGATGGGGGCTGATCGCTGCTGGGCAGCTTGCGACCGACAGCGCGTGTGAGTTCCGTGCGGGCCAGCCAGTAGTCGCGCACGGCATCGAGATAACCCGAATAGGCGTCGTATTGCTGCTGCTTGGCCGCCAGCAGCTCGAACACGCCGATCAGCATGAAGTTGACTTCGAGCTGCATCTGATCGACCACCGCCTCCCGCTGCGGAATCAGTCCGTCTCGATAGCGTTCGACCAGCGCCTTGGCTGATCGCACGGCGGCGTGAGCGGCTTTCACCTCATTGCTCGCGTCCAACTGCTTGGCGGCGAGGTCGGCTTCGGCAAGGTCGAGCTGCGCCCTGGCGCGCGTGACCCGCCCCGTGCCCCAGTTGAAGAGCGGGATGGCGACGGAGAGGCCAGGGCCGATGAGTCGGCTGCCATCGGTCTCGCGCTCGCGTTCGTAGCTCAGCTCGACGGTGTCCAGCAGCCGGGTGCGACGCTCCAACCCGTAGGCACCTGCGATGGCATCGACATTTTTTCGGGCGGCGGCGACATCGAGGCGGCTTTCGCTGGCGAGCTTCTGCAAGGCATCGAGATCGTCTTCATTCGCCAGCGGTGCGGGCAATCCACCGGCCAGTTGCCACTGATCCTGAGACGCGGGCAGCCCCATCTGCCGATTCAAGGCGCTGCGCACGCGCTCGACTTTCGCCTGCGCCGCAAGCGCGGAGAGCTGCGCCTGCGCGGCGGCGGCGTGCTCCAGCGCGAGTTCCCGCTTGTTGATGTTGCCCGCCGCGAAGTAGCGCTGGGCGAGATCGGCTGAAGCCTGGGCAGCCTTGACGACGCGCGCCTTCAGGGTGGCATCCTGCTCGGCACCAGCCAGTTCATACCAGCCGGCTTGCACCTCGGCGGCCAGCGCCAGTGTGGCGCTACCCACTTCCAACTTCGCGGCTTCAAACTGCGCCTTGGCATAGCGACTGCGCGCGGGCAGCAGGATGAGATCGGTGAAGCTCAATGCGATGCCTAAGCCGATCTGCGCCGAGACCGCCGCCGGATCATTGGAGGTGAGGCGGCTGGCGCTGAACACCGGATTGGCGATGCGGACTGCGTCGTAAACATCCGCTGCGGCCAATCCAAGCTGGGCAGAGGTTTGTCGCACGGCGGGGCTGTGAATCAACGCCAGCGTGATGGCGTTGTCGGGCGTCAGCGGCTGGACCAGCAGCTGAGCGGAGAGCTGGGCGG
>JAUSQI010000067.1 GCA_030652575.1 Stagnimonas sp. | reverse complement strand
GCAGCGAATGGTTGTTCCATTCGCAAACCTTGTGACGTAGCAATGCCCCAATACAGTCCGGCCCCGAAGGGTTGCGGCCAAAAAGCCGCCCCGCTTCGTTGCAGCCCTTGGCTGTGGAACCGCCACAGCCTACGTCCTGCGCCTCGCCGGGCGGCTTTTTGACCCGCAACGCAGCAACGTTTCATTTGTGTGCAGGCCCTTAAACCTTGCGCAGCGACAGCTCGTCGTCGTCGCCGTGAGGGCCGTTGCTGGTTTCTTCCCCGAACGGGGTCTGGTGGGTGATGAGCGACAGTGGCCAGCGCTTGACCGTCCAGTAGTCCTCCACGCACTGCTGCACCATCGGGCTGCGGTGGCGGTAGATCTCCTGCCGCAGCTCGTTCTGGTTCATCCAGAACCAGCGGCGGATGCCCTCATCGAGCACGCGGTTGGGGTCGTGTTCGATCGGCTTGGCCGAAAAAGCAAAACGCACGAACGCGTAATCGAGCTCGGGCGGCTTGTATTCGTAGATGCCGACCAGGCCGGTGATCTCCACTTTCCAGCCGGTTTCTTCCAGGGTTTCGCGAACGGCGGCCTGCATGAAGGTCTCGCCTTCTTCCCAGTGGCCGGCCGGCTGGTTGATGACGGTGTCGCCGTTGACTTCTTCTTCGATCAGCAGGAAGCGACCATTGCGCTCGACCACGGTGGCGACGGTGACGTGCGGCATCCAGGGACGCGGCTTGCTCATGTCAGCTTGCCCCGCTGACGCAGGTGATAGAAGCCTTGCGGGTCGGGTGCGCCCAGCGTCTTGAGGTAGTTCAGCAACATCTCGCTGCTGCCCGGCTTGGGTTTGACGAGAATGTCGACGTCATAGCTTTGATCCGGCAGCAGCTTGGCGAAGCCGCTGGCTTCGAGCGGGCCGGCAGGCGAAGTGATGACGGCCGTGATCGCATCGGGTGCGGTCGTGATGTCGGCGCGGAAGTCGCCCAGCAGCAGGGGGTCGCGTGCCAGCGTCCACGCCAGACTCTTGAGGTCGAGACCGCCTTCGGCGTAGTCGAGCCGGCCTTTCTTGACGATCAGTTTTTCAAACTCGCCACCGGCGCGACCATCGACCGGCACAAACGAGTAACCCGCCGCCGCGGCAAGGCTCTTGATGCCGCCCGCGAAGCGGAACGTGCTCAGGCGCAGGCCACCGAGCCCACCGGCAATACCGCCATCAATCGTGGCGATCTGCCCGCCGCCGCTCAGTTGCACGCCTACGCGGCCCAGCAGCAATTGCAGAGGCTGCAACCGCCAGCGCAGCGCTTGCGCCACCGGCCGACCGTTGAGGCTGATGCCGGAGAGCGTGCCCTCGCTCCACGGCCCTTGCAGGCCATGCACGATCAGCGTCGAGTTGGCGGGTTTGAAGGCCGAGTAGAGCAGGGCCGCGGGTATTCGGCTGATGGCTGTGAGTGCGAACACCACGCCTGCGACCAGCAGCAAGGTCTTGCGGCTCAGCGTCATGGCCGGATCACCGTCAGGCGGGCGTTGACCAGGCCGGCACCGGCGCGGCGTTCCAGCTCCGCACCGACGATCTGCACGCCATAGCGGGTTTCGAGTGTGGACATCCAGCGCACCAGCGCATCGAACGGCACATCCTCGAACCACACTTTCACTTCGTTCTCGCCTTCGGGTTGCAGGCGCGTCGGCGGCTTGCCGAGTTCGGCTGATTTGCCCTGCTGGTCGATCAGCGTCAGCAGCGATTGCTCGCGGCCCTGAATCGCACCGACGCCCGAGGCACGGGCTTTTTGCACGGTGGCGGCGATGGTCTCAAGCCGCTCGGCCAGCGCGCGCTCGTCTGTGAGTGTGGCCATCTGCTTGCTGCGCGCATTGGCCATCGGCTCCCACAGCGCCAGATAGATCAGCGTTGCGATCACCACCACGGCACCAACGGCAACAATCACCCGCTCACGCGGTTGCAGTTCGCGATAGCGCTCCAGCAGAGGCTCGGCCTTCACTTGCAGCGATTGCAGCAACTCGTTCACGGCCTTCATGCGGGACTCAACTTGATGCGCACCTGCACGCCGCCGTCGCCGCTGTTGGCGGACTGCACATCCAGCTTGGCACCGCCGTGGCCATTGGCGAAATGGGTCTTGAGCTGGTCGAGCGCCGAAAGATCGGTGCCGCTCAGGCTGAGAAACAGCGCGCCTTCGCGGTATTGCATGCCCTCCACTTGCAGAGTCGGCGCGGCTTTCAGGCCACCGGCAAAAGCGTCGATCAGAGACAGCAGACCCGCACCGCGTGCGCCGCCCTGCAGCGCGGTGAACTGTTGCTCGGCCTGCACACGCAGATTGACGATGCGCTGCTCGGCCGGGAACAGTGCGCGGAAGCGCTCTTCATTGGCTTTTTCCTGCGCGGCGACCTGCGATTTGAGAGCCAGGGCAGTCACACCATTGCCGATCACGGCCAGTGCGAACACGCCAGCCAGCAGCGCGGTCGGCAGTTTCCAGGCCTGCCACTCCCGTGCCATGGCGCGGCGCAGGGCAAAAGCGCCCTGCAATAGATTGATGGACTGCGCCGCGCGATAGTGGCGCGCCAGGGCTTCGAGCGGATGGCTCAGACCCGGCAGCAGCTCCACATCGCGTTCGAGCTTGGTGAAATCGGCATCCACGCCCTGCGTGATGAGAATGCGCAAGGCCTGCTTGCTATCGCCTTCTGCCAGCCCAAGAAAAAGCTCCAGGTCTTCTTCGAGGCAGCCGAAGCCGGAGGTCGGCCCGGTGCGCACGGTGATATGGCCGGGTTCGGCGAGCACCGTCCAGCGGCCGTCCTCGCGCCAGGGCAGGGCCAGCGTCTCGGGGATCAGCGCATCGGGCACCAGGCCGCGGGCATTGAAGGGGCTAAGCCAGTCGCGCATGTGCTGGTCGGCCACCACCGCCACCGGCCATTCGCCATTGGGCTGTGGCAAGCCTGCGATGGCGAAGTGCAGGGTTTCCACGTCTTCCGCAAACTGGTCTTCCAGCGCGTAGGGCACGGCCATCGCGGCCTTGTTGGCCTGCTTGGCGGGCACGGCGGCGGTGAGCAGGCGCACGTCCTGCGCGGGTGCATACAGGCGGATGATCTTGCCACTGGCTTGGTCCAGCACTTCGCCCAATGGCGCCTGCCGCACCAGCACGCTCACCGGGGGCTCGGTGCTGGTGATGGCATAGGCCACCACGAAGGACTCGACGCTGGTCGCGCCGCCTTCACTCTGGGGTTGGTTCCAATCCGGCAGGCGGATGTGCAGCGTCTCGCGCATTAAGGAGCCTGTAATTGAGTTGGTTGTCGCTGCGTTGCGAGTCCAAAAAGCGCCAGGCTAGACGGGAGTCGTAGCGAAGGCTTGTTGCCTTCGCAAGGCTGCCAACGACGCATGGCGCTTTTTGGGCCGCAACCCTTCGGGGCGGGACTGTTTTGGCGCATCGCTACGTCTGTGAGAGTTTCAATGGAGCCACCATTGTGCACTCTCACATCCTTGCGCTGCGACAAAACAGCCTTCCGCCGCAGCGATAACCAACTCAATTGCAGGCTCCATCTACTATTCAGTGTCGAGACTGCGGGCTATGACGAGGGGGGCACCGGAACCGGCGCGCTGGATCACACTATAAAGCGCGGCCCTGCCGCTGCCAATGAAAGCCTCGGTTTTCATCAGAAAAAACTGGGTCTTGATGTCGACCAGTTCCACGGTGACATCGGCAGGCAAGGTGCCCTTGGTTTGCAGCTCCTGCACGGTTTTAGCGGGTTCTGTTTCGCGCTCTTGCTCGAATAGTTCGATCTTGCCGCGGTCAATGCTCCCCGACAGCGCCAGCAATACGGGCACTTTCGCGGTGTTGACATTGATCTTGGTCGCGACCCGGCCGGTGCCGATGGGCAGCGTACATACGAACGGCGCCAGTGCCTGATAGATGGCCGGCGTCATGCCCTTGACGGCCAGCAACTCGGTGGGCGAGCTCATGGGTTGATTGGCGGCGCGGTAGGGCTGGGCGAGGCTCATGTAGTCGGTGTCTTCCGCACCCCCCGCACCGCTGGGGATCTGGTTGGTATCAATCCAGTCCGCGATCGCCTCTGCCAAGGGCTGCGCCTGGGCGGCGTCTAGCCCTTCGATGTTCTGGAATAAACGCAGCAATTGCTGCTGATACTTGGCCGGTTGCACCGAGGCCAGATTGTTGAGGTTGAAGCGCCCTTGCAGGTCTTCGATGCTGCCGCGCACCACGCCTTGCTCGACGGGCAGATAGTCGATGGCGCGATGCCAGTCTTCGTCGAGCGAATCGATGGGGCCGTTCTTTTCGAGGTCGGTGGCGAGAATGCGGCGCCCGAAGGATTCCAGACCCTGCACGTACCACCAGGCGCGCTCGCCGTCGATCAGCGTGCTGGCGCGGCGGATGGCGGTGTTGGCCGACACCAGCACGGCGGCGGCGGCGATGGCGGACAGCACCATCACCAGCATGGCGGTGATGAGGGCGACGCCCTTCGTGCGATGCGCGTTCATGAGGAAGGCGGCGGTGGCGGTGGTGCTGCATCCACACCGGGTCGCAGCAGCCAGACGATCTCGCCGAAATCCTTGCTTTCGAGCGTCAGTTCGATGGCCTTGGGGATCAGCAGGTTGTTGGAACTCGTGGTGGCACCGGCGCTTTGCGGCGGCCAGCGCTCCTGCCACTGGCGGCTGGAGTCCATGAAGCGCCAGCGCACGTCGTCGATCTTGCTGAGCAGCACCAGCTTGACCGGCTCGTTGTCTTCGGCACGGTCGAGCACCCGCCAGGTTTCGCGCAGGAACTCGCGGTTGCGGTCATCGAAGCGGTAGACCACGCGTTCGAGACTGGCGCGCGGCTGCGACAGCGGGTTGCGCCAGCCGCTGCGGGTGAACTCGATGCGCGCGCCGAACTGCTCGAACAGGAATGCCGCCTCGACCTGCCCGAAGCCGTTGCGCGCGGCGCGCGGTGTGGCCAGTTCCAGATCATTGCGCACGCGCTGGAAGGCTTTCTGCCATTCGGCGGTGCGGTCCATCTGCACTTCCAGCGTCTTGCGCGTGGTGAGCACGTAATTGAGCCCACCATAGGCCATTGCGGCAAACAGGCCGAACACGGCGAGCACGACGATGAGTTCGAGCAGAGTGAAGCCGCGCGTGGTGCGCATCGGCGCGTTCACTGCCGCCCCGTGCTGGCAAGAAAGGCAGTGAGATACGCCACCGATGGGGTGTCCGTCTTGATGTCCTTGGTGCCCTGTGGATACACGCGCAGGTCGATGCGACGCAGCGCCGGGTCGTCGGTATTGCTCACCTGGATGCGGTAACGCCATTCGAAACCCGACATTTCCATCTCGTCTTCCTTGCTGCCGGTCGCAGGCCAGGCCGGGTCGAGCATCAGCTCGTTCATGCGGTTGTGCGCCACCCACACCGCGAGCGTGCGCTGGCGGATGTAACCGGCCTGATCGGCATAGCGCGCAAAACTACTCAGCAGCGCAGCCATCACGACGGCGACGATGACCACCGCCACCAGCACCTCCAAGAGAGTGAACCCCCGTTGCGGACGGCTCATGTGCGCAACGCCGCACGCACCAGCTTGATGCGGCCGAGCGCATCGGCCTCGACGCTGTAGCTGGCGGTGAGCCCCGGCGCGGTCATCTGCAGGGTGAAGGGCGTGATCTCGCCGCTGGAGAGCAGCAGCACCTGCGGGGTCAGATCCTGCGCATCGTTCTCGCGCTGGCTTTTCAGCTCGGCGGTCTCGGCCAGTTCGCGCTCTTGTTCGGGCGTCAGCTCCGGCGGCAGCACGACGGGGCGGTCTTCCACCCGCAGGTTCAAGCCGAACGGCGCTTGAAACATGCGGCGGCGCAACGGCCCATTTGTTTCGTAGTCGCGCCATTGGCGGGAGGAGTCGAGTGTCAGCAGGCGATAACCACCTTCGGTGAAGCGCAGGCCGATCTCGACACCCTTGGCCTCGGCCTCTTCGCTGGCGAGCTTGAAGATGGCCTCGGCCCGGCGCGCCTCGTTTTCGAGCTTGTCCTCGTTGGCGCGACTGCCGATCGACAGGCTCGCGAAGGTGATCATCACGCCCATGATGAGGATCACCACCATGATTTCGAGCAGAGTGAATCCTCGCTGCGAGCGTTGTTTCACGGAGGCGCGGCTTGACCGCATCGGCTGATTGCCTAGCTGCCGATATCCCAGTTGCCGATGTCGCCAGCGGCACCTTCGCCGCCCGGCTTGTTGTCGCTGCCCAGGCTGAACAGGTCGAACTCGCCCTTGGTGCCCGGCTGGAGATACTGGTAGGGATTGCCCCAGGGGTCGGTCGGCGGTTTCTGCAGATAGCCACCGGACTTCCAGTTCTTGGCTGGCGGATCGCCCTGCGGCGGTGCCACCAGCGCTTCGAGGCTTTGCTGGGTGCTGGGATAGTAGAAATTGTCGAGCTTGTAGAGATTGAGCGCGGACTCGATGACGCGGATGTCCTGCTTGGCCTTGG
Source organism: Stagnimonas sp. (assembly GCA_030652575.1). Classification (GTDB taxonomy): domain Bacteria; phylum Pseudomonadota; class Gammaproteobacteria; order Nevskiales; family Nevskiaceae; genus Stagnimonas. Next base: position 13,057 of record JAUSQI010000067.1, on the reverse strand, counting down.
TGATTCGGGCATCGTCGGGGCGATTCATAATCTTGGGCACCACGACGGCGGCGAGAATGCCCAGAATCACCACCACCACCATGATCTCGATCAGCGTGAAGCCGCGTTGCGCTGCGGCACGGGCTGATTGCATCGATACAGACATTGATAAATCCTTCATTTCGTGAGGTTGCAGACACACCGATGATAAACGCAACACATGCCGCACCCGATGACAGCGGTGCACAGAATCCTTGGACGGACTGGCGCGTCTGGATGTTCCCCGGGTTTTTGATGTTGCTGATCGCGGTGTTGGGTCTGGGCGGCGAACCGTGGATCGACGCGCTGCGCTACGACCGCTTCGCGATCACCGGCGGCGAATGGTATCGCCTGCTCACCGGCAATCTCGTGCATCTGCCTGGCAACACGCTGGAGTGGAACGGCTGGCATTTCCACGGCCCCTGGCATCTGTTCTTGAACGAACTGGGCCTGTTGGTGCTGGTGCTGCTCTGCCCGGAGCGCTTGTCGATGCTGGTGTGGCTGCGCCGCACTTTGTTCCTGTGTCTGGGCATGAGTCTCGGCCTGTATTTCTTCGCACCGGACATGGTCTGGTATGTCGGGCTTTCGGGGGCCATGCACGGCTTCTTCGTGCTGGGGCTGGTGCCGCAGGCGGTGAAGAAAGACATCGTCGCGCTCGGCTGCGTGCTGTATCTGCTCGGCAAGCTCGGCTACGAGCTGTATGCCGGCGCACCGGTATCCGATGAAGCTGCCATCGGCGGCAAGGTAGCGCTGGAGTCGCACCTTTGGGGCTCCGTCTCGGCCCTCGTCTACGGCGTGGTATTCCAGAGTTTCTGGAAACCCGAGCAATGGGCTTTCTGGAAGACGCCCATAAAAAAAGCCGGGACGCCTTAGCGTCCCGGCTTGCTTACCGCATTACTGCGCGTTGATGTTGGCGTCAGCATTCACCTTGGTCGAAACCTTCAGCTTGCTGGCATTGACCTTCGCAACGCCCTTCGTCTGCGAGGCGAGCTTGATGGCCTGATCCTTTTCCAGCTGGCTGGCGACGGTGCCCTTGAGGAACACGATGTTGTCCTTGGTCGTCACCTTGATGGCGGTGCCCTTGGTGGCGGTATCGGCCAGCAACTGCGACTTGATCTTGGTGCTGATCCACGAATCGGTCACGACTTCACCGGTGGTATCGGCAGCGACCTTCGCATCGGTTTTGAGCTCGCTGAGCAAGCCCGGTGCCTGGATGCGGTTGTCGACCTTCACGGACGCATCAGCGGACTTTGCGATTTCTTCCGCAGCAGCCTTGGCTTCAGCGCTCGGCGCCTTGCCGGTGAGCACGACCACGCCGTTCTCGGAAGTAACCGAAATATCGGAACCTTTCACGCGTGAGTCGGCGGCGAGCTTGGTCTTGACCGTGCCGGTCAGCGCGGTATCTGCAACGGCCTGCGTTGCAACGTCGACGCTGGCACCGACGGAAATGGCTTGTGCAGCTGAAGCGCTCGCCAGAAGGGCGGCAGCAATCAGGGTGCGGGTCAGAATGGTTTGATTTTTCATGGGGATGTACTCCTGTGGGGACTGAAATTAAGCGACAGCGGTGCAGAGAAACTTGTTGGCTGTGTCAGATCGAAGGCTTCTTCTTGCCGAAGACCATCGACAGCACAAACAACACGAGAAACACGAGGAAAAGGATCTTGGCGATGCCCGCCGAGGTGCCGGCGATGCCGCCGAAACCCAGCACAGCTGCGATGATGGCGATGATGAGGAAGACGGCGGCGTAATGAAGCATGGTCAGATCTCCTGAAGAAATTGCACTGGATGAGTGGTAAGTAGTGTTCAGGACATTGAGGTCTGTCCCTGCTGCGTAGGTAGAATCCGCTGCTGCACTGAATCAACTGTGAATCGGTTGTCTCTGCCAAAAACCATAAGAAACTGGAGATTCGCTTGAGCTACACATTGCTGTTCCCCGGTCAGGGCTCGCAGTCGGTCGGCATGCTGAAAGCCTTGGGCGACGCCCATCCGCAGATCTCACAAACCTTCGACGAAGCCTCCGATGCTTTGGGTTTCGATCTCGCCACGCTGGTGCGTGAAGGTCCCAAGGACGAACTGGATCGCACCGAGAACACGCAGCCGGCACTGCTCGCCGCTGGTGTGGCGGTGTGGCGCGCCTGGCAGGCGCAAGGCGTACTGCCGCCGCTCGCACTCGCCGGTCACAGTCTCGGCGAATACACGGCACTGGTCGCCGCAGAGAGCATCGCTTTTGCCGATGCCCTGAAGCTGGTCGCCTTGCGCGGACGCCTGATGCAGGCGGCCGTGCCCGAGGGGCAGGGCGGCATGGTGGCGGTGATTGGTTTGGACGATGAAGCCGTCGGCAAACTCTGCACCGCGTATCCCGGTCGCGAGCTGCTGGCCCCGGCCAACTACAACGCGCCGGGTCAGGTCGTGGTGGCGGGTGAAACTCCGGCGCTGGATTGGCTCACTGCCAACGGCAAGGCGCACGGCGCCCGCATGGTGATGCGCGTCGGCATGTCGGTGCCCTCGCATTGCAGCTTGTTGAAGAGCGCTGCGGATGAGTTGGCCGTGGCCTTGGCAGCCATCCCCATCACTGCGCCCAAGATCCCCGTGCTGCACAACCTCGACGCGCTGCCGCGTCACGAACCCGATGCCATCCGTGCTGCACTCGCGGCCCAGTTGCACCAGCCGGTGCAATGGACGCGCATCATCCAGTCACTGTCGGCGCAGGGCGTGAACACCTGGCTTGAATGCGGCCCCGGCAAGGTGCTGACCGGCCTCGTTAAACGCAGTGTGGAAGGCGCGACCCTGGTCGTGCTTGAAGACCCGACGGCATTCGCCGCATCGGCAACCCACCTCAAAGCCTGAAGGAGAACCATGAGTTTTGAAGGACAAATTGCACTGGTGACCGGTGCATCGCGCGGCATCGGCCGCGCCATCGCGCTGGCATTGGCCGAGGCCGGTGCCAAGGTCATCGGCACTGCCACAAGCGAAGCCGGTGCGGCTGCCATCACACAAGCGCTGGCCGCAAAAGGCGGGCAGGGCCGCGTGCTGAATGTGCGCGATGCCGCTGCCAGCGAGGCCTTGATCGAGGCGATCGGCAAGGAGTTTGGTGCCATCAGCATCCTCATCAACAACGCCGGCGTCACCCGCGACAACCTGCTGCTGCGCATGAAGGACGACGAGTGGAACGATGTGCTAGACACCGATCTCAGCGCGGTGTTCCGCCTGAGCCGTGCGGTGATTCGCGGCATGATGAAAGCGCGCTACGGCCGCATCGTTTCCGTAGGTTCGGTGGTGGGCACGATGGGCAATGCAGGCCAGGCCAATTACTGCGCCGCCAAGGCGGGCTTGATCGGCTTCAGCAAGGCATTGGCAAAAGAGATCGGCTCGCGCGGCATCACGGTCAATGTCGTCGCGCCCGGTTTTATCGACACCGACATGACGCAGGCACTGCCCGAGGCAGCGCGCACCGCTTTACTTGCGCAAGTGCCCGCATCGCGCCTGGGCAGCCCTGACGATATTGCGGCTGCGGTTTTGTTTCTGGCCTCGAAACAGGCGGGCTACATCACGGGTGAAACCCTGCATGTGAATGGAGGTCTGCACATGAGTTGAGCGCGACAAAAAATGTTTCTGCTGCACCGCAACACGGACTCGGTGGCGAGTGTCACGAACCATCGCTTAGAATCCGCCCGCAATACCGGCCCCTAAGGACCCCAAAATGAGCCTCGAAGACAAAGTCAAGAAAATCATCGCTGAACAGCTTTCCGTGAGTGAAGACCAGATCAAACCGGAGTCTGCATTCGTGGAAGACCTCGGGGCTGATTCCCTCGACACCGTCGAACTGGTGATGGCACTGGAAGAAGAGTTTGAGATCGACATCCCGGATGAAGAAGCCGAGAAGATCCGCACTTTTCAAGATGTGCTGAACTACATCAAGACCCACGCTCCCCAAGCGTCTTGATCGCACCAAGAGGGGCCTGTTATGCAGGCCCTTTTTATTTGTCCCCCTTCATCCGTAATTCTTGCGTATGACGCATCGCCGCGTGGTCGTAACGGGACTGGGCATCGTCTCTCCCGTGGGTTCCTCTGTTGATCTGGCCTGGTCGAACATCTTGGCCGGGCACTCCGGCATCGTGCCGATCACTCACTACGATGTATCGACTTATCCCACGCGATTCGCGGGCCTGGTCTCAGCGGACTTCAAGCCCGAAGACGCGATGGGCACCAAGGAACTGCGCAAGACCGACCCTTTCATTCATTACGGTGTGGCGGCTGCGAAGCAGGCCATCCGTGATGCAGGGCTTGAAATCACCGACGCCAATCGTGAGCGCATTGCGGTCACGGTCGGCTCCGGCATCGGCGGCATCGGCTCGATCGAAGACGAATGCCGTGCGCTGCATGCCAAAGGCGTCAAGCGCGTATCGCCTTTCTTTGTGCCCAGCTCGATCATCAACATGGTGGCGGGCTACATCTCCATCGAAATGGGGATCACCGGCGGCAGCTTTGCCACGGTGTCGGCCTGCACCACCGCCGCGCACTCGATTGGCATGGCGCACCGCATGATTTCCTACGGTGACGCCGATGTGGTGATTGCCGGTGGCGCTGAAGCCGGTTCTGCGCCCTCCGGCATGGCTGGCTTCTGCCAGGCGCGCGCGCTCAGCGCCCGCAACGACGAGCCGACCAAGGCCAGCCGCCCGTTCGATAAAGACCGCGACGGCTTTGTGCTCGGTGATGGTGCCGGCGTGATCGTGGTGGAGGAATACGAACACGCGAAAGCGCGCGGTGCCAAGATTTATGCCGAGCTGATCGGCTTCGGCATGTCGTCCGATGCGTATCACATCACCCTGCCGCCGGAAGACGGCAACGGCGCACGGCGCGCGATGCAGTCGGCGATGGCCGACGCCAAGATCAACCCTGAAGAAGTGAGCTACATCAACGCCCACGGCACCTCGACACCCGCTGGCGATGCCGCTGAAACGGTGGCAATGAAAGGCGCACTCGGTGCGCACGCGATGAAGGTGGCGGTGTCATCCACCAAGTCGATGACCGGTCATCTGCTCGGTGCCGCAGGTGGCATCGAGGCGGTGTTCTCGGTGCTCGCCATCCGCGATCAGGTGCTGCCGCCGACCATCAATCTCGACAACCCCAGCGAGGGTTGTGACCTCGATTACGTGCCGCATACCGCGCGCCAGGCGAAGGTCGATGTGGTGCTCTCCAACTCCTTCGGGTTTGGCGGTACCAACGGCACCTTGGTGTTCCGCCGTCTTGCATAAAAGCTGCTTCCAAACCGTAGCGAGCGAAGGCAGTTTGCAGTCCGCCGGAGCACAGCAACCGGAGTGGCCTGAAGGCCATGAGGATTGCGAGCACCGCCGGAATGCAAAATGTCGAGCGCAGTAGGTTTGAAGGCAGCTTTTCACGCCCAGCAGCCGGGCACGCCTGACTTGCTGGCGCTGCACGAGCTTGATCCCGCCCGTTATCCCTTTCTGCTGCAAAGCGTGGCGGGTCACCCGGTGTCTGGCCGCTACGACCTGCTGTTTGCCTTCCCGCAATGGGATTCGCCCGAGACCGTGCGCGAAGGGCCGGATTTCTTTGCGAGGCTCTCGCAAACCGTCGCGTCTGTGGGCGCATTACCGGACGATGCACTGCCTTTTGTCGGCGGCTGGTTCGTGTTTCTCGGCTACGAAGCCGCACGCTTCATCGAACCGCGGCTGACATTGCCGGCGTCGCCCTATGCGCTGCCCGATGCCATCGCCGTGCGCTGTCCGGCCGCGCTGATCGTCGACCGCGAGCTGGGCGTGACGCATCTGCTGGCCGAATCCGATCCGGCACAATTGCAGAGGATGCTCGCCGATCTTGCGCGCATCGGTGCGATGCCTCAGCCAGCGGCGACGCGTGTGCTCAATGTCGAGGAAGAACCCGCGCAACGCTATCTCGAAGGCTGCCAGCGCGTGCTGGATTATCTCGTCGCGGGCGATACCTTCCAGATCAACCTTTCGCGCCGCTGGCGCGCGCGGCTTGCAGCGGATGCCAAGCCGACAGCGCTGTATCGCAGCCTGCGTGACAGCAATCCCGCCCCGTTCTCGGGCCTTGCGCAGTTTGCGCAAGGCGCAGTCATCAGCTCCTCGCCAGAGCGGCTGATTTCCATCGACCAGGATCGTGTCGAGACCCGCCCGATCGCCGGCACCCGGCCCCGCGGTCTGAGCGATGCCGAGGATGCCGCCTTCAAATCCCAACTCGTCGGCAGCCTCAAGGAGCGCGCCGAGCATGTGATGCTGATCGACCTCGAACGCAACGACCTGGGTCGCGTCTGCGTGCCCGGCAGCGTCGAGGTCAGCGAGCTGATGACGGTGGAAAGTTACGCGCATGTGCACCACATCGTCTCCAACGTGCGTGGGCGCTTGCGGCCCGAGGTCGGTGTGGGCGAAGCGATTGCGGCGGTGTTCCCGGGCGGCACCATCACCGGCTGCCCCAAGCTGAGGGCGATGGAGATCATCGCCGAGCTGGAAGGCGTTGGCCGAGGGCCCTACACGGGTGCGATGGGCTACATCTCGCGGCATGGCAAGGCCGATCTCAACATCCTCATCCGCAGTCTGGTGGTGCAGGACGATACGGTGAGCTTTCGCGCCGGTGCCGGCATCGTCGCGGACTCGGTGCCCGAGCTTGAACTCACCGAAACCCGCACCAAGGCGCGTGGCCTGCTGCGCGCGCTGAGCGTCGCCGGATGATTGGTGATCTGCCGCGCGACGTAGTGGCGCTGGTCAACGGCGCACCGCCCAAGGCCAGCGTACTGCTCAGCCGTGCACTGCATTACGGCGATGGTGTGTTCCGCACTCTGCTACGCATCGAAGGCCGTTGGCTCGATTTCGAGCGCCACTACGTCAAGCTGGTGCAGGACTGTCGCGCGCTCGGTCTCGACCCTCCCCATGTGGGGCAGCTGGAGGCGGAGCTGGAATCGCTCGGTGGCGGTCGCACGCAACCGGTGGTGGGCAAGATCATCCTCGCCCGCAGCGGTGCTGGCCGCGGCTATGCGCCGAGCAGCCGCCAGTGCGATCGCATCCTGCTGCGTTACGCCGCGCCTCGCTACCCGGCCAGTTGCTGGAGCGAGGGTGTTGCTGCCATCAGCTCGCCGGTGACGCTGGCGACCCAGCCGCTGCTCGCGGGCGTCAAGCATCTCAACCGGCTGGAGAACATGCTCGCCGCCCGCAACTGGCCGCAGGGCGTGCAGGAGGCGCTGATGTGCGACGGGCAGGGCGCGCTCGTCTGCGGCACGCGCAGCAATGTGTTCTGGGTGCGCGAAGGCAAGTTGCTCACACCCAAGCTCGCCGGCTGCGGCGTGGCGGGGATGATGCGCGCCAAGGTAATGGATGCCGCCCGCGCGTTGGGCTTGCAGGCCGAACAGCTCAGCGCACCGCTCGCAGACTTGATGCAGGCGAGCGAGGTTTTCGTCACCAACAGCCTGCTCGGCATCTGGCCGCTGAAGCGTCTCGACACCCACGAATTCGGGCCGCCGGGGCCGGTGACGCTCAGGCTGCAAACCACGCTGGCCCAGCCCATGCTCAGCGATACAACGCACTAACATTCGTCCATGAAAGCTCTCGTCAAAGCCCTGCTGCGCATCACTCTGCTGCTGATTCTGCTGGCGGTCGTCACCGTTGCCGCCTTGATCTGGGATGGCCAGCGCCAGCTCAAGGCACCGCTGTCGATCAGCGAAGTCGAGCGTGTCAGCATCGCCCGCGGCGACCGCTTTGCCACGGTGATTGCCCAAATGCAGGCGAATGGCGTTTTCAGTTCCGCGCGCCAAGGTCATTACCTGTTGCTGTGGTCGCGCATCACGGAAGAAAACCGCCGCATCAAGGCGGGCGAGTTCGATCTGGCACCGGGGGCGACGCCACTCGACGCGCTGGAGATGTTCATCGAAGGCCGCTCGGTGCTGAGCGAATTGCGGCTGCCGGAGGGCTGGAAGTTCTCGCAGGCCTTCACCCTCATCGCCAGTCACGAAGATCTTGAACACACATTGCCCGACGACATCGCGCCGGATGAGCTGATGCGCCGCATCGGTCATGCCGGTCAGCATCCCGAGGGCCGGTTTTTCCCCGACACCTATCGCTTCACCAAGGGCATGAGCGATGTCGAGTTGCTGCGACACGCCGCCAAACTGATGACGCAGACGCTGGAGGCGGAATGGCAAGCCCGCGCGCCCGATCTGCCCTACGCCAGCGCCAACGAGGCGCTGACGATGGCTTCGATCGTCGAGAAGGAAACCGGCGCGGCAGTGGAGCGCTCGCGTATTGCCGGCGTATTCCTGCGGCGGCTGAAAGTGGGCATGTTGCTGCAAACCGATCCGACGGTGATCTACGGCATCGGCGATGCCTTCGACGGCAACCTGCGCCGCGTCGATCTCGAACGCGACACGCCCTACAACAGCTACACCCGCAAGGGCCTGCCGCCGACACCCATCTGCCTGCCGGGACGCGCCGCCATCCATGCCGCCCTGCATCCCGAGGACGATGGCAGCGTGTTCTTCGTCGCGCGGGGTGATGGTACCCACCAGTTCAGCAAGACGCTGGCAGAGCACAATGCAGCCGTCTCCAAGTTTCAATTGAGAGGTCGCTGATGCAAGACGCCACTCAAGGTCGCTTCATCACGCTGGAAGGCGGCGAGGGCGCCGGCAAGTCCACGGCCGCCACCTTCATCCGCGACTGGCTGCGCGCCCAGGGCCGCAGCGTGACCCTGACGCGCGAGCCGGGCGGCTCGCCGCTGGCGGAGGCGATCCGCAACGTGGTGCTGGGCAACTGGGCCGAGGGCATGACGGCCGAGACGGAAGTGCTGCTGATGTTCGCCGCCCGCGCCGCGCATTTGAGCGCCACCATCTGGCCGGCGCTGGCGCGCGGGGAGGATGTGATCTGCGATCGCTTCGTCGATGCCAGCTGGGCCTACCAGGGCGAAGGTCGTGGTGTGCCTGCCGAGCGCTTGGTCGAACTCGAAACCTATGTGCTGAAGGGCTTCATGCCGCAGCTGACCCTGCTGTTCGATCTGCCACCCGAGCTGGGCCTGGCGCGGGCGAAGAATCGGGGTGATGTCAATCGCTTCGAGGCGGAGACGATGGCGTTTCAGGAGCGCGTGCGTGCCGCCTATCTGCAGCGGGCCTTCACCGCGCCCGAGCGCTATGCCGTGATCGACGCCAGTGCGCCGCTCGCCGATGTGCAAGCCGCCGTGGTCGCGGTGCTGGAGCAGCGGTTTTGAGTGCGTTGATGCCGCTGCCCTGGCAGGCCAGTCAGTGGCAGACGGTCACTGCCGCCCAGCAGCGAGAACAGTTGCATCACGCCTGGCTCGTCTCCGGCAGCGAGGGCGTGGGCAAGCGCAGTTTCGTGCGGGCTTGGGCGGCGTCGCTGCTGTGCGACCAGGTCGATGCACAGCAGCAGGCCTGTGGTGCCTGCAACAGCTGCAAGATGCTTGCTTCGGGCGGGCATCCCGATGCGCATCTGCTCAGCAACGACGGACATCTGGGGTTGGCGACCGACCCCACGCTGCAAAACGAAGATGGGCTGAGCTACTGGACGCCGAAGTCCACCAGCATGCGCCGCGACATTGCGGTGGATGCCGCGCGCAGCCTGATCGACAAGCTCGCCATCACCAGCCATCGCGGCGGCATGCGCGTGGTGGTGATCCATCCCGCCAGCGACATGAGCGATGCCACGGCCAACGCGCTGCTGAAAACCATCGAGGAGCCGCCCGCTCGCACCGTGCTGCTGTTCGTCACAGTGTTTCCGCAAGGCCTGAAGCAGACCATCCGTAGCCGCTGCCAGCAGCTGCGATTCGCGGTGCCGTCCAAGGGCGAGGCGCTGAGCTGGCTCTACGGCGCGCATCCCGATGCCGATGCCGTTCTGCTGGCCGAGGCGGGTGGCGCACCCTTGAAAGCGGCGGCGTGGCTGGCCAGTGGCGAATCCAAGCGTCGCGCGCTGTGGCGCAACACTTTGCAGCAGGTGGCCGAGCGCAAGAGCGATCCGCTGCAAGCCGCCGCCGAACTGGCGCGGGACAAGGCCGAAGCCGGGCAGGTGCTGCGGTTGTGGCAGACGCAGATGCAGCTGCGACTACGCGAGGGCGGGGTGTGGAGCGCACGCCATGAATCCTTTCATGCCCTGTTGCTGGATGGCCTACGCCGGCTCGAAGACCACAACGCCAATGCGCAACTTCTATTCGAATCCCTGCTGCTGCGCTGGCGCTTGCTGGCGGCCTAGGACCTGAGCGCGTAACCTTCAACCGCAATGCAGAACCTACCGAACACCGAGAGGCAAGCGGGCCGATGAGCACACCTCCACGCGCGGGCGGCCAACCCGGCATCCTTACCCTCAACATCAAGGACAAGAGCGCGCTCTACGTGGCGTACATGCCCTTTATCAAGAACGGCGGCTTGTTCATCCCCACCGAAAAATCCTACAAGCTGGGCGACGAGGTTTTCATCCTGCTCACCTTGATGGATTCTGCCGAGCGCCTGCCGGTTGCGGGCAAGGTGGTCTGGGTCACGCCGAAGGGCGCGCAGAACAAGCGCCAGCAGGGTATCGGTGTGCAGTTTTCGCCGCAGGATACGGGTGCGACGCAGAAGAAGATCGAAGCTGCGCTGGCCGGTGCGCTGGGTGCTGACCGACCCACGCACACCATGTAGCGTCGGAGTTACTTGGGAATACCACCATCGAGCATCGAGACGTCGTAGCCTTTCTGGCTCAGCACGAACACCGCGACGGACGAGCGGCGGCCCGAATCGCAGACCACGATGTAGCGCATGTTGGGGTCGAGCAGGCTGAGTTTCATGCGCAGCATGAACAGCGGGATGTTGATCGCACCCGGCAACAGCGATGCCAGCACTTCCGAAGGCATGCGTACATCCAGCCATTTGGCCTGGCCGCTGTCGATCTGGCGCTTGGCTTCGGCAAAGCTGATCTTGCGTGCGAGTGGTTCGTTGAGCAGTGAGCGGAAGTCGGCCTTGGCCAGCCGCGTCAGCTTGCCGTAGGTGAGCAGGGTGACGGTGGCGTTGCGCGGGCTCTCTGAGATCAGCGCTTCTTCACCGAAGCAGGAACCGGCCTCCAGCTCGGCCAGCCGCACGGGTTTCTGGTTGGGCACTTCGCGCGTCACCACGCAGCGGCCTTCCATCACCACATAAAAATAGTCGCCGACGTCGCCTTGTTTGACGACGACATGGCCGGCCTCGTAGTTGACCTGTTCCATGCGCATGAACATGGCTTGCAGGTTGGCGGGCGGCACGGCCTGAAAGGTGGGCATTTGCAGCAGGCGCGCCATCCAGTCGCCGCTGGTGTCGTCGTCGGCGCTGAGTTCATCCACCTCGAAGGCGCCGGTCTGATCCCAGGTGAGCATCACATCGAGCAGGCTGGCGTCCACGGCGAGGATACGCGCGGCCTCGATCACCTTGGCAGACACCTTGCGCGGGGCCTGGTGCGCAAGCCGGTGCGCTGCACCGGGCTCGCCGGCACGCACGATGGCAAGCACCTTGCCCTGTGCGTCTTCGAGCTGCACGGCGCCTTGCAGCACGAACAACGCAGCGGCGGCTTCTTCACCAATGCGGAACAGTGTCTGGCCGAGCGGCGCGTCGATCAGCGTCGCCTTTTTGGCAAGCGTGGCCTGGCTTTCGGCCTTGAGTGCGTTGAGCGGCACCAGACTGGCGAAAAGATTGGGGCTGACCGCCTCCGACATTGCAATTCTCTTTTGGGTTTAGCGAGGCCTCAAGATACCACTTGCCCCTTTCGGGCAGCCAACAAAATGCTAGTCGATGAGGCGACGCGCGCCAGCGAAGCGTTGCGAAAAATAGGGGATGCCCGTGCGCACGATGCGGATCGCACCGCCGCTGGACGGCGCATGGATGCCCTCGCCTTCGCCGAGATAAAACACCACATGGCTTGGGCTGCTGCGGGCAGGGTCCAGACGATAGAACAGCAGATCGCCGGGTTCGGCATCGTCGAGTGCAATCGCCTGGCCGCTGGCAAACAGCGTCGCCGTGGTGCGCGGTGTTTTTGCACCACCTGCCGCATAGGCGTAGCGCACCAGACCAGAGCAGTCGAACGAATCGGGCCCATTGCCACCGTAGCGATAGGGTTTGCCGACCTGGGCGAAGGCGGTCATCACCACCTGATCGCGGTCACCGCGAAACAGCGGCTGATCAGGGGGCTGTGCGCCGGTGCGATCGCGTGCAGGCACCTCGATCGACTCCCCCGACGGCGCTCGACTGGCGCAGCCGACCAGGAGGACGGCCAGCACCAGTGCCGCCGCCGCAGCTCTCATGCAATCGGGGCAGTCTTCGCCATCGAGTCGCGTTCGGCGAACACGGCATACCACGCGGTCAGCGCCGGGCGGCTGCTGCGCCAATCGAGCGCCGTGAAGCGAAAATCGAGATACCCCAGTGCGCAGCCGACAGCAATCTCCACCACGCTGGGCACGTCGGCGAGCAGTTCCGCGGCTTCCGCTTCGAGGGCGTCCAGGCTGCGTTCGATGGCGGACTGCTTGCGGCTCGTCCAGCTCAGCGAGCGCTCGCCTTCCGGCCGGCGCGACTCCAGCAGCATCGACACCGCCGCCTCCAGCAGGCCGTCGGCGAGATTAAGGCGCTTGAGCTTGGCCCATCGCGCGCTGCCACGGGGCAGCGAGGTCAAGGTGCCGCCGCGCGTCTGCAAGTATTCGATGATGAGGTCCGAGCCGGGCAAGGCTTCGCCCTTTTCAGAGATCAGTGCCGGGATCTGCCCCAGAGGATTGGCGGCGAGGAATGCGGGCTCGTCGGCCGACCAATCGGTGAAGACTTCTTCCACCAGGCCTTCAAGGCCGAGTTCGAGAATGGTGACGCGGACCTTGCGCACGAAAGGCGAAGTCTTTGAACTGAACAGTTTCATTTTCATGCGATTTTTCTTTGTGACCCCGGCAACAAGCGTACGCGATTACGCCCGCAACGCGCTATTGGACGCTGCGGGCGAAAACCTCAGTGCTCGCCGAGTTTGTCGAGGTAGCGCTCTGCATCGAGTGCCGCCTGGCAGCCGGTGCCGGCGCTGGTGATGGCCTG
>JAUSQI010000066.1 GCA_030652575.1 Stagnimonas sp. | reverse complement strand
AGCTCGCCCGCATACATGTTGCCGAACAGTCGCATGCCGAGTGACACCGGCTTGGCGAGGTATTCGACAACGTTCAAGAAGAAATTGGGGACGGCCAGCAGGATCTTGCCGACGATGCCGTGCGCGTGGAACGGCGCGGTGAACAACTCGGCGACGAAGCCCAAGCCGCCTTTGACCTTGATCGAGTAGTAGATGATGAGCGCGAAGATCACCAGCGCCATCGCGAACGTGGTGTTGATGTCGGCGGTCGGCACGGCGCGGAAGTAGAAGTGATGCGCGGCTTCCGGGCCTGCGGTGTGATGCACGATGCCGGCGATGAGGTCGAGCGGCAGCAGATCCATGGCATTCATCACGAACACCCAGAGGAAGATGGTGAGCGCGAGCGGCGCGATGAAGCGGCGATCGCCGGTGAAGCTGTCTTTCACCTGACCATCGACGAACTCGATGGCGAGCTCGACGAAAGCCTGGGTCTTGGTCGGCACGCCGGAGGTCGCCTTGCGCGCCACACTCCAGAAGAACAGCAACACCAGCATGCCGGTGGCGAAGCCGACAATCAGCGAATCGATGTTGAACGAGTACCCGGCGATCTGCTGCACGTTGTGCTGCAAATGATGCTGGATGTATTCGGTGAGGCCACCGCCTCCGGCTTCCGCTGCTTCGCTGCTCACGTTAAGAGGCTTCCCTGGTACTGGAATTGCTTGCCAAATTAAAGACGGTGGAGACGAGCCCGGCAATTACCCCGAAGGTAAACGGTGCCGGAACCACTCCACCCTGTGTCAGCGCCACTGCGGCACCGCCCATCAAGATCAACCACTTCAACGCTGATGACACTGCCAGCCGCAACAACACCGCACCGGCACTACTGACACGCATCCGGGCGAAAAACCCACCGGACACCAACAAGGCCACTGCGACCAGCAGGCCTCCGCAAAACACGCTTTTGGCGGACGCGAAGCCTGCAAAAACCCAGAAACCCAAACCCAATGCCGCGGCGACGATAAACGGTGCGATGGACTGTTTGATGACGAAGCGAACATTCATCAGTCAATCCCGAGGCGACCTGTTGATACCCATGCCCCTGACGCGGCGGCGGAGTGTAATCGGCCGAGAGGTCACATTCAAGTAAATGCGAGCGAATCCCAGCCAATGCGGGCAGGATGAAAACCGTTGAGGATCAAGCTTAGGTCAGCGCCCCATGATCTTGGCGGTCATGCTGGCCATGAAAGCGCGCGGCAGCAGGCGCGGCAACTGCGCCAAGGCCTTGTTGGGCGCGCCGGGCACACAGACCGGGCGGCCCGCTTCGAGCGCGGCGAGTGCAGCCTCCACCACCGGACGGGGCTGCATCATCAGGCCCTTGGGCACGGTTTTGCGCAGCTTGGGCGTACCGGTCGCCTCGAAAAACGGCGTATCCACCGGCCCGGGGCAGAGCGCAGTGACCTTAACGCCCGTGCCGCGCAACTCGGCCCACAGCCCTTCGGTGAACGACAGTACGAATGACTTGGTCGCGCCGTAGATCGCCATATAGGGCATGGGCTGAAAGCCGGCGACCGAGGCGACGTTGAGAATCCCGCCGCTGTTGCGCGCGAGCATGGCGGGCAGAAAGGCGTGGGCGAGATCGACCACGGCCGCGCAGTTGAGCGCGATCATCTCGGCGTCGCGCGTCGCACTCTGCTTCGCAAAGGCTCCGGCAGCACCGAAGCCGGCGTTGTTGACCAGCAGATCGACCTCCAGCTTGAGGCTGGCGACCTTTTGCGCCAGCGCACTGCCGCCGCTGGGCTGCCCGAGATCGGCGGTGATGACGGTCACCATGCGGCCGGTGGCAGCGCTGATGCTCGATGCCAGGGCATCGAGCTTGTCCTTGCTGCGGGCGACCAGAATCAGGTCATGGCCGCGCTCTGCCAGCACCTCGGCAAAAGTGGAGCCGATGCCGCTGGAGGCACCGGTAATCAGGGCAGTCGTCATGGTTTTTTCAGGTTAGCGCAGCGCCGCAAGCACGCGGTCGAGATCACTCTTGGACTTGAATGCAAACGTCAGCGTGCCCGCACCCTTGCCGGATTGCTTGAGCTTCACGCCCACGCCCCATCTGCTGGCCAGCTCCATTTCGAGCGGCGCGGGCGCAGCGGCTTTTTGCGCGTTGCTGCGCGGCTCCGCGTGAATCATCGCCTCCAGCTGGCGCACCGAAAACTGCTGCTGCACCACCAGCTTGGCGAGCTGGATCTGCCTCGGCCCTTCGACCCCCAGCAGCACCTTGGCGTGACCGAACGAAAGCTGCCCGTTGCGCAACAGAGCCTGCGGCTCGGCTTCGAGGTCCATCAGGCGCAGCAGGTTGCTCACTGCCGCACGCGACTTGCCGACGGCGACCGCGCAGGCCTCGTGCGTGAGACCGCATTCGTCCACGAGCTTCTTCAGCGCCTCCGCTTCTTCGAGGGCGTTCAAGTCGGCGCGCTGGATGTTCTCCACCAGCGCGATCGCCATCGCCGAACGCTCGTCGAGCTGGCGGATGACGACCGGAATGGTGCTGAGGCCCGCTGCCTGTGCCGCACGCCAGCGGCGCTCGCCAGCGACGATCTCGTAGTGATCGACACTCAGCTGCCGCGCGATGATCGGCTGCACCACGCCCTGCACCTTGATGGACGCGGTCAGCTCGGCGAGTGCGGCCTCATCGAAATACCGACGCGGCTGGTGTTTGCCCGCGACTAGCTGGCCCAGCGGCAACTCCTGCAACGCGTCGCCGGAATCGGTCTCGGTAGCAGGCGATGCTGAACCCAGCAGGGCATCGAGTCCGCGCCCCAATCCTCTTTTCTTCACCGACATGCTTAGTCCTGACCCAACTTGAGTTGGCCGCCATCATGCCGCCGCAGCACTTCGCCAGCCAGTGCGAGGTAAGCCTTGGCCCCGGCGGACTGCGGGTCGTAGCTGATGATTGGCTGACCGAAACTGGGCGCTTCGGCGAGACGCACATTGCGCGGGATCACCGTGCGATAGACCTTGTCGCCGTAGTGCTGGATCAGCTGGGCCGAGACATCGTTGGAGAGATTGTTGCGCGGGTCGAACATGGTCCGCAGCACACCTTCGATCGTAAGCGTCGCGTTGATCGCCTTGCGAATCTTGCCAATGGTGTCGCTCAGCGCGGCCAGCCCTTCCAGTGCGTAGTACTCGCACTGCATGGGGATCAGCACGCCGTCGGCGGCCACCAGCGCGTTCACAGTCAGCTTGCTCAGCGCCGGCGGGCAGTCGATCAACACGTAATCGAACTGGTCGGCGATGTCGGCGAGCACGCCCTTGAGCGCGAAATCGCCCACCGGCATCTCGCGCAGCTTGATCTCGGCCTCGGTCATGTCGCCGTTGGCGGGCAGCACCCAGAGGTTGCTGTCGGGCAGGTGGTGGATGGTCTGCGCGGGCGTTGCTTTTTCCAGCAGCACGTCGCGCGCCGTGAGTTGCAGGCTGTTCTTGTCGATGCCCACGCCCATCGTCGCATTGCCCTGCGAGTCGAGGTCCACCAGCAGCACGCGGCGCTTGGCGGCGGCGAGGCTGGCGGCGAGATTGACGGCGGTGGTGGTCTTGCCGACCCCGCCCTTCTGGTTGGCGACTGCGATGATCTTGGTCACTTTTTTACCCTAGCGATCACGGCGTGTCGCGCTTCGTTGAGTCCCGGCACACGCAGCGCGCGCACTTCGACGATCTCGACATCCGCGGGGATGTCAGCCTGTTCTTGTGCGTCTAGTTTGCCCTTCATCGCCACCCACTGCCCATCGGCGGCCAGCAAATGCCGCGTCAGCCTGAAGAAATCGGCCAGGCTGGCAAAGGCGCGGCTGGTGATGGTGTCGAATTGCAGCGTCGCGGGCAGGTCCTCGACGCGGCCTTCCAGCGGCTCGAAGTTGGTGAGGCCCAAGGTGCGCTGTGCGTGGCGCATGAAGCGCACCTTCTTGCCGACGCTGTCGATGCCGCTCAGGTGCAATTCGGGCGCGACAATAGCCAGCGGGATGCAGGGCAGACCGGCACCCGCGCCGACGTCGAGAATCTTCAACAGCGGGGACGGGGGATGGGGGATGGGGGATGGGGAAACTGCCCCCATACCCTGCCCCCCATACCCCGACCCCGCTTCTCGCCTTAGCAGCGGCAGCACGGCGAGTGAATCGAGCAGATGCCGCGTCACCATCTCTCTCGGGTCGCGGATGGCGGTGAGGTTGTAGGTGAAGTTCCACTTCTCCAGCTCGGTCTGGAAAGCGAGCAGGCGCGGTGCGTATTCCAGCGGCAGACGCAGGGCCTTGAGGCCCGCAGTCAATGCGGGTGATAGATCGGGTGGAGTAGAGCGGGCCATGGGAAGGCGGATTTTATCGGTTCAGCTGTGCAAGCCGGGCATATCATCCGAACAGGAGAAACCAGAACCAAAAATGACGGCCTGCCCCACCTGCGCTGCCGACAACCCCGAAGCCGCCCGCTTCTGCAATCAGTGCGGTGCGCGGCTGGAAGGCGCGACTTCCGCGCCCGCCCGCCCGAGCTACACACCACGGCATCTGGCGGAACGCATCCTCAAGGAACGCAGTGCCCTGCGCGGCGAGAAAAAGCGCGTCACCGTACTGTTTTGCGACATCAAGGGCTCGACACGTCTGGCCCAGCAGGCAGGTGCCGAGGCCTGGCATCACATTCTGGATCGCTTTTTCGGCCTGCTCGGCAGCGCCATACATCGCTACGAGGGCACGATCAACCAGTACACCGGCGACGGCATCATGGCGCTGTTCGGCGCGCCGCTGGCACTCGAAGACCACGCCCAGCGCGCCTGCTTCGCAGCGCTCGAAATGCAGCGCGAACTGCGTCGCTTTGCCGACGAGCTGCGCCTCTCGCAAGGTCTCAACCTCACGCTGCGGGTTGGCTTGAACAGTGGCGAAGTCATCGTCGGCACCATTGGCGACGACCTGCGCATGGACTACACCGCGCAGGGCCACACGGTGAATCTCGCCGCGCGCATGGAACACATCTGCGAACCCGGCCGCGTGTATCTGAGCCGCGAAACCGCGCGACTGGTCGAAGGCTATTTCGCGCTGCGCAGCCTCGGCCGCATGCAGGTGGACGGCATCGACGAGGCGGTGGAGGTGTTCGATCTCGAAGGCATCGGCCCCATCAGCACCCGGCTCGATCGCTCGCTGGCGCGCGGCAGCTCGCCTTTCATCGGCCGCGAGGCCGAGACCGCGACGCTGCTCGCCGCGCTCGACAAGGTGCGCGGCGGCGAGGGTCAAGTGGTGGCTGTGGTCGGCGAGGCGGGCATCGGCAAGTCGCGGCTCTGCCACGAGTTTCTGCAAGCCTGTCGCGAGGGCGGCTTCGAGGTGCATCGCGCCACCGGCGTGCCGTATGCAGCCGCACTGCCGCTGCATCCCGTGCGGGCGCTCGCGCTGTCACGATTGGGGCTGGAGGGCCGCAGCAACCCGGCCGAGATCCGTCGACTCGTCGCCGGCACGCTGCTGCTCGAACACCCCGAGCACGCCGCCGCCCTGCCCGCCATCTTCGATTTTCTCGGCGCAGGCGAGGCCAGTGACGCAGCCCCCGATCAGACCACGCTCACACGCGCCAAGCTGTTCGAACTGCTCGCGCACTTCCTGCCCTGCCCGCGCGAACAGCCCTTGGCGCTGCTGATCGAAGACCTGCATTTTCTCGATGCCGCCAGCGAGGAGCTCCTACAGGCTCTGGCGCAATCGGTACGCGGGCACCGAGCACTGCTGCTGCTCAATCACCGGCCTGAATATCCCGACGCCTGGCTCGCACCGGTGCTCGATGCACGCATCGCCGTCACCGCCCTCGATGCGCCCCAGCTCAGCCAACTCGCCCGCACCCGGCTGGGTGGCGACGCGAGTGTCGCGAGCCTTGCCGCCGAGATCGGCGCACGCGCCGGCGGCAACCCGTTTTTTGTCGAAGAAGCCGTGCAGGCCCTCGCCGATGCCGGCCATTTGCAGGGCACGCCGGGCCACTACCAGCTGGCGAGCGCCATCGACCAGTGGCCGATCCCCGATACCGTGCACGCCTTGCTGGCCGCGCGCATCGACCGCCTGCCGGCCGACGATAAAGCCCTGCTGCAAAGCGCCGCCGTGATGGGTGAGGCGTTCACTCCCGCCCTGCTCGCCACACTGGTCGAGCGCGCCCCGGAGGTCTGCGCCGCCGCGCTGCGCCGGCTCGATGCCGCCGGCTTTCTGTGCAGCGCGCCGAGTGGCGTCGAATACGACTTTCGCCACCCGCTGATGCGCGAAGTGACCGATGGCCTGCAGCTGGAATCGCAACGCGCCAGGAGCCATGCGCGCATGGCGCAGTTGCTGGCAGCACAGCATCCCATCGGCACCACCGGCAGCGCGGCCCCGGTGCGCATCGCCCATCACTGGCAGCAGGCCGGCGAATGGGCCAGGGCCGGGGAGTGGAACCTGCACGCGGCGCGCTGGGCCAGCACCCGCGACATGGGCATCACCATCACACAGGCGCAGCTCGCACTGGTGCATCTCGACCGCGCACCCGACAGTGCGCCCGTGCAGCAGCTGCGCATCGCCGCCCGCGCCGGGTTGATCCGCATGGCGCAATTCACGCCGGTGCCGCCGGCGGATGTCGAGCGCGCCTATGCCGAGGGCCGCGCCATGGCCATCGGCGCGGGCGATATGGCCGGCGTGGCAGAGCTGACCATCAGCTATGGCAACGAGGCGCTGCACCGCAGCGATGCCCTCGGCGCCGTGCGCCTGCACACCGAGGCGGTGCGGCTGTGTCTGGCGAACAGACAGGCGGCGATGGTGCAGCGCTTTCGCCTCGCGATCCTCATCAGCCATTTCTCCGCGGGCCTGCCGCGCGAAGGCATCGCCCTGGTGGACGAAGCGGATGAGGGTCTGTGGCGGCGCGAACCGATCGGCGAGGAAAACTTCGTCTCGCGCGCCTTCCATGCCCTGATGCTGGCCTGGCTTGGCGACCTGCCGCGCGCCCGCGAGCACCTTGCCCTCGCACTGGACTACGCCCAGCGCGAGGGCCGCAACACCAGCTGGATGCACGCCTTCATGGTCGACCTCGCCTGGTTCGACCACGACGGCCGCGACGTGCTGCACCACGGCCGGCGCGCCGTCGAGCTGGCGCAGCAGAGCGGCAGCGCGTACTTCCAGGCCATTGCCGGCCGTGCGCAGGCACTGGCGCTGTGCCTGTCGCACCGCGCCGCCGAAGCCATCCCGCTGCTCGAAAACCTCACACCGCTGTGCGCGCCCGGCGGCCTGGCGCACCAGTTCGAGGCCAATCACCTCGCGGCACTGGCCCAAGCCTACGAAAGTGCAGGGCAGTACGAGGCCGCGCTGCGCACGGCGGAGGCGGCCATCGCCAGCGCCCAGCGCTCGGCCTCGCAGGTATGGGAGATCAACGCCTGGCTGGTGCTGCTGGCGCTGCCGGACGACACGCTGGATGCCACCCGCGCACAGGCAGGTATTGCGCGGCTGGGGCAACTCATTACCGCCTCCGGTGCGGCGGGCTACACGCCGTGGCTGGCACGCGCGCAAAGCCGCTGGATGCAAACGGCACGGGTTTTGGATCGGGCATAGTCTTCAAATGAAATATCGCTGGGAGGCGACATGACGCCACAACTCCGCATCACCCTGACCCTCGTGCTGGTGGCAGGCACGCTGGCAGGCTGCAAATCGAAAACGGCGGAAGACACCGCCGCGCCCTTCGCGAGCACCTATGTGGCACCCGCGACGGCGCCCATCCTCATCCAGCACGCCACGGTGCTCACCGGCACCGGCGTGCAGCTCGACGACGCCGACGTGCTGATCCAGGACGGCAAGATCAGCGCCGTGCGCAAGGATGCCGGCACCGTGCCGGGTGCGAAGATCATCGACGCCAAGGGCCGCTACGTCACCCCGGGCCTGATCGACGCGCACTCGCACCTCGGCGTGTATCCCAGCCCCGAAGTCTGGGCGCACAGCGACGGCAACGAGGCGACCGCGCCGACCACGGCGGAGGTCTGGAGCGAGCATTCGGTGTGGCCGCAGGACCCGGGCTTCGAGGCCGCCCGTGCAGGCGGCATCACCAGCCTGCTGATCCTGCCCGGCTCCGCCAACCTCATCGGCGGCCGCGCGGTGGTGCTCAAGAACGTGCCGGCGGTGACGTATCAGGAAATGAAGTTTCCCGGTGCGCCGCAGTCGATGAAGATGGCCTGCGGCGAAAACCCCAAGCGCGTCTACGGGCTCGGCGGCAAGCGCGCGCCCTCGACCCGCATGGGCAACATCGCCGGCACGCGCGCGGCGTTCGCCAAGGCCAAGGCCTACCAGAAGAAGATGGAGGCCGGCTCGGTCGAAGAGCGCGACCTCGCGATGGAAACCCTGGTGGGTGTGCTCAAGGGCGAAATCCTGGTGCAGAACCACTGCTACCGCGCCGACGAGATGGCCACCATGCTCGATGTCGCGAAGGAGTTCGGCTACAAGATCAGCGCCTTCCACCACGCGGTGGAGGCCTACAAGATCGCCGACCAGCTGGCGCAGACCGGCACCTGCGCCGCCCTCTGGGCCGACTGGTGGGGCTTCAAGCTCGAAGCCTTCGACGGCATCCGCGAGAACATCGCGCTGGTCGACGCCGGACGCGGCAAGGATGACGAAGGCAAGGCCCTGAAAAGCTGTGCCATCGTGCATTCAGACGACCCCTACGGCATCCAGCGATTGAACCAGGAAGCCGCCAAGGCGATGACGGCGGGACGGCGCATGGGCTTGACCATCAGCGATGCCGAGGCCATCGCCTGGGTCACCGCCAACCCGGCCAAGGCGATCGGCATCCTCGACAAGACCGGCACGCTGGAGGCCGGCAAGAACGGCGACGTGGTGATCTGGAACGGCACGCCGTTTTCGAGCTACGCGCTCGCCGACGTCGTGCTGATCGACGGCGTGGTGCGCTACGACCGCAGTGTGAAGACGCTGCCGCAGAGCGATTTCCTGCTGGGCCTCGAACCCCCTGAAACGGCGGCCGCGAAGGAGGCCCAGCCATGACCCGCACTCTCGTCCTGCTCTGCGCCGCACTCGCGTATGCCCCGGCGCATGCCGCCACGGTGGCGCTGACGCACGCGCGCATCCACACCCTGAGCGCCGTCGGCACGCTCGAAAACGCCACGCTGCTGATCCGCAACGACGCCATCGAGGCCGTCGGCCCCGAGGTCGCCATCCCGCCCGATGCGACCGTGATCGACACCAAGGGCGCGGTCATCACGCCGGGCCTGTTCGACGCCTACACGCATCTGGGGCTGGAAGAAATCAGCGGCGTGGAGGAAAGCGTCAACAGCGGCAGCAACAACCCGCGCTACTCCGCCGCACTCGATGTGGTCGATGGCCTCAACCCGCGTTCGGTGCTGATCCCGGTGAATCGCATCGAGGGCATCACCTACGCGATGGCGGCCCCCAGCTCCGGCCCCGAAGGCCCGCTGTTCGAGGGCCGCGGCGCGGTCGTCAGCCTGGGCACGCTCGACAGCTTCGTGGCCAAGCCGCAGGCGGCGATGTTCGTGGTGCTGGGCGAAGGCGGCGCGGCGCGCGTCAAGGGCGGCCGCCCCGCCCTGCTGCTGGCGCTGCGCGAAGCCTTCGAGGAAGTACGCCAGCTCGGCAGCAGCAGCCCGGTGCAGCGCCCGGCACAGCTCGGCGCGCTGGATGCCGCAGCACTGAAGCCCGTGCTCGCCGGCGAGATGCCGCTGGTGGCGGACGTCAACAGCGCCGCCGACATCCACGCGCTGCTGCAGCTGGCCGAGGACTACGGCTTCAAGCTCATCATCCACGGCGGTGCCGAGGCGCATCTGGTGGCCAAGGAGCTGGCGGCTAAACAGGTGCCGGTGATTCTCGACCCGACGCTCAACCTGCCAACGCATTTCGAGTCGCTGGCCGCGCGCGCCGATGCCGCCGCCATCCTCGCCAAGGCCGGCGTGCGCATCGCGTTTTCCAGCGAAGGCAGCGGCAACGGCAGCCACAACAGCCGCAACATCCGCCAGCTCGCCGGCAACGCCGTCGCACACGGGCTGCCCTGGAATGCGGCGCTGGCCGCGGTCACCTTCAACCCCGCCGCCATCTACGGCCTGGACTCGACGCTGGGCACGCTCGAAGTCGGCAAGCAGGCCAGCTTCGTGGTGTGGGACGGCGACCCGCTGGAGGCCACCACCACCGCCGTGCAGGTCTACGCCGCCGGCCGCGCGGTGCCGATGAAGAGCCGCCAGACCGAGCTGCGCGACCGCTACCTGCAACGGCGCGCGGCCGCGCTCGTGAGGCCCGCGACCCCGTGAGCCAGCCGGCCTTGATGATCGCCCTGCCCGCGTACGGCGGGCAGGTGACGACGGTGTTCATGGAGGCCCTGCTGCGCTTTGCCGAACTGGCGCGCGGCAGCGGCATCGCCATCACTCTCAAAATCCTGTCGCAGGAAAGCCTGATCCCACGCGGCCGCAACACGCTGGTAGCGGAGTTTCTGGGGCGACCCGAACTGACGCATCTGCTGTTCATCGACGCCGACATCGGCTTCGACCCGCGCGGCATCCTGCGCATGCTGGCGTTCGACAAGCCCCTGATCGGCGGCGCGTATGCCAAGAAGGGCATCGACTGGCCGCGCGTGCACGCCGCCGCCCTCGCCGGCCAGCCGCCGGAAAACCTGGCACAGGCCGGCCTCGACTACGCGCTCAATCTCATCGACGAAGACCTCGCCGCGCAGGATCGCATCCCGGTCACGCAGGGTTTCGTGCGGGTGAGCAAATGCGGCACCGGCATCCTGCTGATCCGTCGCGATGTGCTGACGGCGCTCGCTGCCAAGTATCCCGAGCTGCGCTACGAGAACGACATTGCCGGTTACGACAACGCGTTCACGCGCGGCAATTTCTGGGGCTTTTTCGACACCCTGCACCACCCGGTGTCGCGCCGCTATCTGAGCGAGGACTACGCCTTCTGCCACCGCTGGACCCAGGGCTGCGGCGGCGAGATCTGGATGGACGTCGAGAGCGTGGTGACCCACCACGGCAGCTACGGCTATCGCGGCAGCTTTCTTTCCGTGGTGCCGTTTACGCCCGACGCGACTTAGTACGCCTTGACCTTGATGCCGAACAGAATGCCGAAGTCGGGCGAGGCATTCACGCTAGGGTCTTCCAGCACGGCGAGATCGAACACGAAGTGCTGGTAAGGCAGCCGCAAGCCAAAGGCCAGCGGCGCGCCGACGCGGGACAGCGGATCGAGGCTTGAGCTTTTGTAGAGCTTGCTGTGGGCATTGACCTGCACCACGCCGTCGAGCGCGCCGTAGATCGGCACGATCAGCACCGCACCGGCGAGGCCCACCACCGGCTGCTGCAAGTCCGCCAGCGGGCCGTCGGTGGTGGCGGCACTGACGCCGCCGGAGAGCAGCAGCGCCGCGCGGCGCGATTCGGTGAGCGGCAGGGAGTAGTCCACCCACAGTGCGCCGCCGGTGTGGCCGCCGGTGAGTTGATCCTTGTCGCCCGTGGGCAGTTGCAGCAGGCCGCGCAGCGTGAAGCGCTCGCTGAGCGCAAGACCGAGGCCCAGGCGCACATCGGCAAAGCCGGAGTCGCCCTTGTTGATGTCCAGCAGCGTCACGCCATCGCGCACGTAGCGCAGGCGGTAGCGATCCTGCGGCACGTCGCCGCGGTTGGCATTGGGCAGGCCGAAGGTGTCGTGCCAGCTCTCGATGCCGGAGTCCATCACACCGCCGCCGGTGAACAGCAGCGGCACTTCCAGCGACCACTCCAGCGCATGGCCGAACACTGGCGCGATGCCGGCGCGGTAGCGCAGCGCCACGCGCTGGGATTCGCCGTCCAGCGTCAGGTCTTCGCGGGCATTGCCCTGCACGAAGAACTCGTTGCTCCAGTCCAGCGTGACGCTGTTGATCGACTCGCCTTTGGGCACCACCGCGCCCTGGCCCAGGCCCGGCAGTGCGGAGGCACGCGCGACGCTGGATTGGTTGAAGGTCTCGAAGCCCTGAGCCTGTGCGGTGGTGGCAACCGCAAATGCAGCAAGGGCGAAACAGAGGCGAAGGCGCATCCATGAACTCCAGGGTCGAATTACCAAAGGCTATCAGCCGCCGCACTTCTGGCGATAGGCCAGCAGCGGGCGCAGTCGCTATCATCGCCCGCCGCGCCGTGCGGCTGTGTTGAATTGCTCATGAAACTCGTCACCGAAAATCTTCGCATCGCCTCTGTCAGCCCGGTCGCCACGCCTGCCCAGGTGCAGGCCGAACTGCCGCTGCTCGAAGCCGCCGCCAACACCGTGGCGCGCACCCGCCTGGCGATACAGAACGTGCTCAATGGCACGGATGACCGCCTGCTGGTGATCGTCGGCCCCTGCTCGATCCACGACACGGCCGCCGCGCTCGAATACGCCGACAAGCTCGCCCATGCGCGCGAGAAGCTCGACAAGGAACTGCTGATCGTGATGCGGGTGTACTTCGAAAAGCCGCGCACCACCGTGGGCTG
>JAUSQI010000046.1 GCA_030652575.1 Stagnimonas sp. | reverse complement strand
AAGCCGACGCCGCTTCGCGGCGCGGCTTAATTCAAGACGTTGAGCTTGCCTTCACAGCGCACTTCAATCAAAAAAGCCGACTCAAGTCGGCTTTTTTGATCTGGTTGCTTCTTGCGCTCAGGCGAGTAGAAACCGCATCTGCGTGCCGGCCAGTTCGATGATGTCGTTGGCGCTCAGCTTGCGGGCCTGTTGGTCAATCTCGGCGCCATTCACCAAGGGGCGCTTGCCGCCGGCGGAGCCGCCGACGTGGACGATGTAGAAGCCGTCCGAGCGCTTGGTGATGGCGGCCACTTGCACGCCGGGTTTGCCGATGGTGGTGAGCGCCTTGGTCAGCTCCAGCTCGCGGCCGGCATTGCTGCCGCTTTCTACCCGCAGGCGGCCGGTGAGGGGTTTGTTCTCAGTCGGGCTTGCGGCGGGCGTGCCCATGGCGGCAGCAACCTGCGAGGGTCGCAGGATCATGGTCTTTTCAAAGTCTTCGCCGCCTTGCTGGTCGCCTTCGTAGCGCAGCGAGTTGCGGCCGATGTTGACGGTATCGCCGTTGCTTAAGGGGTGTTTGGCAATCTGCTTGCCGTTCACCAGTGTGCCGTTGGTGGAGTCGAGATCTTCGAGGAAGGAATCCGAGAGGATGGTGATGATGACGGCGTGGTGGCCCGATACGGCCTTGTCGTTGAGGCAGATGTCGTTGTCGGCATGGCGGCCGATGCTGACGCGCTCTTTGTCCAGCACCAGTTCGCGCGATGCGCCGCTGGATTCCGTGATGATGAGCTTGCCCATGACTTCCTCGTGTGTCCCTTCGAGAGTTTGTTAAAACCAATCCGCAAAACGGTCGAACCAGCGTTGCTTGCGCATGAAGCCTTCGTTGACCCGCGCCAGCACGACCGAAACGTTGTCCTTGCCGCCCCGCTCGTTGGCGGTATCGACGAGTTTTTTTGCAGCCGCTTCGAGGTTATCAGCATATTCGACGAGCGTCAGGCGGATGGTTTCGTCATCCACCATGTCGGTCAAACCGTCGGAGCAGAGCAGGATCACATCGCCGACTTCAGCGGTTTCTTCGATGATGTCCACGGTCACCTCAGGCTCCACGCCCAGGGCACGAGTGACGATGTTCTTGCGCACCAGCTTCATCGCCTCGGGGCGGCTGTAGTGGCCGCGGGCGATGAGCTCTTCGAGCAGCGAATGGTCGCGGGTGATCTGTTCGAGGCGGCCCTGGCGCAGCCGGTACAGTCGCGAGTCGCCGACGTAGGCAATCGAGAGACGGTCGTTGTGCAGCAGGCAGGTGACCACGGTGGTGCCCATGCCGGCGCACTGCGGCTGGCTCTGGCTGACGTGATAGATCGTGGTGTGCGCCGTCTCCACCGCATTGCGCAGCATCAGCGCCTCGTGGGTATAGCCGGTCGTGGCGTCGACCTCGCCCTTGGGCAGGGTTTTCCATTCGCGGCGGGCGGTATCGAGCACGGTGGCAATCGAGATGCCGCTGGCGATCTCGCCGGCGTTGTAGCCGCCCATGCCGTCGGCGAGCACCAGCAGTCCCAGGCCCATGTCTTCGGCCACAGCGTCTTCGTTGTTGGTGCGCACGCGCCCCATGTCGGAGAGCATTGCGGTGGACACTTTGTCCTTGAGCGACATGTCGGGGACGGGCTTAGGCGTTGGGCAGGTGGGATGGTGGCGACTGCGTGCGGGTAGCTTGCGCTACGCCGGGAGTTTGCGCATCACTTCGCGCAGGTCGCCGGCCAGGTCCTTGCCGCGGGCATAGCGTTGCTCGTAGTTCTTGGTCAGCGCCTTGTCGATGATCACGGCCATCTCGGGCGGCAGGTCGGGGCGCACGATCAGGGGCGAGGCGTGGGTCTCGTTGGCGATCTTGAACATCAGCGTGGCCATCGAATCAGCCTGGAAGGGCAGGCTGCCGGTGAGCAGCTGATACAGGGTGACGCCGAGCGAGAACAGATCGCTGCGGCCATCCACCTTCTTGCCGGCCAGCTGCTCGGGGCTCATGTAGCTGGGGGTGCCCAGCACCATGCCGGTCTTGGTCTTGCTGCTGTCGGCAATGCGGGCGATGCCGAAGTCCATCAGCTTGATGACCTTGCCCTCGTCGAGCAGCATCATGTTGGCGGGCTTGATGTCGCGGTGCACCACCGAATTGCCGTGCGCGTAGTCGAGTGCGTCGGCGGCGTCGGCCATCAGCCGCAGCACTTCGGGCACCGGCAGCAGGTTGTGCGGCTTGATGTAGCGGGTGAGGTCGCCGCCCTTCACGAACTCCATCGCGATGTAGGCGAGGTCGTGTTCTTCACCGGCGTCGAAGATCGAGACGATGTTGGGGTGGCTCAGGCGGCCAGCGGTCTCGGCTTCGCGGAAGAACCGGTCCTTCACGTCCTGCAACTCGTCGGCCTCGAACTCCTGCGACAGCGCCATCGTCTTGATGGCGACCATGCGGCCGATCTTCGGGTCCTTGCCCAGATACACCACGCCCATCGCGCCCTTGCCGAGTTCTTTCTCGACCTGGTAGCGGCCCAGCATCGGCTTCTCGGTGCCGCCGCCGGCCATGATCATCGTGCCGCCGGCCGTGGTGGAGCCCATCGCACCGCCGCCCAGAATCACGGTCTCGCTGAGCTTCTTGGCGCGGTTGAGCTTGACCTCGACATCCTTGAACGTCTTGTTCTGGCCGAAGATGTATTGGTAGACCGACTCGGCCTTGTTGAACTGGCGTTTGCGCTCGAAGTCCAGCGCCAGGTTGTAGAGCAGGTCGAGCAGCTTGTCGTCCACCGGCTTGACGCGCTTGAACTTGTCGAAGGCCATGTCGAGCTGGCCCTGACCCTGAAAGGCCAGGCCCAGCATCTTGTTGCTCTCGGCCGATTCGGTCTCGCTCGCGAACTTGAGTTTCTCCGCCAGGTTGAAGCGCTTCAGCAGCATCACGCCATAACCGGTGGCGGCGAACACCGCCGTGACCACGAACTTGAGCCAGAGCCCGGAACTCGCCAGCAGCGCGTATTCGGTGGCCAGCAAACCCAGCACCATGAGCAGCACCGCGGCGGCGGCGAGGCCCGCGCTGAGGCGCGGTACCGCCAGCGCCAGAAACGCGGCCACCACCAGGAACGCCGCGATCTCCACCCAGTGACCCCAGCTGGGCCGCACGAAATACTGCTGCTGCAAAATGCTCGAAATCGAGTGCGCCATCATCACCACCGGTGCCGTGGCCGACGACACCGGCGTGGCAAAGCTCTCGCCGGTGCCGGCGGCGGTGGTGCCGATCAGCACGATCTTGTCCTTGTATTTTTCGGCGGGAATCTTGCCGGCCATCACATCGAAGGCCGAGTCGGTCTTGAAGGCGGGCATGCCCTCACGGTCGGCGTAGAACTGCGGGTAGAGCATCAGCTGCGGGTTGGTCTGCAATTCCAGCCCGCCCATCGAGATGCCTTCACCCAGTTTCACCTGGATGTCGGCCGGTTTGAGGTTGAGCGAGAGGGCGGCCGCCCGCAGTGCCATCGAGGGATAGAACGCATCGAAGTAATGCAGCACCAGCGCCTCCTGTCGCACCGCGCCATCGACATCCGGCGTGGCGTTGAGGTGCCCGACCGCTGCCGTGGTGTTCATCAGCGCACCGATCGGCACGGCCACCGAGGTGGCGGGCAAGGGCAGATGGCCATTGCCGCGGGCACCGGCGTTGTCGACCACATTGTTCAGCGAGTCGCGCTGCACGGTGTCCGGCAAGGGCCGGTCGGGCAGGCCCTGCGGGCGACCGAGCGTGAACAGCAGCGGCAGCAGCGTGTGGTTGCCTTGCGCCACGGCGGTGGCCAGCACGGTATCGGGTGTGCCGCCCGCGCTGCCCAGCGCGGCGATGCGCGTCTTGAGTTCGGTGATGGCCTGCCCGTAGCCGGTAACGAGGGCGGATTCCTTGTAAGCCTTGGCAATGCTCGCGGTCAGCGGGGTTTTGGCCCCGGCATCGTCCAGCATGATGCCGAAGGTTTCGATTTCCACCGGGATCTGCTGCGTCAGTGCCGACTTGTCGAGATACGCCAGCAGATCGGCCGTCGCCTGCGCGCTGCGATCCTGCTCCGGCTCCAGATACAGCACGGTGTTGACGATGGCCTTGGGGCCGCCGGCGTTGATCTTGTCCAAGAGCTGCGCCTGCTGCGCACGCGGCCAGGGCCAGCGGCCCAGGTTGGCGATGGAATCGTCGTCGATGGCGATGATGGCAATGCGGTCGGAAGGTGTGGCGTCACGCCCGCGCACACCGCTGTCGTACAAGCCGCGCTCCAGCCCCTGGAAGCCGGTGGAGAACACGCCGAACGCCAGAATCGCGAAGATGAGTGCAAAGGCAATGGCAACAAACCAGTCCTTGGCCCAGATGCGGTCTTTCACCCGAAACTCCCTTTGATCTTTTGCGTTGTAATGGCGCGGATACTACCTTTTTTAGTGCGGCCAAACATCCGCCAAGACCCCTGTAAAAGTCCACAGAATGGCCAAGCCGAAAACCGTCTACATCTGCCAGAGTTGCGGCGCCCAGTCGCCCAAATGGGCCGGCCAGTGCGGCGAATGCGCTGCCTGGAACACCCTGATGGAAGCGACCATCACCGCCGCGCCGCGCGGCCTGGGTGGTGGCACGCGCAGCGGCGGCATGGCCGGCCTCGCCGGTGCGACCGGCGTGCAGCTCTTGGAGTCGGTGGCGACTGAAGACACACCGCGGGTTTCCACCCAGCTTTCGGAGGTGGATCGCGTGCTGGGCGGCGGCGTGGTGGCGGGCTCGGTCATCCTCATCGGCGGCGATCCGGGCATCGGCAAATCCACCTTGCTGCTGCAAGTGCTGGCGGGGGTGCAGTCGCGTTTGAAGACGCTCTACATCACCGGCGAAGAATCGCTGACGCAGGTGCATCTGCGCGCCAAGCGCCTCGGCCTGCCACGGCTGGATCTGCCGGTGCTGGCCGAGACCAGCGTCGAGCGGATTTTGAGCGTGCTCAGCGTCGAGAAGCCCGGCCTGGTCGTACTCGATTCGATCCAGACGCTCTATACCGAGTCGCTGGACTCCGCGCCCGGCTCGGTCAGCCAGCTGCGCGAGACCGCAGCGCAAGTGGTGCGCTACGCCAAGAGCACCGGCTGCGCCATCGTGCTGGTCGGCCACGTCACCAAGGAGGGCGCGATTGCCGGCCCGCGCGTGCTCGAACACATGGTCGACACCGTGCTGTATTTCGAGCAGGACGTGGGCAGCCGCTACCGCATCATCCGCGCCGTGAAGAACCGCTTCGGTGCGGTGAACGAACTGGGCGTGTTCGCGATGACCGATGCAGGCTTGAAGGAGGTGAGCAACCCTTCGGCACTGTTCCTCTCGCGCCACGATCAGCCGGTGCCTGGGAGTGTGATCACCGTCACCCGCCAGGGCTCGCGCCCCCTGCTAGTCGAGGTGCAGGCGCTGGTTGATGCCGCCCCTTTCGGCAATCCGCGCCGCGTCACTCTTGGGTTGGAGAGCAACCGCCTGCACATGCTGCTGGCGGTGCTGCATCGTCACGCCGGCATCGCACTCGGCGATCAGGATGTGTTCGCCAATGTCGTCGGCGGCATGAAGATCAGCGAGACCGCAGCCGATCTGCCGCTGCTGCTGGCAGCGCTCAGCAGTTTCCGAGGCAGGCCGGTACCCAACGACCTGATCGTGTTCGGTGAAGTCGGTCTGGCCGGTGAAATCCGCCCGGTGCAGAACGGCGAGGAGCGGCTGATCGAAGCCGCCAAGCACGGGTTCAAGCGCGCCATCATCCCCGAGGCCAACCGGCCGAGGAAGTCGAGCAAGCTCGATCTCGAAGTGCTGACGGTGGGGCGGCTCGATCAGGCACTGAATCTGATCTGACGGGATAATAGTCAGGTCTCCCTCACACGCTCCTGGGTGCAGAACCCAGGCCGTCAACAGCCATGCTCCGCCTCACCGAACTCTCGCTGCCCATCGACCACCCTGATGAGGCGCTGCGGCCGGCCATCCTCAAGCGCTTGGGATTGAAAGACACGCAGCTCGCGGGCTTCACCGTGTTCAAGCGCAGCTACGACGCGCGCAAGAAGTCGGTCGATCTCTGCTTCGTCTACACCGTCGATCTCGATGTGGCGGACGAGCCAGCGGTGCTCAAGCGCTTTGCCGACGACCGCAACGTCAATGCCGCGCCCGACATCGACTATCACTTTGTTACGCACACCGCCCCTGCGATGGCGCATCGCCCCGTCATCGTCGGCTTCGGGCCTTGCGGCATTTTCGCCGCACTGGTGCTGGCGCAGATGGGCTTTCGGCCTATCGTGCTCGAACGCGGCACCGCCGTGCGCGAGCGCACCAAGGACACCTGGGCGCTGTGGCGCAAGAACATTCTCAACCCCGAAAGCAATGTGCAGTTCGGCGAGGGCGGGGCGGGCACCTTCAGCGACGGCAAGCTCTACAGCCAGATCAAGGACCCCAA
>JAUSQI010000032.1 GCA_030652575.1 Stagnimonas sp. | reverse complement strand
ATCGCTGCGACATCATCGAAACCGGAAACGAGTCCTATCGATTCAAGAAACGGAGCTGAAAAGCTTCAAAGCCCCTGCTCAGTTTTCCGTGATCACACCTGCTCTACTTTCCGTGATCATTGACAGCGATGTGATCAATCGGATTAACGCCACATCGGCCGACCTGCATATGTAAAGCGGTTAAAACTGTTGCGATTAGCTGGCCCGCTGCGTATCACGTGCAATCGGTTTCCAGCAGATTCGCGTCAAGTATTCAGCCATGAATTCAACCGGATCAACATCAATTCCATGGAGATAGTCGAGCAAATCAGTGATGTCCATGCGAACCACGCCGCGTTCCAGCTTGGACAGCATGCTTTGGCTCGTGCCAATGCGAGAACACAGCATCACCTGCGTAACCTCGGCCTCAACGCGCTTCTGGCTCAACATCTCCAGCAGCACCTTGTAGTCGGGTTCGTAGAGGGATTTGCGTGATCTCGGCATGGCCTTGTCTGTTCAAGGCCACCGAAGTTATAGTCGCAAAAAGACTATGAAAAACATGACTATTAGAGACTAAGCACTACGATTCGCAGCGATTCGGCACTTTCAATGGCATGTTAACTATAAGGAATAACAATGGGACTTTTTGACAATCTGATGTCGGCTCTGGGCGCTCCTAAAGCTAATAAAACGCGCGCTGCAGATCCCGTGACCTCATGGCAGCCGCAAACTGCCTCTCCGACTCCCCAAGCAAAAACTCAAGTATTAAAAAAAATTGCTGTTGAGACTAAACGCAACGATTTTGAAAAATGTGTCACTTATAAACTACCTGGCGATTTAATTGGAGATCGATTAGGCGATAAGAATTTACGAATGTTGATAAATTGTGATGTTTATGATGATGAGAGAACGCCACATTTTTATATTTATCTAATATATTTCGGCCAAGATTGGATTTTTGTTGAAGAAGAAGGCGAAAGTCTGGCTTTTTTGGTCGGAAGCGAAAAAATGTCTTTGTGCCGAGCAGGTGATGACAGGCACGATGTAATGGAAAACGCAATGGTTAGTGAGGCAATGTTATACCCCCTTACACCAGCAGAAGTTAATCAATTATCAAAAGCCCAATCCCTAAGACTACGATTGCGTGGCTCCCACAACAGTGTAGAGCGGGAGTTAAAGTCGCACGTTGTGGCGAATATTAAAACTTTTATTAATGACTATTACACGCCCAATCTCGAAAAGTCGCGTAAAAGTATTAATGAAAAAAAAGAGCGGTCGGAATTAAAGGTCACCGTAGATTCTAATGATGAAGGCTCGACTGTTATTCTTCATCAGGAGCTAATTGAAGACGGAATAGGCCGTGCGCAGAGACTTAGCGTTTCCGCTTATTTCGTGCAGGTTGCTAATGATGCTCCCGTTATTATTTTTGGTCTTGTTTATTCGGGTAAAGAATGGCTCTTTATAAAAAAGGACTCTGATTTATCTGTTGAGGTTGACGGTGATACGCTAATTCCTGAAGGCCTTGATGGATTTGACCGCCAAACTACTGACGATGGTGTAACTGAGACCGTAACCCTAATGATGCGTCCAAAACACGCTGCTTTTATTCTGAAAGCTAAATCTGTCACTTTTAATGTGTCCGGGAGTGAAGGATCCTTCTCAAGAGTCGTTCCTAATGAGTTATTGGGAATTTTGAAAGAATTTATTTCAAAATACTGGGTCCCTGCTAACGAAATTTACCTAGCTAAAAGCAAGTCTTGATTCACAATCAATAGCCGCGCATAGGCCAAGTAACAGTCTGCTCTGTGTGAACTCAACATTAGGATTACGATACCAAAATGCCCAATCTAAGCCATGAAACTATAAGTATTATATTTTGGTCTTTAATGGTGGTGGCTTTAGTATTAATTATTGCTGGTAGCAATAATAAAATTGTTGTCTTCTATAATGGATTAGACATGAGGCTGTCCTTTGGCTCTGGACTTAGTCTGTTTATCTGTCACGCTTTACTAGATTCTACTCGGCCGAATTACCTATGGGCACTTTTTTTCGGCGCCATAGGTCTTTCTTTAGCCCTAATTTCGGTGGTTGCCGCAATTCGGCATAATCGAAGTATTTTTTTAGGGCTATTAGTTGGTATTTTTAAATTAGCTTTTTCATTCTTTGCTGTTTTGTCAATCTTTAGCCAACTTAGCACAGCTATTGATGAGAAGAGTTCACGCAACGAAGCGATTGGTGCGCTCGCCATGGCAGCTTTGATTGGCCTTATAGCTGCGAAGTTAATCAACGGCGAGCAGGTATACCTTGAGAAAGGTTGGCCTTTGCCGGAGCTAAGCTGACTCGCCATCTGCAATTCAGCCACTGGAAGCGATTCGCGTTGTTCGTCAGCCAGATGAGGGCAACGCACTATTTTGGCTGTTAAACCGTGCAGTTAGCTGCCTCGCGCAGACAACTACCTAACCGCGATCAGTTCTGCTCAATCGATGGCTTAGAGCCCCGGATCAGTCTGGCGGGTTATTCACGAAATCACGCAGAACCCATCTCACATACTCTCGGTCTCGCCCTTGCACCAACACAGTTCCGTTGTCGTAGAGATTGACGTTGGCGGAGGCGTCGAGGTCTATGCGAGCCGCTCGTCCAGTAGGGATGATGTAGTCCCGAATGACTTTCAGCTCTGCGGCATCGAGGGCATCCATCACGCCATTGGCGAGTGTTACAGCTTGTTCAGTAGTGAGCATTTTTAACAGGGTTTCGATGATCGTATCCCCAAAAAAATGCACATCAATATGTTCAAAAAAACTTTCTCGAAGGCCACGCCCAACAGCTTTCAAAGCTCTTCGCCTAGCGGTGCAAACCTACATGACTAGGGGGTGGTCTTCATCACCTCTCTTCGCTGCATCGGATTACACCTAGACCCGCAGGGCTGGTCTGGTGGTCTGGCTTAAATACCAGGCCAGCATTTGCATGAAAGAGCCCACCTCGTTGATGACCCAGTTAGATCGATCACTGGGTTTCCCTAACAAGATCGAATCCCGTATCCGCAAGCTCCAGCAGGGCTTCGATCAGTCTCGCAACGAGCATGTATTCCTCATCGAATACCGCGTGCGGGTTGATCCCGGTGCTGCCCGCCCGAGTCGTCGGATTCCTCGCCGTAAAAGCCCCGCTGTGAAGCGCTACAAACGAGAAGAGTCGCACTCACCCGGTCCAGATCGATCTCGCGTTGTAGAGGGCCTTCTGCGCGAGCTGGCAGGCCTGATGCCACCAGACCAGATCGTGTTGGATCGATAAATATCCGCGACATCACACCCATGCGCCTTGCAGACATCATCGATGTAATCCGTGCCCCAGTTTCCCAGCCAGCCCCGTTGCCAGCGAAGACCTCAAACACCAATCTCACCGAGGTCAGTCGAAGATTCGATGGCGACCAGAATGAACATGTGGTGTTGATCGAATGGCGAATACCCGCAAACCAAGTGGTGTAACCCACTGGCTGGTGGTGATGTCCTGCACCTGCCTCGATTCCAGATAGGCTGCCGGTGTGGTTTGTTTAAGACATCACTTGGCTGGCCTATCTGCACCCACCACCGAAGCACCCACTGCAACCCGGCATCGACATCAACCACCAACCCGGACATGCAAAAAGCCCTCGCCATTCCCGCCTCTCTCGGCTAGAATCCGCGCCCGCAGGTTCAACGTTTTTCGTGTCACTGGGAGATCGTCTAATGGTAGGACAACAGTCTCTGACACTGTTTATCTAGGTTCGAGCCCTAGTCTCCCAACCACCGGAATCAAAGAAGGCCCCGCAGAGATGCGGGGCTTTTTTGTTTTATCCACAGCGAGGTTCTATGGCCGCAACACTCGATGGCAAGCTGGTCGTTGCACTCTCGTCACGGGCGCTGTTCGATTTCGAGGAAGAGAATCGCCATTTCGAACAGACCGACGATCGTGCCTACATGCAGCTGCAACTGGCGCGGCTGGATGAGCCGGCCAAGCCTGGTGTGGCCTTCCCCTTGGTGCAGAAGCTGCTTGCGTTCAACACGCCGGAGGCGCAGCGGGTGGAGGTGGTGATCCTCTCGCGCAACGACCCGGTGTCGGGCTTGCGTGTCTATCGCTCGGCCAAGGCGCATGGTCTGGCTATCGAGCGGGGCGTATTCACGCGCGGGCAGTCGCCGTTTCGCTATCTGCGGTCGCTGAAAGCCAATCTGTTCCTGTCGATGAACGAAGCGGACGTGAGAGATGCGCTGGATGCGGGGTTTCCGGCGGCGCGGGTCTATCCAGAGTCTGCGCGTGCCGCAGGGCAGCATCCTGACGAGATCCGCATCGCCTTTGACGGTGACGCCGTGCTGTTTTCGGACGAGGCCGAACAGGTTTTTCAGCGCGAAGGCCTGGATGCGTTTCAGGCCCATGAGGCTGCCAAGTTGGCGATGCCGTTGCCGCCCGGGCCTTTCAAGCCCTTGCTCGAAGCCTTGCATCGTTTGCAGCGCGCGGGCGGGGCGGATGCACCGATCCGCTTGCGTACGGCGCTGGTGACGGCGCGCAGTGCGCCCGCGCACGAGAGGGCCATTCGCACCCTGCTGGACTGGGGCCTGGAAGTCGACGAGGCGATGTTTCTGGGCGGGCTCGACAAGGGGGCATTTCTGCGCGAGTTCGAGCCGGATTTTTTCTTCGATGACCAAACCCGGCACTGCGACTCGGCGGCGCAAGTCGCCCCGACCGGACACGTGGCAGGGGGTATCAGAAACCGGAGTTAGCGCATCAATGCCCGGTTTCGTCCAGCCTGCTTGGCATCGCGGAGTGCTTTATCGGCTCTGGCGAGCAGGCCGGCGTGACCCGGCAGATAGTGCTCCCGGCTCTCGACGCAGGCACCACCGACCGAAACGGTCATCACACGTTCGGGACTAGCGGGATGGCTGATTGCCAGTTTCTGCACCGATTCGCGCAGATGCACCGCAACGCCGGCGGCTTCAACCGCATTGGTTTCGGGCAGCACGATCACGAACGTCGCATCGTCGTAGCGTGCTGCGATATCACCGCCCCGTCGCAGCTGCGATGACAGGTGGTGCGCAACCAGTTTGAGGGTGCGGTCGGCCGCCGCCACGCCCTGCGTCTCGTTGTAGGACTTGAAGTGGTCGATGTTGATGAGCAATACGGAGAGCGGCAATGTGCTGCGATGGCCGCGCCGCCACTCCCGCTCGAAAAATTCGTCGAAGTAACGGCGGTTGAATAAGCCGGTGAGATGGTCTTTGACCGACAGCGAGCGCAGCAGCAGGGTTTCTTCGAGGATGCCAGCCAGATCCTGCAACAGTGCCCGTTGCTCGGGCATCAGCTTGCGGGGATGATCGTCGATGGCACAGAGGGTGCCGATGGCAAGCCGGTTGTGGGCGCGGATCGGGACGCCGGCATAGAACCGGATGTGCGGCGCGCCAGTCACAAGCGGGTTGTTCATGAAGCGCGGGTCCTTGCTGGCATCCGGCACGACAAATAGGTCTTCGCCGAGGATGGCATGTGCGCAAAATGCCATCTCGCGCGGTGTCTCACGCACCTCAAGACCCTGCACCGACTTGAAGAACTGGCGATGTCCATCCACCACGGTGAAGGCTGCGGTCTGCACACCCAGCACGTAGCGAATGAGTCGTGTCAGGCGATCGAAGGATTCTTCAAACCCATCGCCAACCAGGTCGAGTTGGTCGAGCACGGCCTGCCTTGCCGTCTCCTGCGGGTGCATCGGGGCTGGGGACATGCGTGTGGAAAATCGGTAGTGGCGGCATGCCAAGCATAGACAGCGCCGCCTCGCGTGCCGTCCGGTGCGATGGA
This sequence comes from Stagnimonas sp., assembly GCA_030652575.1. Classification (GTDB taxonomy): domain Bacteria; phylum Pseudomonadota; class Gammaproteobacteria; order Nevskiales; family Nevskiaceae; genus Stagnimonas. Next base: position 37,322 of record JAUSQI010000032.1, on the reverse strand, counting down.
CTGTTGTTCAGGTTCGACGAATGGTTGCAAACTGCTTCAATGACTGCGGGCAATCCAGTCTGTAACCACGTCATCCGCCCAACTTTCGAGCTTCCAATTGCGGATGAAACCGCAATGACCACCGCGTGCGGTGGCCAGGTAATGCCGCAGATTTCCGCTGAGGCTCAGGCCTTCAAAATCCGCAGGCGGGCACACGGAATCGTCCTCTGCGGTGAGGATGGCCAGCGGTGTCGGCGAGGCCATGAGTTGGCCAGGCCGCAGGGTGTACTGGCCCAGGTAAGCATCCAGATCGGGAAAAGGAGTGTGGGTGGCGACAAATGCGCGGGTGATCTCGGTGAAATTGCGCAGGTTCTTGTGTTGCGAGAAGTCATAACGCCCCGGAAACGCACGGGCCTTGGCATCCATCGTTTTATGCCATTTGTCGAGGAAGTAGCGGTTGATGAGCTGCGGACCGTTGTCGATGGCGATCAGGGTCGAGCCGGGATTGAGGGCAGGCGAAATGCCGATGCAAAGGGTTGGATGAATATCGGCCGCCGGGCCATGCAAGCCCACGCGCAATGCGAAATTGCCGCCCAGGGAAAAACCGACCACCTGCAATGAGGTGCCGCTGTCGTCGAGTTGCTGGATCTGCTGAATGGCCCCCAGCACTTCCGCCAGCCGTGCGGAATGGAACATGCCCTCGTTGAGGCCATGATGGGTGCTGCCGTGATCGCGCAGATTGAGCCGAAAGATGGAATGCCCCGCGCGATACAGCGTGCAGGCCAAGCCATACAGATAGCTCGAATCGTGCGAACCCTCCCAACCGTGGATCAGCACGACCAGACTTTTGGGATCGGCATGCGGCGTGTGCCATCCCGTCAGTTGCACCGGTGCGCCCTGCTCGTCGGCGGTGTTCAATGTGAGCAGCGTCGAGCGGGCATTGAGATCGAGCCCGCGTTGCCGCCAGAGCCAGCGTACAGGGCGCTTGCTGGCCAGCATGGACTGCACGAATGCCGAGCGCAGGCCGGGTGCCGGTAGAAAGGCAGTCGGTTCGGGGGATGCTGCGGAATCAAACATGGAAGCAGAAAGACGCGATCAGAGTTTCAGGCACAGCGATTCTGCCTTCGTTTGAACCTACCGTGCGTTTTCGCCAGCCAGCTCGGTGGTCAACTGGTCGAGTTCCACCAGAGCCGAGCGGTTGTCGTGCTGCCAGGGGTGGAAACCCGGCTTGAAATACGCGAACCAGGCCGGGGCGAGCGAGAGCCATGCCGCAGGGCTGATAAATAGGAACCTGGCGAGCCGCAGGTAGCCGCGCAGATGACCTTGCCTGGGATGCGCCGCGCGCACCATGCGCACATGGAAGATGGCCGTGAACAGCCAGAAGAAGAAACTGGTCTGCAACAGACCACGGCAGCGCCGCAGATAGCTGCCGAGCGTATTCGGCATCACTGTTTTCCACACGTCGAACGCCACGGCCTTGTGCTCGGTTTCTTCCAGCGCATGCCAGCGCCACAGCCGTGCGTAATCGGGGTGCGAACCGGCCAGCACTTTGGGGTTGCTCAACAGGTCGGCGGCCATGATCGCCGTCAGGTGTTCCAGGGCAATGGTCATCGACAGCTGCATCTCTGGCGAGAAGATCTTGTGCGCCATCTTCAGCCGGTTGGTGGTGAAGTTTTCGATGCGGCTCGCGGGCAGGCCGGCGTCATCCATCAGCGCGTTGAACACCTTGTGCTCGCGCCCGTGCATGGCCTCCTGGCCGATGAATCCGGCAACCGCCTGCTGCAGCGTTGGGTCGGTGATGCGGTCGCGGTAGTGGCGCACGCTCTGGATGAAAAACTTCTCGCCTTCGGGGAAATACAGCGACAAGGTGTTGAAGAATTGCGTGACGTGCGCGCCCTCGCCATGCCAGTCGGTAATGCGCTCGGGCGGGAAGGGAAAATGCAGGTCGCGGTGCACCGGCATGGGTGCGACTGCGGCGGTATCAACAGCAGTGGTGGACTGGGCTGACATGGAGCTCTCCTCGCGGGTAGACGACTGTCTACATGAGGCCAGTGTTCCCCGAATGGCTCATGCGGTCAAGCCCATGACTTCACGCGGCGTGCAAGCGTTGCAGAATGCCCAGATAAATCGCGGAAAGACGATCGAGATCGGCCACTTGAACGTGTTCGTTGATCTTGTGGATCGAGTCGTTCACCGGCCCGATCTCGACGGTCTCTGCACCCCAGGGGCTGATGAAGCGCGCATCGGAAGTGCCGCCACCGGTGAACAGCTCGGGACTCAGGCCGGTTTCATCGGCAATGGCGGCCTGGGCTGCAGCGATGAGCGCGCCATGCTGGGTGAGAAACGGTTCGCCTGAGAGCTGCCACTTCAACTCATAGCGAAATCCTTGCGCATTCAAAATCGTTTCAACACGGGCGCGCAGCGAGGCTTCGGTGGATTCGGTGCAATAGCGGAAATTGAACACCACTTCGCAATCGCCGGGCACGACGTTGTTGGCGCCAGTGCCGGCATGGAGGTTCGACACCTGAAACGAGGTGGGCGGAAAGTGCGCGTTGCCGTGATCCCACACCTCGCTCACCAAGGCGGCCAGCGCGGGGGCCAGGCGATGGATCGGGTTTTCGACCTTGTGCGGATAAGCCACATGCCCCTGCTTGCCCAGCACCTTGAGCACCCCGTTCAAGGAGCCGCGACGGCCGATCATGATGCGGTCGCCCAACTGCTGGTTGCTCGATGCCTCGCCGACGATGGCGTAGTCCGGCTTGATGCCACGGGCCAGCAAGACTTTGACGACATGCCGCGTGCCGTATTGCGCCAGGCCTTCTTCATCGCTGGTGATGAGAAACGCGAGCGTGCCCTGGATATGCGGCTGACTGGTGAGCAGACCCTCCACGGCGCAGACCATGGCGGCAAGGCCCGATTTCATGTCCGCAGCACCCCGCCCATACAGCACGCCGTCGCGGATTTCGGGGCTGAAAGGGTCGCTCTGCCACTGGTCGAGCGGACCTGTCGGCACCACATCGGTATGGCCGGCCAGGATGGTCAGCGGCGCACCGCTGCCACGGGTGATCCACAGGTTGGTGACGCCGCCTTCGTTGATCCACTCGCTTCGGAAGCCCAGAAGCTCCAGCCGCGCTGCGATCAGTGCGCAGCAGTCGGCGTCATCCGGCGTCAGCGAGCGGCGGGCGATGAGCGCGGTGGTTAGGGCCAGTACGGGCGAGGCGGCGAGGTCGTCGGCCATGAGTTTTAGGGGGTTGAAAAATGCGGCTGGATTATCGGCCCTTGCACGACTTCATGCGACCATGCCGACAAACCTCAGCCTGTTTCAGCACCGCCCGCCATGCCCTTGCCGATCCCCCTGCCGCTGCCCACCGATACGCCGCTGATCTCCATCGCGCATGTCATCCAGTTGGCGGTGGCACCGGTGTTTCTGCTTTCCGGGATCGCGGCACTGCTCAATGTGTTGAGCAATCGCCTGTCTCGTGTGGTGGACCGCGCCCGGCTGTTGGAGGCGCAGTTTCCAACCGCGCAGCCGCAGCGGGCGGAGGCGCTGCGCAACAGCCTGAAGCGCCTTGCGATGCGCGCGCGGCTGGCGAGCTTCGGCATCGGCCTGTGTACCAGCAGCGCCGTGCTGATCAGTGCGGTGGTGATCGTGCTGTTTCTCGGCTCGCTGTTTGACGCCAACGTGCGCACGGCGATTGCGGTGCTGTTTATCGTGGCGATGGTCAGCCTCACGGCCGGGCTCTTGTGCCTGCTGCGCGAGATTTATCTCTCGACCTACTACCTGCGCATTGGCGAGCCGGAGCCGGAACAGAAACCGATGGTCGCGACCAGCAGTGTCGTTACAGACAGCGCTACACCCTCAACGCCGCCGGGCAGCACCCTGCGGTGAAAGCCGGAAGGTGAGCGGGTCGCGCGTCGACACTTGCAGCTCGCCGGATTTCACCAGCAGATCCAGCGCATGGATCAGAGCATCGCGGCTATGGCGCCAGTTGAGTTCGAGCGAGATGAACAGCATCTCGGCGTTGCGCTTGAAAAGCCCCAGCGCCTTGCGTCGCAGGTCGACATCCGGATAGCTCTCTTCGATTTGCAACAGCGGCTTGGCAACGGCCAGCAGCGCAGGGTCGCTGAGCGGGCCCTTGATGTAAGCGTGGCCGTCCGCTGTCAGCATCCAGTAATTCTCGTAGCGCTTGACGGCCGGTTGCAGATAGCCATCCCGCAGCATCACGTCGATGGCGGCGCGCAGCAGGTCGGCACGTTGCCCCATCTCCTGCCAGTAGCGGGTGAGGGTGGTCGCAATCAGCTGCTGGCCAACGGACAGCTTCAGATCCCGGAAGATCATCAGCACCTGATTGCGTAAACCGATTTCCGTGGCCGAAGCCCCTTGCGGGATGAACTGGCTCGGTGGCGTTGCAGGTTCGGTGGCTTCGGGCATCACGGCCGTCGCAACCGGAGCGGCGGCAGCAGGAGCCAGCGGTGCGGGGTTGAAGGGCGCAGGTGCCGCCACCGATGCCTGAACGGGTGCGGTCATGGCGACGGTAGCTTGCTGACGCGCGCCGTCCATTGCCAGCAGCAACTGCTCGAAGCCCTGGGTGGTGAGCCGCACATGCGGTTGCTCAAGGCCAGGCGTCATCACCAGCAGCCTCCGGCCAAACAGCCATTCAAGACTGCTGCGCAGATTCGTGAGCGGCCGGTTGGTCGCCGACCACTTCTGCTGCATCACCGAGAACGGGATGCCGTCTGAGATGCTGACGCTGTGGGCGTTCAGCCAGTGAAGCAAGTCATCGGCGTCGTCGTGGAGCGAGTCGGTCATGGCAGTATTTTCAATGGGCTTTGCAAGCCACTATGGCGAGCGGACAAACGCTGCGCAAGCACGTCGTCCCAGCAGCTCAATCGTCGCGCAGCAGTGCGTTGATGGCCGTCTTGGCGCGGGTCTGGGCATCGACGCGCTTGACGATGATGGCGGCGGTGAGGCTGTAGCGCCCCCCATCTTTCGGCAGCGAGCCGGGCACCACCACACTGTAGGCCGGCACACGGCCGTAGGTGATTTCGCCCGTGGCGCGGTCGTAGATTGGCGTGCTCTGGCCGATGAACACGCCCATCGACAGCACGCTGCCGCGCTCGACGATCACACCCTCCACCACCTCGCTGCGCGCGCCGATGAAGCAGTCGTCCTCGATGATGGTGGGCGAGGCCTGCAAAGGCTCCAGCACGCCGCCGATGCCGACGCCGCCGCTCAAGTGCACATTGCTGCCGATCTGCGCACAGCTGCCGACGGTGGCCCAGGTGTCCACCATCGTGCCGGAAGCCACATAGGCACCGATGTTGACGAAGCTGGGTGTCAGCACCACGCCGGGTGCGATGTAAGCACCCTTGCGCACCGTTGCCGGCGGTACCACGCGCGCGCCCTGCGCCTTGAATTGCGCGTCGCTCCAGCCATCGAACTTCAGCGGCACCTTGTCGTAGCCCATCAAGCGCCCCATTGCCATCGGCGCGTTGTCGTGCAGGCGGAAGAACAGCAGCACGGCTTTCTTCAGCCAGTCGTTGACTTGCCAGCCATTGGCGGTGGGCTCGGCGACGCGGGCCTTGCCGCTGTCGAGCAGCTCGATGGCTTCGAGCACGGCAAGGCGGATTTCGGCGTCTTGCGGGTTCAGCGTGGTGCGCTGTTCCCAGGCGGATTCAATGGTGCTTTTGAGCAAGGTGTTCATGTCAGGAGTCCGTTCGATCCAGGGTGCGAATCAATACTTCGCGCAGTTCTTCGAGCAGCGCGTCGCCTCGCAGCGGCTGATGCGCACGGTCGGTGAGATAAAAAACGTCTTCGGCGCGCTCGCCGATGGTGGCGATCTTGGCGGCGTCGAGCAGGATGCCGCGCTTGTGGAAGACGCGGCCGATCATGCTCAGTAATCCGGGCTGATCGGCGGCCACCAGCTCCAGCACAGTACGGCCGCGCGCGGCATCCTGGCTGATATGCACGGTGGTTGGCGTGTTGAAGTGGCGCAGGCGGGTGGACATGCGGCGGTTGACATCGACCACCGTCATCGCCGGGTCTGAGATGACCCTGGCAAGGCGCTCGACGATTTCCTGCATGCGGTGATCGCCGGTGATGGGCGAGCCATCGGATTCGAGCACCACGTAGCTGTCGAGCACGTAGCCGTCTGCCGTGGTGTGCAGGCGGGCATCGAGAATGTTGAGGCCGAGGCTCGAGAGCACGCCGGTGGTGAGGCCGAACAGATGATCGCGGTCACGGCAGTAGATGAAGACGCTGGTGCCACGATCCTCGAAGTTCTTGACCAGTACGAGCGGTTGCGGCGCATCGGGATGGATCAGGATTTCCGGCAGGTGCCAGGCCAGTTCGTCGGCGGTATGGCGCAGGAAATACTCGGGCTCGATGCGGGCAAACACCTGCGCGGCAGCGGCGCCATCAATGCCTTCGGCAATGCTGCGGTCCAGCGCGCGCTTGCGGTTGGCCTCGGCCCGTTGATCGAGCGTGAACAGGCTGTCGAGGCCGCGATCCAGCGCCCGCGCGGTGGCTTTGTACAACTCTTTCAGCAGCGAATCGCGCCAGCCATTCCACAGCTTGGGATTGGTGCCGCGAATGTCGGAGACCGTGAGCAGATACAGGTAATCCAAGCGCTCGCGGGTATCGCAGGTTTTGGTGAAGGTCGCGATCACCTGCGGGTCCTGCACATCCTGCTTTTGAGCGGTGAGCGACATGGTGAGGTGATGGCGCACCAGCCAGGCGACGAGTTCGGCATCGGCGTGCGAGAGGCCATGATCGAGGCAGAAACCGACGGCATCGGCACCACCCAGTTCCGAATGGTCGCCACCGCGACCTTTGGCAAGGTCATGGAAGAACGCCGCCAGATACAGCAGTTCCGGCTTGGGCAGCCGTGTGAAGACTTCGGACGGGAAGGGCAGCTCGTCCGCGAACTGCCGCATGGCCAAGCGCCGCGCGTTGCGCACGACGTAGAGGATGTGCTCGTCCACCGTCAGCGTGTGGAACAGGTCGTACTGCATGTGGCCGACAATGCGGCCGAATGCCGGCAGATAGCGGCCGAGTACGCCGTAGCGATTCATGCGGCGCAGGCCGTGCGTGAGCCCGTCACCGTTGCGGAACAGCTCGATGAACAGGCTCTTGGTGCGCAGGTCGGCGCGCACGCTGTCGTCGAGCAGGCGCAGATCGCGGCGGATTAACCGCAGCGTCTGTGCGCGGATGCCGGTCACTTCGGGGTGCGACTGCATGAGCGTGAAGACTTCGATCAAGGCCCAGGGCTGCGCGGTGAAGATCGCCTCGTCACGCGCCTCGATCACCGTGCCGCGAATCTGGAAGCGGGCGTTGAGCACATTGACCTTGCCGTCGCTACCCGCACCCAGAATGGCCTCTTCGAACAACTGCAACAGCATGTCGTTGAGGCAGCTCAGCGACTTGATGGTGCGGTAGTAGAGCTGCATGAACTGCTCGACCGCACGATTGTCCGGCCGCGAGCCATTGGTTGGGGCATCGATGTAGCCGAACAGACTGGCGACGCGCACCTGGTGGTCGAACAGCAGGCGGTCTTCGTGACGGCCGGTGATCATGTGCAGCGCAAAGCGCACCCGCCAGAGAAAATCCTGGCCGGCGAACAGCTCGTCGCACTCCTGCTTGCTCAAGAAACCCTTGTCGCGCAGCTCGGTCAGCGAGGCGGCACCGAAGTGGCGCTTGGCAACCCAGGCGATGGTGTGGATGTCACGCAGTCCGCCGGGGGATTCCTTGACGTTGGGTTCGAGCTTGTAGCCCGAGTCGTCGTACTTGGCGTGGCGTCGGCGCTGCTCTTCGAGCTTGGCTTTGAAGAAGCTGGCGACCGGCCAGAGTTTGTCGGGGGCGGTATCCCGCAGCAGCTGTGTGTGCAGTGTGGTGTCACCGATCAACAGGCGGGATTCGAGCAGGTTGGTGATGACGGTGAGGTCTTCCGCCGCGATGCGTGCGCACTCGTCAACGGTGCGCACGCTGCTGCCCACTTCGAGGCCGATATCCCACAGGAAGGTGAAGAAGGGCTCCAGCCGGGCGCTGTGTTCTTTCAGCGCCTCAGGCGTGTGCAGCACCAATAAGTCGATGTCGGAGTAGGGCAGCAGCTCGCCGCGGCCGTAGCCGCCAACAGCGACCAGCGCGATGCCATCGGCAGCACCGACATGGCGCTCCCAGATCTCGCGCAGCACTTCGTCGATGAGTTGGGCGCGGGCGTGCACCAGTACGTCGGCGGGCGCACCGTCGTTGAACAAGCCGAACAGCCGCTCGCGACCCCAAGCCAGGGTTTCCTTGAAGGTGGCGATGGCAGGTTTGCCCGTCACCCGCAGCCGCCCGCGAATCTTGCGGGTGGAGAAAACTTCCGCCGCTGACGATTCGGTAAGGTCTAGGTCGGCGGTCACAAGCTCTCGTCCGAGCGCAGCGTCAGCACTTCCACGCCATCTTTTGTGACCAGCACGGTGTGCTCCCACTGAGCCGACAGCGAATGGTCCTTGGTCACTACCGTCCAGCCATCGGGCAGCAGCTTGGTCTCGTGGCGGCCTGCGTTCACCATGGGCTCGATTGTGAAGGTCATGCCTTCCTGCAATTCAAGACCCGTGCCGGGACGGCCGTAATGCAGGATCTGCGGGTCTTCATGGAAGATCCGGCCGATGCCGTGGCCGCAGTAATCGCGCACGACCGAGAAACCATTGCTCTCGATGACTTTCTGCACCGCATGGCCGATATCGCCCAGACGCGCGCCGGGCTTGACCACTCGGATGCCCGCCCACATGGCGTCGCGGGCGACATTCACCAGCCGCTTGGCCAGCACCCCGGGCTCGCCGACGGTGAACATGTAACTGGTGTCGCCGTGGAAGCCATCCTTGATGACGGTGACATCGACGTTGACGATGTCGCCCTTCTTCAGCGGCTTGTCGGCGGGAATGCCGTGGCAGACCACGTGGTTGACCGAGGTGCAAAGGGACTTGGGGAAGGGCGGTCGATCGGCCGTGCCGCCGTAGCCGAGCGGGGCGGGGGTGCAGTGCAGCACCTCGCTCACATACTTGTGGGCATGGTCGTTGATGGCGCCGGTGGTGACGCCCGGTTTCACGTATTGCGCGAGGTATTCGAGCACGCTGGCGGCGGCACGGCCGGCAGCGCGCATGGCGTCTTGCTCGGCGGGATTCTTGATCGTGATAGTCATGGCGCTGCGCTAAGCAGCAACTCATTGTTTGCGAAGGGGCCGCATGGTATAAAGCGCGCCCTTTTATGGCAATCCAGCCATTTGGGGATCGTTGTCACAAATCCATCCGCGCGTCCTCAGGGTGTGTCTTCATCGAAGGCATGCACCGCGCGGTTAGCCCAAACCCTCAGGAGCGACACCATGTCATCAGCCGTATCCGCCAGCCTCACCATGCGCCAGCTGCTCGAAGCCGGCGCCCACTTCGGCCACCGTACCCGTTACTGGTCGCCCAAGATGGAAGCCTTCATCTTCGGCAGCCGCAACCGCATCCACATCATCAACCTCGAGCAGACCCTGCCGCTGTTGAAGGATGCCTGCAACTTCGCCGGCAAGCTCGCCGCAAACGGCGGCAAGATTCTCTTCGTCGGCACCAAGCGCGCCGCCCGCGAGACGATTGAAGCCGAAGCCATCCGCAGCGGCATGCCCTACATCAGCCAGCGCTGGCTGGGCGGCACGCTCACCAACTTCAAGACCGTCAAGGTCTCGATCAAGCGCCTGAAGGATATGGAAAAGCAGGTCGAAGATGGTTCGATCGTGCGCCTGAACAAGAAAGAACAGCTCACCTTCACCCGCGAAATCGAGAAACTGCGCAAGTCGCTCGGCGGCATCAAGGAAATGCCCTCGCTGCCGGACTGCCTGTTTGTCATCGACACCGGCTTCGAGAAGATTGCCGTTGCCGAAGCCAAGAAGCTCGGCATCCCGGTCATCGCCGTGGTGGACAGCAACAACAGCCCCGAAGGCATTGACTGCGTGATTCCCGGCAACGACGACGCCACGCGCGCCATCAAGGTCTACACCCAGGCGATCGCTGAAGCCATCATCGAAGGCAAGGGCACCATCACCACCGCCCCGCGCCCCGAGGCGGTTGAAGGCGGCGAGCAGGACAAGAGTCGTGCGAAGCCCGCTGGCCGTCGTGACGACCGCAACGACCGTGGCGGCGCCCGTCGCCCGGCCCCGCGCGTTGAAACCCGTGGCGCCGCACCACGTGCCGCTCCGGCCGCCAAGCCTACCGTTACTGAAGCCGCCGCTCCGGCTGCCGAAGTGACCACCGAAAAGACCGAGGGTTGATCCGACATGGCAGAAATTAACGCCAAGATGGTCGGCGAACTGCGCGAGCGCACTGGCGCCGGCATGATGGATTGCAAGAAAGCACTGGTCGCCACCAACGGCGACATGGATGCGGCCATTGAAAAGATGCGCATGGATGGCATGACCAAGGCCGACAAGAAGGCGACCCGCGTCGCTGCCGAAGGCCGTATCGCGGTCGCCAGCAATGGCGAGGCGATTGCACTGGTTGAGGTCAACTGCGAAACCGATTTCGTGGCGAAAGCCGACGACTTCGTCGCATTGGCCGATGCCGCGGCCAAGATCGCCCTCACTGCCAAGCCTGCCACCGTTGAAGAACTCGTCGCCATGAAAAACGGCGCTGAGACCTTGGACGAGCAGCGCCGCGCGATGGTCATCAAGCTCGGTGAGAACATCACCATCCGCCGCTTCGAGGTGCTGCTGAAGGCCGCTGGCCCCATCGTCAGCTACCTGCACGGCAGTAAGATCGGTGTTGTCGTGGCGATGGAAGCCGGTGACGAGACCCTGGCCAAGGATCTGGCGCTGCACGCCGCTGCGATGTCGCCCAAGGTGCTGTCGGCGGCGGATGTCTCTGCCGATGCCATTGCGGCCGAGCGCAAGGTGATCGAAGGTCTGGTCGCCACTGAAGCTGCTGAAGCCCAGGCGAACGCCGAAGCTGATGGCAAGGTCTACAAGGCCAAGCCTGCCGAGATCATCGCCAAGATGATCGACGGCAAGATCAACAAGTTCACCTCTGAAATCTCCCTGCTGGGTCAGCCGTTCGTCAAGAACGACGCCTACGGCATGAAGAGCGACGAGGCGGTGGAAAAGACGCTGAAAGCCAAGAACGCCAAGGTCGCCCGCTTCGTGCGCCTGGCTGTTGGCGAGGGCATCGAGAAGAAGGTGACGGACTACGCAGCCGAGGTTGCAGAAGCCGCCCGCGGCTAGTCTTCACAGGTAGAATTGCTGCACTTTGCAAGGCCCCGTTTTCGGGGCCTTGTTTTAACTAAATGACGGACTGCCGATGCCCAACGACGCCCACCCCGCACCTGTCTACAAACGCATTCTCCTCAAGCTGAGTGGCGAAGCGCTCATGGGCAAGCTCGATTTCGGCATCTCGCCCGATGTGATGAGCTTTGTCGCTGGCGAGATCAAGCAGGTGGTGGATGCAGGTGTCGAGGTGGCTATCGTGGTCGGCGGTGGCAATATCTTCCGTGGCGAAGGCTTGGCACGCGGCGGCATGGATCGCGTCACCGGCGACCAGATGGGCATGCTGGCGACAGTCATCAACGCGCTGGCGATCCAGGATGCCGTCGAGCGCCTGGGCATGGAAGTGCGCGTGCAGTCCGCCATCCGCATCAACGAGGTCTGCGAGGACTTCATCCGCCGCCGTGCGGTGAGCCATCTCGAAAACGGCCGCGTGGTGGTGTTTGCGGCAGGCACAGGCAATCCATTTTTCACCACCGATTCCGCTGCCGCGCTGCGCGCCGTCGAGATTGGCGCTGACCTCTTGCTCAAGGCCACCAAAGTGGATGGCATCTACACCGCTGATCCCAAGAAAGACCCGAGCGCCACCCGCTATGAAACGCTGACCTACGATGTGGCGCTCGATCGTCGCCTCGGCGTGATGGATCAGACCGCGATGGTGATGGGCCGCGATCACAAGATGAAGCTCAGGGTCTACGACATGGAACGCTCCGGCGCGCTGCTGCGCATCGTGCGCGGCGAAAACATCGGCACGCTGGTCACTGTCTAACCTTACCGCTCAAGGAGAAACCCCATGATCGACCCCATCAAGAAAGAAGCCACCCAGAAAATGGTCAAGGCGCTGGATGCCTTGAAGAACGCCTTCCTCAAGCTGCGTACCGGCCGCGCCCATGTGGGCCTGCTCGATAGCGTGCAGGTGGATTACTACGGCAGTGACGTGCCGTTGAGCCAGGTTGCCAGCGTGGTGGTCGAAGATGCACGCACCATTTCGGTCACGCCTTGGGAAAAGCCCATGGTCGTCGCCATCGAAAAGGCCATCCTCAAATCCAACCTCGGCCTCACGCCCAACGCGGCGGGCCAGACCATCCGCATCAACCTGCCGCCGCTGACCGAAGACCGTCGTCGCGATCTGGTCAAGGTGGTGAAGAGCGAAACCGAGGATGCGCGCGTCTCCATCCGCAATGCCCGTCGCGACGCCATGCAGGGCATCAAGGATCTGCTGAAGAGCAAGCAGATCAGCGAGAACGACGAGAAGCGCGCCGAAACCGACGTCCAGAAGCTGACGGATCAGCACATTGCCTTGGCCGAAGCAGCGGCGGCGGTGAAAGAGAAAGAACTGCTGACGATGTGAGACAACCGTGACTGCGTCCGTTCCTTCGATCCCCACGGATCAACTCCCCAAGCACGTCGCCATCATCATGGATGGCAACGGCCGCTGGGCGAAACAGCGCTCGCAGCCGCGTGCTTTCGGGCACCGCGCCGGGGTGCGTGCCGCCCGCAAGGTGGTTCGTGCGGCATCCCATGCCGGCGTTGAGGTGCTCACGATGTTCGCGTTCTCGCAGGAGAACTGGCATCGCCCGCTGGAAGAAGTGTCGCTGCTGATGCGGCTCTTCGTCGCCACGCTGAAGCGCCAGATTGCCAAGCTCGAAGAATATGGTCTGGTCTGGCGGTTTATCGGGGACCACAGTGCTTTCGCTCCCGAGCTGCGCCAGCTGATGGCCGAAACCGAGGCACGTACCCGCTCCAACAAGGGCATGACCTTGCTGATTGCCGTGGGCTATGGCGGGCAGTGGGATATCGCCCAGGCGGCGGCACAGCTCGCCGAAAAAGCTCAGGCCATCACGCCGGAGGCTATCGAATCCCGTCTGGTGACTGCGGGCTATCCGGCGGTGGATCTGCTGATCCGCACGGGCGGCGAGTCGCGCATCAGCAACTTTCTGCTGTGGCAGGCGGCTTACGCCGAGCTGTATTTCTGCAACACGCTGTGGCCGGAGTTCGAAAGCAAGAATCTGCATGAAGCACTGAGCTGGTTCGCCGGGCGCCAGCGCCGCTTCGGGCGCGTGCCGGAAGCCACGTAAGCCTGCCGTGCTATTGCCCAGAGTCCTCACTGCGCTGGTTTTGCTGCCGCTGTTGCTGGGTGCGATCTTTGGGCTGAGCACCCCGTTTCTCTATTTGGCGTTCTGCGTCGTCGGCGTGCTGGCTGCCTGGGAATGGTGCGGGTTCATGGGTGTTGCCCGCACCCCATCACGTCTCTTGTTTTCAACGGCAATGGCAGCCGTGTTGGCGGCTGTCTGGTGGCTCACGCAGGGCGCTGCCGATGCCACGCTGCCGGCATTGCTGTCGCTGCTGTGGTGGTGTGCTGCCTTTGTGCTGGTGGTGCGCTATCCGGCCAGTTTCCCGACGGGCGCATGGAGTGCCGCACGCATGGCGCCGCTCGGCCTGCTGCTGATTGCGGCGACACTCATTACCGTCGCAGCCCTGCATCGCCAGGCCAACGGCCCGTGGCGCCTGATGTTCATGCTGTTCATCGTTTTCGCAGCGGATGTCGGGGCCTATCTGGTGGGCCGCAACTACGGTAAGCGCAAGCTCGCACCGGCGGTATCGCCCGGCAAGAGCATCGAAGGCGCGATCGGCGGGCTGGTGCTGGTCGCACTCTGGGCTGCGGCGGCAGGGCCCTATGTGTTCCAGGTGGAATCGCTGGTGCAGATTGCCCTGCTGATCGCAGTGTCGGTCTTCACGGCTGCGGTGTCGATCATCGGCGATCTCACCGAGAGCCTGTTCAAGCGTCTGAGGGGCTTGAAGGACAGCGGCACGCTGCTGCCAGGACATGGCGGATTCCTGGACCGCATCGACAGCATTCTGGCTGCCGCACCCGTGTTCTATCTCGGCGTCACCCTGCTGGATTTGTGAAATGAGCGGGCCGCAAAAACTGGTGGTGCTGGGCGCGACCGGCTCGGTGGGGCGCAGCACGCTGGATGTCGCCGCGCGCCATCCCGAGCAGATCCAGGTTTGGGGGCTGAGCGCGCACCGGGATGTCGAAGGGCTGGCACAGCTGTGTGAAACCTTCAGGCCCGCCCATGCGGTGATTGCAGATGCCACGCAGTTCGCGGCCCTGCGCTCGCGCTTGCAGGGCGCGAACCTCGCGACCCAGCTGCATGCGGGCAGCGAGGCACTTGATACGCTGGCATCGGCGCCCGAAGCCACGCAGGTCATGGCCGCCATCGCCGGTGCCGCAGGACTTGCATCGACGCTCGCCGCGCTCAAGGCCGGCAAGCGCGTGCTGATCGCCAACAAGGAGCCGCTGGTGATGGCAGGCCGCCTGATGATGGCGACCGCAGCACAGTCGGGAGCCATCGTGCTGCCCATCGACAGCGAACACAACGCCATTTTCCAGTGTCTGCCGGCATCCACCCGCTGTGGCGGCCCGCTGTCCCGCGGTATTGCACGCCTCATTCTCACAGCCTCCGGTGGCCCGTTCCGCGAAACGCCGCTGTCGCAACTCGCCAGCGTCACGCCCGAACAGGCCGTGCGCCACCCCAACTGGAGCATGGGCCGCAAAATTTCGGTCGACTCCGCGACCATGATGAACAAGGGTCTGGAGCTGATCGAAGCGGCGGTTTTGTACGGCGTGCGGGAGTCGCAGATCGAGGTGGTGATCCACCCCGAAAGCATCATCCACTCGATGGTCGAATACGACGATGGCAGCACGCTCGCACAGCTCGGCAACCCCGACATGCGCGTGCCCATCGCCCATGCCCTGGCATGGCCGGGGCGCTGGGCCTCTGGCGTGAAGGGGCTGGATTGGTCTGCAGCGCGGCGGTTCCACTTCGAGCCGCTGGATGTGCAGCGATTCCCGGCGGTACGCATCGCACGCGAAGCCCTGAGCGCAGGTGGCATCGCGCCCAATGTGTTCAACGCAGCCAACGAGGTCGCGGTTGCCGCTTTCCTTGATGGAAAATTGCGCTTTGATCGCATCGCTGCATTGGTTGAAACTGTGCTTGCGCAGGCGGCGTCATCACGGCTTGCCGATGCGGACGAACTTGAAGCCATTCTTGCGGTCGATGGCTGGGCGCGACGTGCGGCCACCGCGGCGCTACAGTCGCTGGCTTAGGAGAATACTCAACATGCTGGACTTCATTCGCAACGCCGGGGCATTCGTGGTCGCCATCGGCATTCTCGTGGCCTTCCACGAGTTCGGGCATTTCTGGGTCGCGCGCAAGCTGGGCGTGAAGGTGTTGCGCTACTCCATCGGCTTCGGCAAACCGTTGCTGACCCGCAAGGGTAAAGACGGCTGCGAATACGTGCTGGCCGCCGTGCCTCTGGGTGGTTACGTGAAGATGCTCGACGAGCGCGAAGGCGAGGTGCCGGCGTCTGAAGCGCATCGCGCCTTCAACCGCCAATCGCCGTACAAGCGCTTCGCCATCGTCGCGGCTGGGCCCATCGCCAACTTCCTGCTCGCCATCGTTTTTTTCTGGATGGTGTACGTCATCGGTCAGCCCGGCCTGAAACCTGTGGTGGCAGAGCCACCGTCGCAATCTGCGGCGGCCAAGGCTGGCGTGCGCGTTGGTGAGGTCATCACGCGCATCAACGGTGAGCCGGTGGAAACCTGGACGTCCTTGCGCACCGCGATGCTGGAACACGTGGTGGCCCGCAAGGCACTGGTGCTCCAGATGCAGCACAGCACGTCCGACCCCTCCGCGCGCACGGTGACCGTGCCGCTCGACAGCGTGCGCATGGACCCGGAGTTCCTGTTCGAGGATCTGGGCCTGTCGCCGTATCAGCCCAAGATCGAGCCGATCATCACGTCGGTAGAGCCGGGCGGCGCGGCCGAACAGGCGGGGTTCAAGGCCGGCGACAAATTGTTGACGCGCGATGGCATCGCCATTGAAGACTGGCAGGAATGGGCGCTGTGGGTGCGCGCCAATGCCGGTGCCATTCCGCTGGTGACGTTCGAGCGTGACGGCCAGGTGCTCAGCCTCAAACCGCTGCTCGCCACGATTGAAGAAGACGGCAAGCGCATGGGCCGTTTTGGCGCGCGCATCGAGCTGCCGCGCGCGGCCTCCACCGATTTGATGGCCGAAGATCGTCTGTCACCCTTCGCGGCCGTGCCCGCAGCCATCGAGCAGACCTGGCGCATGTCGGCACTGACCTTGAAGATGTTCGGCCGCATGTTCACCGGCGATGTGTCGGTGAAGAATGTCAGCGGCCCCTTGCAGATCGCCGAAGCCGCCGGCTTCACCGCCAGCATCGGTGTGACGGCCTTCCTGAGCTTTCTGGCCCTCGTCAGCGTCAGTCTCGGCGTGCTCAATCTGCTGCCGGTGCCACTGCTGGATGGTGGCCATCTGGTCTACTACACCGTCGAAATCATCAAGGGTTCGCCGCTGTCCGAACAGGTGATGGCGGCAGGGCAAAGAGTCGGCCTGACTTTCCTGATCCTTTTGATGGGCTTGGCCTTCTATAATGATATTTCCCGTCTCGTCGGCTGATGGACAGGATTCGAGTCACACACCTCACCGCGATCCATCAAAGATTCACTAAAGGGCCACACTTGAGTTTCTTCCTGAAACCGCGCGCGCTGGTCGCGTACGCATCGCTGCTATTCCTGCCACCGGCATTCGCGGCAGTGGACCCGTTCACGGTGGGCGACATCGAGGCGCAGGGTTTGCAGCGTCTCGACCAAGGCACGGTGCTCACGTATCTGCCGCTCACCACCGGTGACGAACTCAACGATCTCACCGAGCGTCAGGCCATCAAGGCCTTGTATGCCTCAGGCTTGTTCCAGGACGTGCAGCTGCTGCGCGACGGTGACACGCTCATCATCCGGGTGGTCGAGCGTCCGCAGATCGCCGAGTTCGAGATCGAAGGCAACGAAAAGATCGGCGGTGACGATCTCAAGAAGTCACTGACCGATGTCGGCCTGACCGCCGGCGAAACCTACAAGCGCGCACTGCTCGACCAGGTGCAGCAGGAGTTGCGCCGCCAGTATTACGCCAATGGTTACTACGACGTCGGCATCGACACCACCGTCACCGACCTGCCCAACAACCGCGTCAGCATCAAGGTCAAGGTGACCGAAGGCAAGGTCACCAAGATCAAGGACATCAACATTCTGGGCGCGAATATTTTTACCCAGAAGGAACTGAAAGAGCAGCTGGAGCTGAAGTCCACCACCTGGATGCCGTTCCAGAAGTCGGATCGCTACTCCAAGCAGTCGCTCGGCGGCGATCTCGAAAAGCTCCAGTCCTACTATCAGGATCGCGGCTATCTCAAGTTCAATGTCTCGTCCGTGCAGGTGGCGCTGTCGGAGAGCAAGCAAGACATCTTCATCACCGTCAACATCGAGGAAGGCGAAAAGTATCAAGTCAAAGATCGCCGCTTCAGTGGCGAGACGGTGCTCAACCAGGACTTCCTGGCGCGATTGGTGACCACCAAGGCGGGCGATACCTTCTCGCGCAAGGAAGCCACCGAATCCGCCGATCGCATCGAAGCAGCGCTCTCCGACGTCGGCTATGCCTTCGCCAAGGTCACGCCCTTGCCGGAGGTTGATGAAGAGCACAAGCAGGTCAGCATCAATTACGCCATCGACCCCGGCAAGCGCGCTTACGTGCGGCGCATCGGGTTCAGCGGCCACACCAGCACCAACGACGAAACGCTGCGCCGCGAGATGCGCCAGCTGGAGGCGTCGCCGTTCTCCAAGTCGGCGGTCGAACGCTCGCGCGTGCGTCTGGCGCGCCTGCCTTTCATCGAGGAAGCCGAAGTCGATACCAAGCCGGTGCCAGGCTCGGACGATCTCGTCGACATCAATTTCAAGGTCAAGGAACGTGCCCCGGGTTCGGTGCAGTTCGGCGTCGGCTACTCGGGCGCCCAGGGCTTTCTCATCAACGCCAGCCTGACGCACACCAACTTCCTCGGCACCGGCAACCGGGTTGAAATCTCGGCGGATCGTTCGACGATCTACAGCCAGCTCAACCTTTCCTGGACAGACCCGTATTTCACCGCGGACGGCATCAGCCAGACGGTGTCGACGTTCTATCGCAAGTCCGAGTCGGTGATCCGTTTCAGCTCGGGCTTCAACTCCAACGTCATCGGCGCTGACCTCACCTACGGCATTCCGCTCTCCGAGTTCACCACGCTGCGCGCCGGTGCCGGTGTTTCGCAGACCACGATCGAAACCTTCCCTTCGGCGTCGGCGGATGAGGTGCTCAACTTCGTCTTGCAGAGCGGTTCGGAGTTCACCGATTTCACGCTGCGCACGGGCATCACCCGCGATACCCGCAACCGCACCTTCTTCGCCTCGCGCGGTGCGCTCACGCGCCTGAACCTGGACGTGACGGTGCCGGGCAGCGGTGTCGAGTTCTACAACCTGTTCGCACAGCACCAGCAGTTCATCCCGCTGTTCTACAAGTTCTTCATCGACGCCAACAGCACGCTGGGCTACGTCGACAGCTACGGCGGCACCAAGATCGTGCCGCCGTACGAGAATTACTTCGCGGGTGGGCCGCGCACCGTGCGCGGCTTCCAGGACGGCACGCTGGGGCCGCGCGATACGCCGTTCAACAATCCATACGGTGGCCAGCTGCGCACCACGGCGCAGTTCGATCTGGTGATCCCGCTGCCGCTGGATGCCAATGGCAAATCCTTCCGTGCATCGGCGTTCTACGACATCGGCAACGTCTTTGAGCGCCCGGACGACTTCAAGCCTTCGGAACTGCGCAGCGCGGCCGGGTTCTCGGTGCAGTACTTCACACCCTTCCTCGGTCTGTTGCAGCTGTCGTATTCCTTCCCGATCACCGACAAGCCCGGCGACGAGGTCGATCAGTTCCAGATCAGCTTCGGCTCGGGTTTCTGACGCCCATACAAGCCCTACAATTCACCGTCACAACTTCAAGAGAGACTTAAAGACATGCGTATTCGCCTTGCTATCGCCGCCCTCGCACTCACCGCTGCTGCCGCCACTGCCCACGCCCAGGCCCTGGCTGCGCCCAAGATCGCCGTCGTGCGTTCTGCCGATGTGGTGCGTGATTCCTCGCAGTTCAAAACCGCCGAAACCAAGATGAAGGCCGAGTTCGAGAAGCGCAAGAACGACCTCGAAGCCCAGGCCAAGACCTTCGGCGAAGACGTCAAGAATTACCAGCGTGATGCCGACTCCCTGTCGACCGACCAGCGCGCCAAGAAGGAGAAAGACCTCAACGCCCGCCAAGTGGATATCCAGTTCGCACAGCGCAAGTTCCAGGAAGACCTGCAGAACCGCGACCGCGAGCTGACGCAGGACATGATGAGCAAGATCAAGACCGTGATCGTGGCCATCTCGAAAGAGAAGGGCATCACTCTGGTCGTGCAGGACCCGGTCTACTCCGACGACAGCATCGACATCACCGCCGACGTGCTCAAGCGCCTGAACGCAGGCGGCAAGTAAGCTCTCGGGTGAAGGCCCGGCTGCATCGCAGCCGGGCCTTTGCTATTTTTGCGCGATGACCACTTACACACTCGCTGAATTGGCCGCTCGCTTCGAGCTGAGCGTCGCCGGTGATGCTGCCACCCGCATCGAAGGACTCTGTGCGCTCGACCCCGGAGAGACGGGCAAGCTGGCTTATCTGAGTGGGACACAGCACCGCGCCGCCCTGCCGGCTACACAAGCCGCTGCCGTCATCGTCAGCCAGAGGGATGTCGCCGCTCTGGCTACACCGGCCCTGCTGGCCAACGACCCGGCGCTTGCCTTTGCACGCATCGCCAAGCTGTTCGACCCTTCGCAGACTTTCGAGCCGGGCATCAGCACCGACGCGCTGATCGACGCCAGCGCGCAACTCGGCGCAGGCTGCCTGATCGGTGCTCGCGTGGTGATCGAAGCCGGCGTGGTCATCGGCGCGGGCAGCCGCATCGGGCCCGGCTGCATCCTGCGTCGTGGTGCCAGGCTTGGCCCCGGCGCCCGGCTGGAGGCTGCGGTGGTGATCGGCGAGCGCGTCATCATCGGTGCCCGCGTGCTGGTGCAGCCCGGTGCCGTCGTCGGCTCGCGGGGATTCGGCAATGCCCGGCTGCCGGATGGCCGCTGGGAGGAAGTGCCGCAACTCGGCAGTGTCTTGATTGGTGACGACGTGGAGATCGGAGCCAACACCACGATTGATCGCGGCGCACTGGGCGATACCGTGATTGAAAACGGTGTGAAGCTCGACAACCAGATCCAGATCGCCCACAACTGCCATGTCGGCGAGCACACTGCCATAGCGGGCAGCAGCGGCATTGCGGGTTCCACCACCGTCGGCAAGCGCTGCATGATTGGTGGCGCGGTCAATATCGGCGGTCATCTGCACATCTGCGATGACGTCGTGCTGCTCGGCCGCACCATGGTGACCGGCCACATCACGGAGCCCGGTGTGTATGGTTCCGGCCTGCCGTTTGCACCCGCAGCGGAGTGGCGCAAGACCGTCGCCCGCGTGCGGCGTCTGGACAAACTGGATACTCGTATCAAGCGTCTGGAGGCGGCCAGCAAGTTGAGCGCCACCACCGACAGCACACAAAACAACAACGAGAGAGACGGATGAGCGAAACCAGCAGCGAGAAACCTTGCACCCTGAATCAGAAGACCACCTTCGAAATCCGCGACGTCATGCGGCTGCTGACGCATCGCTATCCTTTTTTGCTGGTCGATCGCGTCATTGACTATCGCCTTGGAAAATCACTGACGGCGATCAAGAACGTCACCTTCAACGAGCCTTTCTTCGTCGGCCATTTTCCGCTCGTACCGACCATGCCGGGTGTGCTGATGCTGGAAGCGCTTGCGCAGGCCTGCGGTCTGCTGGCCGTGCTCGATTCCGGCGTGCGCCCCGAGAGCGGGCACATTCTCTACTTCGCTGGTATCGACGAAGGACGCTTCAAGCGTGTAGTGATTCCGGGCGATCAGCTGACACTACATGTGGAGCTTTTGAAAACCAAGCGCAACGTCTGGAAGTTCAAGACGGTTGCCAGTGTCGGCAAGGAGGTCGCCTGCGAGGCGCTGATGACCTGTGTGCTCAAGCATCCGGACGAGGCCAAATCCGCAAGCGAGGCCAGCGCGTGAGTGCATTGATCCACCCCACCGCCATCATCGACCCCAAGGCCGAGTTGCACAGCTCGGTGCAGGTTGGGCCGTATTCGATCATCGGCGCGGGCGTGGTGATCGGTGAGGATTCATGGATCGGCCCGCACGTGGTGCTCAGCGGTCCGCTCACCATTGGCAAGCGCAACAAGGTCTATCAATTTGCGAGCGTGGGCGAGCTGTCGCAGGACAAGACCGCGACGCTGGAGCAGCCCACCAGCACGGTGATCGGTGACGACAACATCATCCGCGAGTACGTGTCGATCCAGCGCGGCACGATGAAGGAGTGGGAGACCAAGCGCGGCGAGACGCGCATTGGCGACCGCAACCTCATCATGAATTACTGCCACATTGCGCACGATTGCCTGGTGGGCAACGACACCATCTTTGCCAACAACGCCTCGCTGGCCGGCCACGTCGAGATCGGCGATCACGTCATTCTCGGTGGCTACACATTGATCTATCAGTTCTGCCGTATCGGCGCGCATGGCTTCACAGCCTATGCCTCCGGTCTTTCCGGCGATGTGCCGCCGTTCGTCATGGTGCAGGGCACACCGGCCGACGCCCGCGCCATCAACAAGGAGGGCTTGAAGCGCCGTGGCTTCACACCGGATGAAATCGAGCCGATCGAAGAGGCCTTCAAACTCATCTACCGCTCCGGCAAGGTGATGGCGGAAGTGAAGGCAGAGCTGGAGCCGATGGCGGCCGCGTCTGCGCACGTCAAGCTGATGCTCGACTTCCTGCTTTCAGCCAAGCGCCCGCTAGCACGTGGGTGAGGTGGATCAGAAAACAGTCCAGTGGACTGTTTTCCCACCGAACGGGCGGTCATGAATGACCGCACCGGGGCCTGGAAAATAGCCGCCGTCTCGCCAAGGACGGCCTAAATAAATCATGACCAATCAGCCAATCCATTTCGCCCTCATCGCTGGCGAACTCTCCGGCGACATTCTTGGCGCGGCACTCATCCGCGCGCTGAAACAGCGTTACCCGCAGGCGCGTTTCAGCGGCGTGGCCGGTCCGAGAATGGTGGCCGAGGGTTGCGAAGCGGTGCAGAGCATTGATGTGCTCTCGATCATGGGCATCGCGGAAGTTCTGCCCGCCATCCCGCGCCTGTTCAAGCTGCGTGCCGCGCTGATCGACCGCTACGTGCGCGAGCAGCCCGACGTGGTGATTGGCATCGACGCGCCCGACTTCAATCTGGGCCTCGAACGACGACTCAGACAACGTGGCCTCAAGACCGTACATGTGGTCAGTCCCAGCGTCTGGGCCTGGCGCGAAAACCGCGTGCATGGCATCAAGAAGTCGGTGGATTTGATGCTGTGCCTGTTTCCGTTCGAGCTTGCGTTCTATGCCCGGCATAGCGTGCCCGCAGCCTACATCGGTCACCCTCTGGCCGATCAGCTCGACGATACGGTCACACCCCTGCAGGGCCGTCAGGCGCTGGGCTTGAGCGAAGCGCCGACGCTGGCCGTGCTGCCCGGTTCGCGCGGCGGCGAAGTGAGCCGGCTGGCCGTGCCATTCGCGCAGGCCGTCGCCCGTCTGGCGAGCCAGATGCCCGGCTTGCAGGTGGTCACGCCCATCGCAAAGCCCGGCCTGCGCGCGGCCATCGAAGCCGCTCGCGCCGCACATGCTTCGCAGGTGTCGTGGACCTTGCTGGACGGCCAATCCCGTGAGGCCATGCAGGCGGCCGATGTGGTGCTGCTGGCCAGCGGCACCGCAACCCTCGAAGGCTTGCTGCTGGGCCGCCCGATGGTCGTCGGCTACGCCGCTTCGCCATTGACGGTGTTTTTTCTGCGCACGCTGGGCATGATCAAGATCAAGCAGGTCAGCCTGCCCAATCTGCTGTGCGACGCGCCCGTCGTGCCCGAGTGCCTGCAAGAACGCTGCACGGCGGAGGTGCTGGCAGAGGCCGCCTGGCCCTTGTTCAGTGCAGCAACCGCCGCCGCGCAAACCCGCCCTTTTGCCGCGGTGCGCCAGGCACTGAAACGCGATGCGGGCACACTGGCTGCGGATGCCATCGCCGAGTTGCTGAGCCGATAAACAACTTGCTGCCTCGTCAAGACTGCCAAACGCGCCGCAAACAAGGCAGGCTAGGAATATGAACCACATCGGCGAACTGACGGCAGGCATCGACGAAGCCGGGCGCGGCTGCCTGGCCGGGCCGGTGTTTGCGGCCGCCGTGATACTGCCGATCGGTCATGGCATCCAGGGATTGAAGGATTCCAAGCAACTGACGGCAGCGCAGCGCGAGCGGTTGTCTCCACTCATCCAGCAGCAGGCCGTAGCTTTTGCCATTGCCAGCGCCAGCGTCGAAGAGATTGATGCGCGCAACATCCTGCAAGCCAACCTGCTCGCCATGCGGCGTGCGGTCGCTGCATTGGTGGTGCAGCCGTCACTCTGTCTGGTGGATGGCAACATCGACCCCAAGCTGGGTGTAAGCACCCGTTGCGTCATTGGCGGCGATGCGCTGCATGAAGAAATCATGGCCGCGAGCATCCTGGCCAAGGTGGCGCGTGATGCGGAGATGCTGCGGCTCGATGCCGAACATCCCGGCTACGGATTCGCGCAGCACAAGGGCTACGGCACGGCGCAACACCTCGCCGCCTTGCGCAAGCTGGGTACCTGCGCGGCGCACCGCATGAGCTTCGCGCCCTGCGCCCAAGCGTCGCTGTTCCCCATCCCCCATCCCCCGTTCCCTGACAGCGCTGTTGGCTTCACCCAATGAGCTTCGTCCATCTGCGCCTGCACACCGAGTATTCGCTCACCGATGGCATCGTCCGCATCGAGCCGCCCAAGCGCAAAGGCGGCGGGCAGGGCGCCACGCTCACCTCGCGTGCGGCGGAACTGAAGCTGCCGGCGCTGGCGATCACCGACGCCAACAATCTGTTCGCGATGGTCAAGTTCTACAAGGCGGCGGAAGGGGCGGGCATCAAGCCGGTTGCCGGTTGCGATGTCTGGCTCGAAGAGCGCAACAAGGATGAAGGCCCGGAACGGCTGACGCTGTTCGTACAGCACGAGGGCGGCTTCAGGAATCTCTCATCGCTGCTCAGCCGCGCACAGCTCGAAAACCAGACCCGTCATGGCGCGCTGGTGAAGCGCGAATGGCTGGCCGAATCGAGTGCGGGGCTGATCGCCATGAGCGGCAAGGACGGCACGCTGGCGCGCGCGCTGTTCGCCGACCAGCTCGACGCAGCCGAGCAGATCGCCGCCGAGTGGCGCGCCCTGTTCCCGGCGCGTTTCTATCTGGAAGTCTGCCGCTGCGAGCGGCCGGGTGATGAGGACTGGGTGCAGCTCGCCGCTGCCTTCGGCCGCCATGCGCAGCTGCCTTTGGTAGCGACCAACGATGTGCGCTTTTTGAAGCAGAGCGAGTTCGATGCGCACGAGGCGCGCGTTTGCATCGCCACCGGCCGGGTGTTGGCCGACGACAAGCGGCCCAAGCTCTACACCGAGCAGCAATATCTCAAGTCGGCGGAAGAAATGGCCGCGCTGTTTGCTGACCTGCCAGAGGCCATCGCCAACACGCTGCACATCGCGCGGCGCTGCACGCTCAACCTCAAGTTCGGCACCTATCACCTGCCCAACTTCCCGGTGCCGGAGGGCTACACGCCGGACAGTTTTCTGGAGCACGAAGCGCGCGAAGGATTGAAGCTGCGCTTCACCGAGATCAAGCTCGCAAGACCGGAGCAGGAGTACTGGGACCGCCTTGAGTTCGAGATCGGCGTCATCCAGAAAATGGGTTTCCCCGGCTACTTCCTCACCGTCGCCGACTTCATCCGCTGGGGCAAGGCCAATGGCTGCCCGGTGGGGCCGGGGCGTGGCTCTGGTGCGGGCTCGCTGGTGGCCTATGCGCTGCGCATCACCGACCTCGACCCGCTGCCGTACGACTTGCTGTTCGAGCGCTTTCTCAACCCCGATCGCGTTTCGATGCCGGACTTCGACGTCGATTTCTGCATGGACAACCGCGACAACGTCATCCGCTACGTGACGCAGAAATACGGCCGCGCCTATGTCGGCCAGATCGTCACTTACAACACCATGGCGGCCAAGGGTGTGGTGCGTGATGTGACCCGCATCATGGGCCACGGCTATGGCTTCGGCGATCGCATCGCCAAGCTCATTCCGCCCACCCCGGGTGCGACCCTGGCGGACGCGGTGGAGTCGGTGCCGGAGCTGAAAAAAGCCTACGCGGAGGAGGAAGACACCAAGGCCGCACTCGACCTTGCACTTGAACTCGAAGGCATTACCCGTGGCGTCGGCGTGCATGCCGGCGGCGTGGTGATCGCGCCCGATCCCTTGATGACCTACACGCCGCTCTACTGCGACCCCGATGGCTCGGGCGTGCGCACGCAGTTCGACATGAAGGACCTGGAAAACCTGGGTCTGGTGAAGTTCGACTTCCTCGGCCTGAAGACGCTGACGGTGATCGAGGAGGCGCTGCGCAACATCCAGGCGCGCACCGGCAAGCAACTGGACATGTTGGCGCTGCCACTGGATGACACGCGCACCTATCAGAAGATTTTCCAGAGCGGCGAGAGCAGCGCGGTGTTCCAGATGGAATCGCCGGGCATGCAAAAGGCCTCGCGCGATCTGAAGCCCGATACCTTCGAGGACATCATCGCGCTCGTCTCGCTGTATCGGCCCGGCCCGATGGACAACATCCCGGTGTTTTGCGAGAACAAGCGCGACCCGAAAAAAGTGACCTACCTGCACCCCGAGATGGAGCCGGTGCTGAAGGCCACCTACGGCATCTTCGTCTACCAGGAACAGGTGATGCAGATGAGCCAGCGCCTGGCCGGTTACACGCTCGGCGGTGCCGATCTCTTGCGCCGTGCGATGGGCAAGAAGAAGGCCGACGAGATGGCCGAGCAGCGTGCGATCTTCAACAAGGGTGCGATCGAGCGGGGCGTGGGCGAAGAAGTGGCCGGCAAGGTCTTCGACCTGATGGAGAAGTTCGCCAACTACGGCTTCAACAAGTCGCACGCGGCCGCCTATGCGCTGGTGAGCTACCACACGGCCTGGCTCAAGACCCATTACCCGGCGGAGTTCATGGCGGCGGTGCTCAGCTGCGAAATGGCGCACCCGGAATCTGTGGTGCTGATGCGCGACGAGGCGGTGCGCATGGGCCTCAAGGTGCTGCCGCCGTCGGTCAATCAATCGCGTTATCGCTTTACCGTGCCCGGTAATGGCCAGGTGCGTTACGGACTGGGTGCGGTGAAAGGCGTGGGCGAGGGCGCGGTGGAAGGCATCATCGCCGAGCGCGATCAGCGCGGGCCTTTCGTCGATCTGTTCGACTTCTGCCGCCGCATCGACCTGAAAAAAGCCAACAAGAAATTGCTGGAGGCCATGATCTTCAGCGGCAGTTTCGACGAGTGGGGCTTGAACCGTGCGTCGCTGCTGAAGACCTTGCCCAAGGCGCTCTCGCTCGCCGAGCGTGCCGCCAGCAATGCCAGCAGCGGTCAGGATGATCTGTTCGGCGGCGGTGGTGGCAGCAAGCTGGCCGAAGCGCAGCCGAGGCACGAGCCGGAGCGCGTTGCCGAATGGTCGCTCGATGAAAAACTCCAGCACGAGATGGAGACGCTGGGCTTTTATCTCTCCGGCCATCCCATCGAAACGCACAAGGCACTGATCGACCAGACCTGCAGCGGGCGACTATCCGAAATCCTCGCCAAGCTGCCGCCCGCAGCAAAGCCGGATGCGAAGGGCAAGACGCCCTGGGTGCCGCGCAGTAAAAACCTCTTCGCAGCCTGGGTCACCGACATCCGCTACTTCAAGGCGCGTGACGGCGCGATGGGCAAGGCGGCGAAGGACAGCTACAAAGTCACCTTCACCGAAGGCGGTGCGACGCTCACCACCTTCATCGACGCCGATAAATGGCACGTGGCGAAGAACACCGTGAAGCTCGACGACGTGGTGTTCGTGCAGGGCGAGCTGTCGATGAGCGCGCCGCGCGATGGCCGCATGAGCGAGCCGCGCCTCTACAACGCCGAGTTCTTCAGCCGTGCCGCCATCGCCGCCGACTACGCGCAGCGGGTCTGGCTGGTGTGGGATCGCCCCGCCGCAGACGTGAGCATTCTGCGTTCCTTGCTGACGCCGTTCCGCCACGCGGAAGGCATGCCGGTGATGGTGGAGGTGAGCAACAGCACCGCACGCGCGCTGCTGGACTGGCCTGCGGACTGGAAGCTGAAACTCACCGAATCCGGCATGGCCGCACTGCAACATTTTTTGACGACAGAGTGCGTTAAAGTGCAATACCGTCGCTACACGCCACCGCCGCAGGAACGCCGTTTCGAGCGTAGTTCCAGTGGCGGCTTCGGCAGCGGCGGCGACGACGAATAGCTCATCAGGACGATGCCATGAACCTCAATTACCTCGATTTCGAGCAACCTGTCGCCGACTTGCAGGCCAAGATCGACGAACTGCGCTTTTCCACGCAGGGCAGCGGGGTCAACCTCACAGCCGAAATCGAGAGCCTGGAAGGCAAGATCAGGACGCTGACCGAGCAGATTTTCAGCAACCTCACGCCCTGGCAGATCGCGCAGCTCGCGCGCCATCCGCAGCGACCGTATGCGCTGGATTACATCCACGGCATCTTCACCGAATGGGAAGAGCTGCACGGCGACCGCCATTATTCGGATGACCCCGCCATCGTCAGCGGCATTGCCCGCATCGACGGCCGCGCCTGTGTCGTCATCGGCCAGCAGAAGGGGCGGGACGCCAAGGAGCGCGTGCACCGCAACTTCGGCATGCCGCGCCCCGAGGGCTACCGCAAGGCGCTGCGCATGATGAAGCTGGCCGAGAAGTTCAACCTGCCGCTGGTGACCTTCATCGACACGCCCGGTGCCTATCCCGGCATCGGGGCGGAAGAGCGCAACCAGAGCGAGGCCATCGCCCGCAATCTGTTCGAGCTGTCGCGCCTGCGCACGCCGATCATCGCGACGGTGACGGGCGAGGGCGGCAGCGGTGGGGCACTCGCCATTGGCGTGGCCGACGTGGTGATGATGTTGCAGTACAGCATCTACTCGGTGATCTCGCCCGAAGGTTGTGCCTCGATCCTTTTCAAGAGCGCGGCTCGCGCGCCCGAAGCGGCGGCGGCCATGCGCGTGGGCGCCAACGACATCCTCAACCTCAAGCTCATCGACGAAGTGATCCCTGAGCCGCTCGGCGGCGCGCACCGCGACATGCCGGAGATGATTGCGCGCCTGAAAGGGCGGCTGGTCGAGCATCTCGACGTGCTGGCGCACAAGCCGATGACGCGTCTGTTGTCCGATCGCTACGACAAGTTCATGTGCCACGGCGTGTTTGAAGAGCCGCAGGTGGTCACACCCATCCGCCAGGCTGGCTGAGCCCGCCGCATGCTAACGCTGCGTCCCAGTTGCGAATGCTGCAACCGCGATCTGCCGCCGGATTCGCTTGAAGCGCGCATCTGCTCGTTCGAGTGCACGTTCTGCGCCGATTGTGTCGAGACCGTCCTCAAGGGTCGTTGCCCAAACTGCGGCGGCGGGTTTGCCGTACGGCCTGTGCGTCCCGCTGAAAAATTGTTGCGCTACCCCGCCTCCACAGAACGCATCCACAAGCCGCAAGGCTGCTGAAAAAGTCCGATGCGCTTGCTGCGCGGCCCTCAAGCCACCAACAATCGGTGGATGAGCCTCAGCCCCCAAGTTCTGCAAGCGGCACCCGCTGCCAGCGCTTATTGCGTCGCCTACAGCGGCGGCATGGATTCGACCGTGCTGCTGCATCTCGCCTGCGCAGCGCAGTTGCCGGGTTTGGGCGCGTTGCATGTGCACCACGGCCTGCAGGACAGCGCCGACGACTGGGCCGGCCAATGCGCAGCACAGTGCGATGCCTGGCAGGTGCCGCTGCAGGTGCTGCGCGTCAGCGTCGATGCCCAGCATCCACAAGGGCCTGAAGCCGCCGCGCGTGCGGCGCGCTATGCGGCCTTGCAAGCCCATATGCCGAAAGATGCGGTGCTGCTCACCGCGCATCACGCAGGCGACCAAGCCGAGACGGTGCTGTTGCGCCTGCTGCGCGGCACCGGTGTGGAGGGCTTGGCAGCAATGCCCATCACCACGCCGCTTGGCGCGTCGGGCCTCACCCTGTGGCGGCCACTGCTGCGGGTGTCGCGTGACGCACTGCGGCAATACGCGGAGCAGCACGCGCTGTGCTGGATCGAAGACCCGCACAACAGTGATCCGCAGTACGCACGCAGCTGGCTGCGCAGCAACGTGATGCCGAGACTGCATTCGCGCTGGCCCGATGCCGATGCACAACTGGCCCGTGCGGCCGAACACGCCGCCGATGCGGCGACCTTGCTGACGGGCCTGGCCGAAACCCTGCTGTTGCCACTGTGCCGGGACGATGGTTTATCGGTGTCGGGCCTGTTGGCGCTCAAGCCTGCCGAGCGTCGTCTGGTGCTGCGCCACTGGTTGGCGGCCCGCCGTTTGCCGGTTCCCTTTGCCAGCACCTTGCAGCAGCTTGAACGCGATGTGCTGCGGGCGCAGGCCGAGGCGATGCCACTGCTGCGCTGGCCGGGTATCGAGTGTCGTCGCTACCGCGATGTGCTTTATGCGAGCGCGCCATTGCCGCCACTGCCGGAAGATTTCACGGCCACATGGGATGGCAAGCAGCCCCTGCAACTGCCCGCGGGCTATGGCGTGCTGCATGCGATGGAGGATTTTGCCGAGCCGGTGCAGGTGCGCTTTGCCCAGGGCGGTGAGCGTATTCGACCAAAGAATGATGCCCACACCCGCAGCCTGCGATATCTGGCACAACAGGCTGGCGTGCCGCCGTGGCTCAGGCCACGACTGCCGCTTGTCTTCCTCGCAGGCCAGCTGGTTTCCGTTGCAGGCCGTTGGAACTCTGCGACGGCAATGCAACTCTGTTGGCAGGCTCCCGATTTTCACGGGCTGCCGCTAAGCTGGCGACAGCGCTTCACAAATAATTAACCGCGGAGGAGAACCGCAAATGCATGGTCTGATCATGGATCACCAATTGTTGGTGGCCGACATCGTTCGTCACGTCGAACGTTTCCACGGCGATACCGAAGTGGTTTCGCGCCTGCCGGATGACGGCGGCAGGATTCATCGCTGCACCTATGCCGACGTTGCCGCGCGCGCGCGTCGTGTCGCCAACGTGCTGGATACCCTGGCGGTCGCACCGCAGACCACCGTCGGCACGCTGGCGTGGAACACCCACCGGCATCTCGAACTGTATTACGGCGTCTCCAGCGCCCGCCGCGTACTGCACACCGTCAACCCGCGCCTGTTCCCCGAACAGATCATCTGGATCATCAATCACGCCGAAGACCAGGTCTTGTTCTTCGACGAATGCTTTGCGCCGCTGGTCGATGGCATCGCGCCGCAGTGCAAAACCGTGAAGCACTGGGTGGCAATGACAACGGCAGACAAGCTGCCGACGATGAAGAACGTGCAGCCGCTTTCCTACGAGGAGTTGCTGGCGGCGGCAAGCGATCAATACGAATGGCCGAGCTTCGACGAGCGCGAAGCAGCCTCGCTCTGCTACACCAGCGGCACCACCGGCAACCCCAAGGGCGTGCTGTATTCGCATCGCTCGACCATCCTGCACGCAATGGCCGCCTGCCTGCCGGACGTGATGTGTCTTACCGCCCGCGATGTCGTGCTGCCAGTGGTGCCGATGTTCCACGTCAACGGCTGGGGCACGCCGTATGCCTGCGGGATGATGGGGGCGAAGCTCGTGCTGCCCGGTGCGGGACTGGATGGCGCCAGCCTGTATGAGCTGTTCGAGAGCGAGCGCGTGACCTTCTCTGCTGGCGTGCCGACGGTCTGGCTCGGGCTGATGCAGCACCTGCAGAAACACAAGCTCAAGTTCACCACGCAATGGCGCTCGACGGTCGGTGGCTCGGCCTGCCCGCCGGCGCTGATGAAGACGTTCCGTGACGACTATGGCGTGCGCATCGGCCATGCCTGGGGCATGAGCGAGATGAGCCCGCTCGGCACCTACGGCTCGCTCAAGAACCACCATCTGAGCTTGCCCAAGGACGAGCAGTTCGCAGTGGAAATCAAGCAGGGCCGGCCGATCTTCGGGGTCGATCTCAAGATCGTCGACGAGACGGGTGCGGAGTTGCCGCGCGACGGCAAGGCCTTCGGCGATATCCATGTCAAAGGCCCCTGGGTGGTCAGCGGCTACTACAAGCTCGATAACGATCCCACCATCGACGGCTGGTTCCCCACTGGCGACGTCGGCACGCTGGACCCGGACGGCTTCTTGCAGATCACCGACCGCAGCAAGGACGTCATCAAGTCCGGTGGCGAATGGATCAGCTCGATCGATCTTGAGAACGTGGCGATGGCGCATCCCGCCGTGCAGGAGGCCGCCGTCATCGGCGTGCATCACCCCAAGTGGGACGAGCGACCCTTGCTCATCATCGTCAAGAAGCCGGGGCAGGAAACCAGCCGCGACGAGTTGCTGGGCCACTTCACGGGCAAGATCGCCAAGTGGTGGACGCCGGATGACGTGGTGTTCGTGCCGGAGATTCCGCACACCGCGACCGGCAAGATCAGCAAATTGCAGCTGCGGCAGCAGTTCAAGGAACACAAATTGCCGACGGCTTGAAGATCGTCTCGGGATGGTGGTCGCGCTGCTGTAAAATGTCGTGATCGACGCTTTTGCTTCGATCCGATGATCATTACTAAAACCCGCGACCGCCATGACCGACCGCACGCAGACTGGACACACCCGTTTCATCTTTGTCACCGGGGGCGTCGTCTCCGCCCTCGGCAAGGGCATTGCTGCCGCCTCTCTGGGCGCGATTCTCGAATCCCGCGGCTTCAAGGTGCACATGCTGAAGCTCGACCCCTACATCAACGTCGATGCGGGGACCATGTCGCCGTTCCAGCATGGCGAGGTGTTCGTCACCGAAGACGGTGCCGAAACCGACCTTGATCTCGGCCACTACGAGCGCTACCTGCGCGCAAAGACCTCGAAGCTCAGCAACGTCACCACCGGCCAGATCTATCTCAACGTGCTCAACCGCGAGCGCCGGGGCGACTACCTCGGCAAGACGGTGCAGGTGATCCCGCACATCACCGACGAAATCCAGAACGCCATCAAGCGCGGCGGCGCCGGGTGCGACATCTGCCTGGTCGAGATCGGCGGCACGGTGGGTGATATCGAAGGCCTGCCCTTCCTCGAGTCCATCCGCCAGATGCAGATGGAGCTGGGCCGCAAGCACACGATGTTCATGCATCTCACCTTGGTGCCGTACATCAAGGCGGCCGGCGAGATGAAGACCAAGCCGACGCAGCATTCGGTGAAAGAACTGCGCACGATTGGTATTCAGCCTGACGTGCTGCTCTGCCGCACCGACCGGCCGCTGCCCGAGAGCGAGCGTCGCAAGATCGCGATGTTCACCAACGTGCCGATCCGTGCGGTGGTGTCGGCGGTCGATCTCGACGACATCTACAAGATCCCGAGCTGGCTGCACCAGCAGGGGCTGGACGAACTGGTGATCGAGCATTTCGGCCTCACCGAAGGCCACAAGGCCGATCTGCGCGAATGGGATGATCTGGTCGAGAAGCGTCTCAGTGCCGATACCGAAATCAACATCGCGATGGTCGGCAAGTACGTCGATCTCGCCGACGCCTACAAGAGCCTCAACGAGGCGCTGATCCATGCCGGGCTTCACACCGGCACCAAGGTCAAGATCCGCTACATCGACTCCGAGCAGGTCGAGAGCCAGGGGCCGCGCGTGCTGCAGGGTTCCGATGCCATCCTCGTCCCCGGCGGTTTCGGCGAGCGCGGTGTGGAAGGCAAGATCGCCGCTGCCAAGCATGCGCGCGAGAACAAGATCCCGTACCTCGGCATCTGCCTCGGCATGCAGGTCGCCTGCATCGAGTTCGCCCGTAATGTCGTGGGTTTGAAAGATGCCCACTCCACCGAGTTCGCGCCCAAGTCACCGCACCCGGTCATCGCCATGATCACCGAGTGGAAGGACGCCAGCGGCAAGGTCGAGAAACGCAGCGCGAAGTCGGACAAGGGCGGCACCATGCGACTGGGTGCGCAGGCCTGCAAGCTCAAGGCCGGCAGCCGTTCTCGCAAGCTCTACAACGCCGAGGTCATCCACGAGCGTCACCGCCATCGCTACGAGTTCAACAACAACTACCGCGAGCCGCTGGCTGCCAAGGGCTTGATGTTTGTGGGCGTGTCGGAGAACGAAGAGCTGATCGAGATGATCGAGTTGAACGATCATCCGTTCTTCGTCGCGGTGCAGTTCCACCCTGAGTTCACTTCCACCCCGCGTGACGGACACCCGCTGTTCACGGGCTTCGTCACCGCCGCGCGCGAGCACCACGGCGCGCACCAACTGGTAGAAAAGACGTGAAAATCCGCGGTTGAGACAGGTGATCGTGCGCGTTCAGGCAACGCGCTACACTCCTCGTTAACCCTGCCTGACAGGGAATAACAATAGAGGAGAGAACATCATGAACCGTGCATTCCAAGCCCGTTCAATCACCCCATTCTTCGTGTTTTTCATCGCCCTGATCTCCGGCTGTGCAGCGCAGAAGCAGGCGGAGCAGCTGAAGTCGGCACAGGAGTCGGTCGCGCGTCTGCAGGATGGCGTGGTCGACTACGCCACCAGCCAGCAGCACTGGCCGAAGAATATCGACGAACTCAAGGTGGGTGGCGACGAAATGCCGGGCGTGAGCTATGTCGTAGGTGAAGGTGGCGTGGTGGCCGTGTATTTCTCCGAAGGTTCGGCGCTGCCCGGTGCGCGGCTGGTCTACACGCCAACTCAGGATGCCCAAGCGGGTGTGACTTGGGCCTGCGCGAGCCAAGGTTTGGATTCGGGGTTGAAGCCTGTGGGATGTCTGTAAACGTCTTGCAGGTTCATCGTGGCAAGGTGGTGAGCGGCCCACTACCGCGCCACACAAAATCCGAAGTCCGTCTGCTCCCCGGGTTTAAGCAGGCGGTTGTAGTGCTCGCCCTCGGCGGTGAGCTGCCCCTTGCTCAGGCTGTAGCGCGCCTTCCACAGCGTTTCAATACGACCTGATACCGGGATTGCGACGCGCCAAGCCTGCTCGCTGCCGCCGCGATTGCTGACCACGACACGGGCGCAATAGCCAGCGTCCCAGTTAGATTCGATGCTCAGCCGGTGCTCAATTCCAGTGGCTGGCGTTGCAGCGTCCGGTTTCTGCGCTGGCCGATGGGGCAAAGCCTCGCGTGAGGCGCAGAAGCCGAAATGCGTGCTGCCGCCGCCAGACAGGCGGGCATTCCAGTCCACCCCGGTAAAGTGGGCCTTGTCGTCATCAACCGTGGCGACAGCGGTATTCCAGGATTGTGTGATGCGGCCTTGCAATGGCAGCTCCAATGCCCATCGCAGTGGCACGGTGCCAGCATTGCGCACCTCCACATCCGCGCAATAGCCCGCGCCCCAGTCGCTCACCTTGTTGAGCGTGTAGTCGCTGCCCGCAATGGGTGAGGCGGTCGCGGCTGGCGCCGGCTTGGACGCCGTGCCGACGACTGCGGGTGGGGCCTTGCGCGCGACGGTGGGCGAGGGCGCGCCACTGCCGCTCCACAGCCGTTTGAGCAGGGCGAGCTTGTCGGGCCAGATGGTTTTCCAGTCGTCCTGCAACAGACCGCCGGTGTCCTTGCTGTTGGGATTCCAGCTCCAGTAGAACGCTGAATTCACGCGCCGCTCGATGAGGTATTGCACCAGCATGTCCTGCCAGGCGCGATCCTTGGGGCTGCCGCCTTCGCCGTAGCGGCCGCCGAACTCGCCGAGGATCACCGCGTAGCCCTGCTTCAGGAACTGGCCGAAGTTGCGTTCCCAGATCGCTGGCATGTTGGCGGGGAAGGTGGGGTCGTCGAAGAACGGCTGCGGGTGCACATCTGGCCCATAGGTGTGTGGGGCCAGCACGAGGCGATCGGGCGGGATATCCAGCGGCGTGCAGGCAAAAGGCTCCAGGTTCTCGCCCCAGAAATGCGGGCCTTCGCTGGAGCACTTGGGATTTTTCTCGATACCTTCGACGAACATCAACCAGTGCGGTGCACGCTTCAGCACGGCACGCGCCGCGCGCTCGGCAGCAGCGTTCCAGTCGGTCGCCGCATTGCCCGTGCCCCAGCTGGCCTTGCCGTAAGGCTCGTTCTTGAGATCGACGCCGATCACGTGGCGCACGTCGCGATAGCGCTCGGCGAGGGTGGTCAGGTCGTTGATCCACGCCGACTCGGGATAAGCCTCGGTGTACCAAAGCTCGCTCTGCCCGGTGCAGTCCGGCCGGTGATGATCGAGCAGCACGTACATCTGGCGCCGGTCCAGTTCGGCCACGAACAGATCCAGCAGTTCTGCCGAGTTCTTGCCGACCAGATCGGGGTTCAGCGTGGCATCAACGCCTTTGACGACCCCGCCATGAATCGCCTCAGGGCACAGCGGCACGCGCAGCGCATTCACGCCCAGCGCCTGCATCTGGTCGAGCTGCTCCTTCCAGTTGCGGGCCCACAGGCCGTGCGGGGCGAGGGTGTCGGTCTCGAAGCCGAACCAGTTGAGGCCACGCAGCTGCACCGCGCGATTCTGCGCATCGACGATGCGGCCCTTGACCACCGAGTAGGCCAGTACAGGGGTGATGACGGCACTGCCGAAGATCAGACCGAGCAGGAAACGGAGCACGGGAAAGGGGCGCATGGCAGTCAGGTGGAGCAGGGTCACGGTTTGAGCGGCGGAGTGCGCAAAAAGTTGTGTCCGAGCCCTTAGAATGCGCGCACCGTCAACCACTTGAAACCAGCGCAATGTCCAAGATCACCAAAGTCACCGCCCTCGAAATCATCGACTCGCGTGGCAACCCCACCGTTGAAGCCGTCGTCGAGCTGGACTCTGGTGCCACCGGCCGTGCGGCCTCGCCGTCGGGTGCTTCGACCGGCTCGCGCGAAGCGGTGGAGCTGCGCGATGGTGCTGCCAAGGGCAAGGCTGCGCGCTATTTCGGCAAGGGCGTCAGCAAGGCGGTGAAGAACGTCGAGACCATTCTCGCCAAGACCGTGATCGGCATGGATGCGCAGGACCAGGGCGCGGTCGACGAAGCCATGTGCGCCGCCGACGGCACGCACAACAAGGCCAAGCTGGGTGCCAACGCCATCCTCGCCGTGTCGCTGGCCTCGGCCAAGGCGGCGGCGGCTGAAAACTACCTGCCGCTGTACCGCCACCTCGGTGGCATCAGCAGCCGCACGCTGCCGGTGCCGATGATGAATGTCATCAACGGCGGCGCCCACGCGGACAACAACATCGACGTGCAGGAGTTCATGATCCTGCCGGTCGGCGCGCCTTCGTTCTCCGAGGCGATGCGCTGGGGTGCCGAGGTTTTCCACACGCTCAAGGCCGTGCTCAAGGCCAAGAAGCTCAATACCGCCGTGGGCGATGAAGGTGGCTTTGCGCCCAATCTCGCCAGCAATGTCGCAGCGCTCGACTGCCTGCTCGAAGCCATCGAGAAAGCCGGCTACAAGCCCGGCAAGGACATCTACCTCGGCCTCGACGTTGCCTCCACCGAGTTCTACGAGAAGGGTAAGTATCACTTGCACGGCGAGGGCAAGAGCTTCACCAGCGAACAGTTCGCCGATTACCTGGCGGGCATCGTTGCCAAGTACCCGGTCATCAGCATCGAAGACGGCATGGCCGAGGGCGACTGGGCCGGCTGGGCGACGCTGACCAAGAAGCTCGGCGGCAAGGTGCAGCTGGTGGGCGACGATCTGTTCGTCACCAACACCAAGATTTTGAGCGAGGGCATTGCCAAGAACATCGCCAACTCCATTCTCATCAAGCCGAACCAGATCGGCACGCTCACCGAAACGCTGGACGCGATCCAGATGGCGACCGATGCCGGTTATTCCAGCGTGGTGTCGCATCGCTCGGGCGAGACCGAAGACCACACCATCGCGGATATCGCGGTGGGCACCAACGCCACCCAGATCAAGACCGGCTCACTCTGCCGCAGTGATCGCATGTCCAAGTACAACCAGCTGCTGCGCATCGA
>JAUSQI010000021.1 GCA_030652575.1 Stagnimonas sp. | reverse complement strand
GAGCTATGAGAAGCTGCAAAAAACCTAACTGCGTGTCCGGGGAAGAAGGGGAAGCTCAAAGTGCCAAATCTTGGAACCCTTTGGGGTTACCAAAATGAAGAGGCCCTGCTCGCGAGGCGTCTTGTAGGGCTTGTCGCCGGGTTTGGCTTTCAGAATCGCAGTGTGGGTAAACATGCCGGGTATCTCTTCTTGCGCAGGAGGTTCGCGCCGAACATACCCGCCTTTCTACCCAACTCAAGCGTGGGATTCCTTGGGAATTCCTTGGACAAGAAATCACGAAAACCCAACAAAAAACCGCGCGTTAGCGCGGTCGTTTGGACTACTTGGCACAACTTAAGATTAAAAATTGGCGGACGAGGAGGGATTCGAACCCCCGTGCAGGTATAAACCCACCATCTGATTTCGAGTCAGCGCCGTTCAACCGCTCTGGCACCCGTCCGTTGGGCGGATTTTAATGCAATCCGCGGCTGTAAAGTGCAAGGGATGGTTGTGCTAGCGTTCCATTCGTCAATTGGCCGCCGGAGGGGATAGAGCCATCGCTGCGATGACTGTCGCCACCATCCTGCCTCTTGGACGCTTCGTGCATGGCCGTTTTCCACTGATGGCGGCTACCGCATGGGGGCTGGCAGTCAGTTGCATGCTGGGCGCGTGCAGCCCCAAGAAACCGCCACAGACGCGGCTTGAAGTCGTGCAGCAGGCTGGCGTACTCAAGGTCGCGTCGGTCTATGGGCGCACCACTTGCTACACCGGCCCGAGCGGATTGGTGGGCTACGAATGCGAGCTGGCACAGGGCATTGCCGCCAGCGTGGGCGCCACGGCCGAAGTGCTGTTCGTGCCCACGCCCGCCGATGCTGTGCAGGCGGTGATCGAAGGCCGGGCGCACCTGGCCGCTGCGGCGCTCTCCGCCAATATCGTGCAGCGGGACCAGTTGCGGTTTTCGCGCGCGGTGGATCGCTCGGCACCGCGTCTGGTGTTTCGCATGGGCAATGTGCGGCCCAAGACACCTGCCGATCTCACCGGCCGCTTGCTGGTCAGCGAGGGCGCGGGGCATGCCTCGCGCATGGCCATGCTCAGCAGCGTCGCGCCCGGTCTGAAGGCCGAGACGACCAATGCCTACGATGCCGAAGACCTGTTGTTTCAAGTCGCCAGCGGCGAACTGGACTACACCATTGCCAGCTCTTCACTCATCGCCATCAACGAGCGCTACTACCCGCAGATTCGCACTGCATTCGATGTGGGCGAACCCGAGGATGTGGTGCTGGCCTTCAAGGGCGGTGAGGATCGCACTCTGTTCGATGCCGCCGAAGCCTACCTGGCGCGCATCAACGGCAAGGAGCTGGCGCGGCTGCACGACCGCTATTACGGCCATGTGGAAGAGCTGGACTACTTCAGCGCCGTGCAGGTGGCCAATCACATGCTGTCGCGGCTGCCGCGCTATCGGCCGATGTTCAATGCCTCGGGCGAGCGTCATGACATCGACTGGCGCTTGCTGGCGGCGATCGGCTACCAGGAATCGCACTGGAATCCCTCCGCGCTCAGCTACACCGGCGTGCGCGGCATCATGATGCTCACCAACGACACCGCCCTGCGCTACAAGGTGTCGAACCGCGAAGACCCGGCGCAAAGCATCGAAGGCGGGGCGCGGGTACTGGCCGACCTGCTCGAAAAAATACCGCCCGAAGTGCTGGAGCCTGATCGCACCTGGATGGCCCTGGCCGCCTACAACCAGGGGCTGGGTCATTTGCTGGATGCGCGCCAGCTCACCGCCGAGCGCGGCGGCGACAACCTGCATTGGGTGGATGTGCGCGACACCTACCCGCTGCTGTCGCGTCCGCGCTGGGCCAAGAAGGCCAAGTACGGTTTCGCGCGCGGGCGTGAGGCGGTGGATTTCGTCTCCAACGTGCGCGCCTATCTGGACATCATCACCATGCTCAGCTCCGGCGTGCGCACCCTGCCGCCACCGCCCTTGCGGCTCGACCCCGAGTTGCGCATGGCGCAGCGTGACAAAGAGCTGCCGCTGCCCGATGCCATCGAACCCGACAAGCTGCCACGTCTTGAAACCGATGAAAGGCTGCGCAGTGTCGAAGACGCCAGGCCCGCACCAACCGGCGCTGGCGAACGCCGCTTGCAGCTCGACGAAACCTTGCCGTTGCCGCCGCCGAAGGTGGAGATTTATCCGCCCGACTACGGCAGCAACGGCACGGCGCAGTCCTCGCAATAACTGCTAGATCAGCAGGCGCGTCACAGGCGTGCCATTGACCAGATGCTGATCGACGATCTCGTCGATGTCCGCCTTGTTTGCATAGCGGTACCAGACGCCTTCGGGATAGACCACCGCCACCGGCCCCTGCTCGCAACGGTCCAGGCAGCCCGCCATGTTGACGCGCACCTTGCCGGTGCCGGCGAGCCCGAGCTTTTTGACGCGCTTCTTGCAGTAATCACGCAGCTCGGTCGCGCCGTGGTTTTCGCAGCTCTCGCGGCTGTCGTCATCGCGCTGGTTGCAGCAAAAAAACACGTGTCGCGCGAAGTACGGTGCAGCGGGGGGTTTGGACATCAGGGCTTCGCTTTCTGGCCGAATGAATAGCCGAGGTTGATGGAGGTGAGCGTATCGGTCTTGCGCGTGCCCGCAGGCACATGGGTGTTGGTGCGGATCTCGTAGCCGATGGTGGTGAACAAGCGGCCGGCAATGACCAGCTTCAAGGCCGACACCGGGTTGATGAAGGTATTGTCCTTCGACTCTTCCACTTTCAGCGTCTGCGTGAACGAGCTGGTATCGCTGATGAGCCATTGATACTTGGCATTGAGCAGGCCGACGAACGCACCCTGGCGCTCTTCGGTGGTGGCCAGCTTCTGCTGGGTGGCACCGAGGCCGAGTTCGACATCGAGCGTGTGCTTGGGCATCGTCAACAGACGGCGGCCATAGCCCACCGCCTCGGTGCGGCGCTCGATGATGCCCGCGAAGCGGTCGTTGTCGTAGTCGAGCGACCCAAACGCGTAGTCGAACTCGGTGAAATCGTAAGTGAGCTTGTAGCCCAGGTTGTAACGCTCGTCGGTGGTCACCTTGTCCTTCTGCGCCGTCAGCGCGGCGGCGCGTGCCACGTGCGCCCAGGAGCCCTCTTTGTATCCGACAGTGCCCTTGGCGTTGAGCGTGCGCGCGCTGGTGTTGCCGGTAGTGTTCAAGAAGCCCAGCGACGCCTCGCCCGACCAGCCGTCTTCGGCGTGGGCGGCGGTGGTGGCGAGCAGGGCAACGAAGGCAAGAGGTTTGAAGTTCAAAACGGGCTCCAGTGAAAATCGGCGATCAGGGTGCATATTCGACCACATTCATCCCTGCGGGTCAGCGGTACTCTATGGATATGACCGCCCCCCTTTCTGCCGTGCTGGCCGACGCCGATCTCTGCGTCAAATGCGGCCTGTGCCTGCCGCATTGCCCGACCTATCGCCTAACCCCGCATGAGGCCGAAGGGCCGCGCGGACGCATCGCGCTGGCGCAGGGCCTGCTGGGCGGCACGCTGGCGGCGAGCCCGGTGCTGGCGGGGCATCTGGATGGCTGTCTTTCTTGCCGCGCCTGCGAGGCCGTGTGCCCTGCCAAGGTGCCGTATGGACGCATTCTGGATGCCACGCGCACGGCGCTGGCAACGCCGCAGCGCACACGGTTGACGCGCATCATGGGCGTGGTTTTGGAGTCACCCTTTCTGCGCATGCTGGTGCGCTTCGGGCTATGGCTGTCGAGCGCTTCACTGGATCGCGTCAGCCGCAGTCATCGTGAGCGGAGCCGCCCCAAAGCGCCGGCCGCGCTCAGGCTGCTGGACTATCGCCCCATCGTGCGCAGGCTGCGGGCCGTGCCTGCCCCCGTACACGGCACCGTTGCACTGTTCACCGGCTGTGTCGGCGACGTTGCCGAGCGCGATGTGTTGCATGACGCGATCCGTTTGTTTCGTGCCGCAGGGGTGCAAGCGGCCATCCCGCCCAACCAAGGCTGTTGCGGCGCCCTGCACCAGCACAGCGGCCTGGCCGATGCCGCGGCTAACCGCGCAATGCACAACGCCGAGACCTTCGCCCGCTATGACGCCGTGCTGCCCTTGGCAACGGGCTGTGGTGCCACCTTGCGAGATTTAGGGCGCACGGCGCAAGACGGCACCCCCGCCTTGGCACCCAAGGTGCGCGACCTCTGCACCGCGCTTGCAGACGCACTGGATGCACAGCCACCGCAATGGCAGCCGCGATCGCTGCGCGTTGGCATTCACACCGCCTGCACGCAGAGCAATGTCTTCGGCGCAAAGGAGGCCATCCGGCACTTGCTGGCACGCCTGCCGGGCGTCACCTTGATCGACCTGGCCCCAGAAAGCGGCTGTTGCGGCGCGGCGGGCACGGCCTTCATCACGCAACCGGCGCAAGCGGCAGCACTGCTGCAACCCAAGCTCGATGCTGCGGCAGAGGTGGATGTCATCGTCTCGGCCAACATCGGCTGCTCACTGCACTTCTTGGCGGGCTTGCGCGGGCTTGGGCTGCGCGCGCCGGTGCTGCATCCCGTCAGCCTGCTCGCGCAGGCTTTACCCGCCTAATTGGATGCGGGGACGATCTTCGCGACGGGCTCGCCCGTGGGCAGTGCGGCCAGGCCGGTGGTGATGCGCAGCAACACGAGTTCCGCCAGTTCGTTCTGGATGTATTCGCGCAGCTGCTCTTCTTCCAGCTCCTTCTGCAGAATCTGGTCGAGCTGAAAGCTGTAGTCGCGCGACACCGACACCGTATCTGCGGGTAGCAGCGCCTTGCCGTCCTGCAACAGCTCATAACGGACGCCGATCACCAGCCGGTATTCCAGCGCCTTGCCGTCTGCACCGATGGAGAGTGTTTCGCGGCGCTCATCGAGATTGGAGAGGCGAATCTGCGTATCCGAACGCTCGGGCTTGGCCGCGATCTGCGCGCCCCGCCGCACCAGCTTGTTGCGCAGCGCGATCTCGATGGGTGGCTCTGCAACCTGATACGCCAAAGCCATGTCGACATACACCCGCGACAGCTGCGGCGGCCAGCCGCCCGAACCCACAAGCTTGAAGCCGCAAGCGGCAAGCGCAGAAACCAGAAACAGCGGCAGCAGGAAGCGCATGGTCAGATCACGAAGTTGACGAGTTTGCCGGCCACCACGATCTCTTTCTTGATCGCGGCCCCGGCAATGAAGCGGGCGACATTCTCGTCTGATTTGGCGGTGGCCAGAATCACGTCGTTGGCGGTGCCCACCGGCACTTCGATCTGCCCGCGCAGCTTGCCGTTGATCTGCACCACCAGCTTGATGGCGTCGCTCACCAAGGCATCGGCCACGGCCACGGGCCAGCGCGCATCGATCACCGCGCCTTGCCCACCCAGCGCCGACCACAAAACATGCGAGATGTGCGGTGTGATGGGGGCCAGGCAAG
This sequence comes from Stagnimonas sp., assembly GCA_030652575.1. Classification (GTDB taxonomy): domain Bacteria; phylum Pseudomonadota; class Gammaproteobacteria; order Nevskiales; family Nevskiaceae; genus Stagnimonas. The sequence continues at coordinate 15,837 of JAUSQI010000021.1, read as the reverse complement.
CGACCAGCGCACACAACGCCTCGTGCCGCACGGCGCGATCCTGCTCGGCGGCGCCATCGAACTTTTGCAGGGCGTTGACCAGCTCCATCGCTGCCGCGATCGCGGTATTGAATTGCAGTCGGCGGCCGACGTCATCACCGAACTTGGCGATGGTCTGGTGGGTTTTGCGGCGCAGATCCTTTTGCGCGGCGCTGAGCGCTGACATTTCGAGCGCCGGTGCCGCACCTGCGGCGGTGTGCTCACTCACCATGCGCCACAAGCGCTTGAGGAAACGCGCCGCGCCATCAATGCCCGCCTCGTTCCACTCCAGCGACTGATCCGGCGGCGCGGTGAACATCATGAACAGGCGCACTGCATCGGCACCGTGGCTGTTGATGATGGTCTCGGGATCGACGCCGTTGTTCTTCGACTTCGACATCTTCTCGCGGCCGCCGACCTGCACCGGCTCGCCATCGGCGCGCAGCACTGCACCGTCGGCGGTCACATCGACATCGGCCGGGTTGATCCAGTCCTTCTTGCCGTTCGCCTGCTCGCGGTAGAACGTGCCCGCCACCACCATGCCTTGGCAGAGCAAGCGCTTGAACGGCTCATCGCCCGCCACCGGCAAGCCGACATCGCGCATCAGCTTGTGGAAGAAACGTGCGTACAGCAGGTGCAACACGGCGTGCTCGATGCCGCCCACGTATTGATCGACCGGCAGCCAGTACTTGGCGCGGTCGTCGAGCATGGCGTTACTCTGGTCGGCGCAGGCAAAGCGCGCGTAGTACCAGCTCGACTCGAAGAAGGTGTCGAAGGTATCCGTCTCGCGCCGCGCCGGCTTGCCACAGCTGGGGCAGGCGCACTCGTAAAAAGCCGGCTCCTTGGTCAGCGGGCTCGCCGCACCATCGGGCTTCAAGTGCTCGGGCAGCACCACCGGCAGCTGATCCTCCGGCACTGGCACCGCGCCGCAGTCCTTGCAATACACTATGGGAATCGGGCAGCCCCAATAGCGCTGGCGCGACACACCCCAATCGCGCAGGCGGAAGTTTTTGCGGCGACGGCCCGCGCTTTTTGCTTCGAGTGCATTGGCGATGGCGTTGAAGGCCTGCTCGAAATCGAGGCCGCTGAACTCACCGGAATCGACCAGCGTGCCGTGGTCGGTAAAAGCCGCTTCAAGCGCACTCTCTGCTGCCGAAGAGAGCACGGCAGTCGGCTTCACGACCACCTTCTTGGGCAGGCCATAGGCGGAGGCAAACTCGAAGTCGCGCTCATCATGCGCAGGCACGGCCATCACCGCGCCGGTGCCATAGCCCATCAACACGAAGTTGGCGGCCCACACCGGCACGCGCTCGCCCGTGAGCGGGTGAATCGCATCGATGCCAAGGGCGACGCCCTTCTTCTCTTGCGTCGCCAGCATGGCCTCGGCCACACCGGATTGCTTGGCTTCTTCGACGAAAGCCGCAACCTTGACGTCGCGCGCTGCTGCTGCAAGCGCCAACGGATGCTGCGCCGCAACGCTGATGAAGCTGACACCGAACACCGTATCGGGCCGCGTGGTGTAAACGGTCAATTTCTCACCCGCGCCATCCGCGAGTGCGAAGTCGATCTCGACGCCCTCGCTGCGGCCAATCCAGTTGGCCTGCATTGTTTTCACCGCATCGGGCCAACCGTCGAGGGTCGCGAGGTCATCGTGCAGCTGGTCGGCGTAGTCGGTGATCTTCAAAAACCATTGCGGGATTTCGCGCTGCTCCACCAAGGCGCCACTGCGCCAGCCACGGCCATCAATCACCTGCTCGTTGGCTAGCACGGTGTTATCCACAGGGTCCCAGTTGACGATGGAGTTCTTGCGGTAGACCAGGCCCTTTTTGAGCAGCTGCACGAACAGCCATTGCTCCCAACGGTAGTACTCTGGGCGGCAGGTAGCCAGCTCGCGCGACCAGTCAAAAGCGAAGCCCAACTGCGAGAGCTGGCGCTTCATGTAAGCCATGTTGGAGTAGGTCCACTCCGCAGGCGGCACACCGCTTTTTATGGCGGCGTTCTCGGCCGGCAGCCCGAATGCGTCGAAGCCCATCGGGTGCAACACGTTCTTGCCCAACATGCGCTGGTAGCGCGCAATCACATCGCTGATCGTGTAATTGCGCACATGCCCCATGTGCAACCGCCCTGAGGGATACGGGAACATCGACAGGCAATAGAACTTCTCGCGCGTGTCTTCCTTGGCGGTGAAGCTGTCGTGCTGCTGCCAATACGCCTGCGCCGCGCGTTCGATCTCGGTGGGGTTGTAGTCGGGCAACATCGCTCAAGCACTTGCTTTGTGGGGCGGCAAGTTTAGCCGACGGCCGCTCTGGCATATTCCCGCACAGTCCACCCAGCACTGCCACCATGACGCCTTTCGAGACTGCCCTCGCCGCTCCCAATATCCACGTCGGCATCATCGGCCTTGGTTATGTGGGTCTGCCACTGGCGCTGCGGTTTGCCGAGCAGGGCCAGCGCGTCACTGGTTTTGATGTAGACCCGGCCAAGCCAGAGAAGCTGCATCGCGGCGAGAGCTACATCAACTACATCCCGTCGCAGGCGATCAGCATCGCGCTGGCGGCGGGCTTCGAGGCCACCACCGATTTCAGCCGCCTCGGTGAGTGCGATGCCCTCATCATTTGCGTGCCCACCCCGCTCGGCAAGCACCGCGAGCCGGACCTGAGCTACGTCGAGCGCAGCACCGAGGCCATCGCCCGTTGTCTGCGCCCCGGCCAGCTGGTATCACTGGAAAGCACTACCTACCCCGGCACCACGGAAGAAGTGGTGCAGCCCATCCTAGAGGCCTCAGGCCTGAAGGCCGGGCAAGATTTTGCCTTGGTGTTCTCGCCCGAACGGCAAGACCCCGGCAATACCCGCTTCGGCACCCACAACATCCCCAAACTTGTAGGCGGCGTCACGCCTGCCTGCCTCGCGGCCGGTGTTTCGCTGTATGCACGAGTGATCGACCAGGTGGTGCCGGTGTCGTCCACCCGCGTGGCGGAGATGGCGAAGCTGCTCGAAAACATCCACCGCGCCGTAAATATCGGCCTGGTCAACGAGATGAAGCTGCTCACCGAACGCATGGGCATCGACATCTTTGAAGTGATCGACGCTGCTGCCACCAAGCCGTTTGGCTTTACCGCTTATTACCCCGGGCCGGGCCTGGGCGGGCACTGCATCCCCATCGACCCGTTCTATCTCACCTGGAAAGCGCGCGAATACGGCCTGCACACCCGGTTTATCGAATTGGCGGGTGACATCAACCACGCCATGCCGGAGTACGTCATCAGCCGCACCATCGCTGCGCTCAACGCCCACGGCAAGGCGCTGAAAGGCGCGCACATCCTGCTGCTGGGCATTGCCTACAAGAAGGATGTGGACGACCTGCGCGAATCCCCCGCGCTGGAACTGCTGGAAGGCTTCGAGGCCCGCGGCGCCAAGGTGAGCTACTGCGACCCGCACATCCCGCACATTCCCGCCTTGCGGCGCGGCCATTTTGCGCACACCAGCCTACCCTTCAACAGCCAGACATTGGCCGATTGCGACCTTGCACTCATTGCCACTGCCCACAGCGCATTCGACCCGCAACTGATTGCCCAGAACGCGCCACTGGTGGTGGATACACGCGGGTTGCTGCGCGGGCCGCAGCCTACTGTGTGGCGCGCCTAGTTGGCGTCACATAGCGCCAAGAATTGACGAAAATTGTCAGCATCACAGCTTTGAAAACTAGGCATGCACGCAGAAAACATCGCATGCATCTGTTTTTGCTGACTTTCAACAGACGCCCTCCAGCGGCGCGATTTCTGCGTGATTAACTTGCAGCTTCAACCATCCCATAGGAGTTTCCCCATGAAAAAAGTTCAACAAGGCTTCACCCTCATCGAACTGATGATCGTCGTCGCGATCATCGGCATCCTTGCCGCCATCGCCATCCCGGCTTATCAGGACTACATCACCCGCTCGAAGGTGACTGAACTCGTCACCGCCGCTTCGGCTTGCAAAGCCTCCGTCTCGGAGTTCGCGCAGTCGCAAAACGTATTGCCTGAAACCATTGGCCCCGCTGGCTGCTCCGCTGGCACAACCGCAAAGATTGCGGGCCTGACTGTGGATGATGGCGAGATCACCTTGGAAGCAGGCGACGGCGTTGCGCCGGCTACCGGCAACTATGTTCTGACCCCGACCTTCACCTCAGGCGCACCCATCACCTGGGCATGCACGGCTTCAACGATCCAGAAGAAGTATCTGCCCGCCAACTGCCGCTAATTTTTTAGCCGCCGTTTAAGAGGCCCCGCATTGCGGGGCCTTTTTTATTGTGAGCAGCCCACCAGCCCGTAGGCCTACCGTGCAATTACCGATCAAAGCCCCCGCACTCGTGTTTGCCTTGCTGTTGCTGACACTGGCGGTCTATCTCAAGGGATTGTTCGGCGGCTTCATATTCGACGATTTCCCCAATCTGGTGGACAACGACCTGCTCAGACGGGTGCATGAGGAACCACAGCGCCTTTGGGCTTCGGTGGCATCTTTCCAGGGTGGATTGATCAGCCGTCAGGTCAGCATGTTGTCGTTCGCTGTCAATGTTTGGTTATCAGACATGAACCCGGTGGCTTTCAAGCTCACCAACGTGCTGATTCACCTGCTGTGCGGCCTGCTGGTTTACCGCCTCGCCTTGCGGGTGATCGCGGCCTTGGCGCCGCCCACCAGGCACGGCATGCCCCTCTTCAACGTCGAGCTATGGGCGGCTTTGGCGGCGGGCTTGTGGCTGCTGCACCCCCTGCACATCAGTAGTGTTCTTTATGTGGTGCAGCGGATGACCCTGCTGGCCTCGCTTTTCGGGCTGTTGTCGCTGCTGTGCTATTGCGAAGTACGCCTGCGGCAGATCAACGGCGGCCCTGCGCCATGGAAAGCCTGTATCGGGGTTGTTGTGTTTGCCGTGCTTTCGGTGTTCAGCAAGGAAAATGGCGCGCTGCTGCCCTTGTTTGCACTCACGCTGGAGCTTTTCGCGTTTCGCTTCGCCGCCCAAAAACCGCTCGTTTCCAGCCTGCTGCGTTGGGGCTATGGGCTGGGCCTGGCGATAGCCGTTTTCGGCATATCCGCCTACCTCGCTTTCACACCCAGTTTTTTCAACGGCTACGAGCATCGGGATTTCACGCTCGCCGAACGGCTGATGACCCAGCCTCGCGTGCTTTGGCACTACCTGCTGTGGACGGTACTGCCCAATCCGGCTTGGCTATCGCTGTATCACGACGATATCGCCACCTCGCACGCGCTTCTGGCCCCGGTCAGCACGCTGTTTGCGCTGCTGGGTTTGCTGGCCCTGGTGGCTGTGGCCTGGGTGTTCCGGCGACGGCAACCAGCATTGGGGTTTGCCATCACCTGGTTTTTGCTGGGTCACACGATGGAGTCAACATTCATCCCTCTAGAGATGGTGTTCGAGCATCGCCAGTACTTTCCGATGATTGGCATCTGGATTGGTTTCGCCGCATGGGCGGCGGTTAGCACCAGACAAACGCCGGTCGCAGTAGCGGCTTCTGTACTGATGCTCGGCTTTTGCCTCACCGCAGGCTATCGCGCCTGGGTTTGGAACGATCCGGCACGGTTGATCATGACGACCGCCCAGCAGCATCCGAACTCATCCAGAAGCCAGTACGACGCCGGGCGATTCTTGCTGGATAACACGACTGCCCTCGCCGCACGCCAAGCGATTCTGCCTGAGGCGCGCCGGTATCTGGAGCGTGCCATGCAGCTCAATGGCAAGGACATCAATCCGATCACGGCGATGGTGCTCAGCTATCCGCCGACGGCGCCGCCGCCGGATGTCTGGCTTGAGCAACTCAGGCTATGCCTGCAAAACGCGCCCAAACTTTCACCGGCCCCCTTTCTGCTGGTGGTGCGTTCAGCAGCCAATTTGCAAGTGAACATCCCGCCGGAAAAAATGGCTGCCCTGGTACAAGCCTCTCTCTCAAATACCAGCATGGAACTGGTACAGCACGGACTAGTGCTCAGCAACTACGGTTATTACCTGCTCAAGGTCGCCAATGACCCCGTTGAGGCGGTGAGCGCCACCATGTCAGCCATCTCTCTGGAGCCACGTCGCGCGCTGTTTCACCTCAACGCCGCCTATCTTTCATACGAGCTTGCAGATTTTTCGACCGCCCGCCTGCACTTGCGCAATGCCACTGTGACCGATGGCGATGGCAGTTATCGCGATCAAATCACTGCGCTGCAAGAAAAGATGGATGCTGCTGCACGCGCGGCACCGTGAACCGTAGCCGTGCATTTTTGATGGCACGACCCGACCACCGCGCTGACATTGAGGGTCTTAGAGCAATCGCCATCCTGCTGGTGGTTGCAGCACACGCTGGCATCAAGTCACTTGACGGCGGCTTTGTCGGCGTGGATGTTTTCTTTGTGCTTTCTGGCTATCTCATTACCAGCCAGTTAGTAAAAGAACTCACGAATACCGGGCGTATCCAGCTCACCTCTTTCTATGCCAAGCGATTTCGGCGCTTGCTGCCCGCCTTGCTGCTGGTGCTGGCCGCCAGTTGTTTTGGCGGCTGGTTGCTCTATCCGCCGGGGGATTTTTCCAGACAAGCCTTTGCAGCAGCGGCCGCCAGTGTCTGGCTCAGCAATTTCTATTTCGCCCTGAGCGGCATGGACTACTTCGGCCCGCAAGTCGAAGACAATCTGTTTTTGCACACTTGGTCACTCGGTGTTGAAGAGCAGTTTTATCTGTTGTGGCCCTTGCTATTGCTGCTGGCCACATGGAGGTCAAGATCAGCCGCACAGATGGCTGTACGCCTGAAAAGGACGCTGTTCTCTGTTCTCCTGTTGAGCTTGACGGCTTGCGTGCTGCTTACCCCAAAGTATCCGTTGATGGCGTTTTATCTGATGCCGATGCGCGCTTGGCAATTTGCGCTGGGCGGATTGGTTTTTCTCTGCCTCAACGCGCGCCGCGAGCACGCACCAGCCATCGGCTGGATCGGATTGATTGCGGTCATCGGATCAGCTTTGCTGCTGTCAGAGAAAGCAGCCTACCCAGGCATTTGGGCATTGCTGCCATCGCTAGGCACAGCGATGTTGCTGGCGTCAGGCAAAGAGACACAGAACAGCGTCGTTTCACGTCTGCTCGCTTGGTATCCCCTGCAACAGATTGGTCGTGTTTCCTACGCCTGGTATCTCTGGCATTGGCCGGTGCTTTTGCTGGGCGCTGCGGTAATACAAACGCCGTCCCTTGCAGACCGGCTGGCGCTTGCCCTGCTGTCGCTGTTGCTGGCTGCTGCCAGCCACCGGTTGATTGAACAGCCCATCCGCCACAACGCCAGACTGATCGCCAAGCCTGGCTATGCCGTACTAGGTGCGCTGGCATTGATGGTCATGGCACATCTTGCGGCAATCAACCTCCACAACCAGGCGCTGGCGCGCACGCTATGGCCAGAGCAAATGGAGCATCTCAAGGTGCGCAGCGATGTCGCTGCCATCTACGCCATGGGCTGTGATGACTGGTATCACAGTGCCCAAGTAAAAATCTGCGCCTTTGGCCCTGCAGAGGCCGCACATACCGCCGTGATCGTTGGTGACAGCATTGCCTTGCAGTGGTTTCCAGCCGCCGCCGCAGCCTTCAATCGGCCGGGCTGGAAATTGCTCGCCATCACCAAATCTTCATGCCCTATGGTGGATGCGCCGATCCACTACACGCGGATTGGGCGCGAGTACACCGAATGTGCCGAATGGCGACAAGCAGCATTGCAACAGATTGCCGCACTCAAACCCGATGTAGTCATCATGGGTTCGACTTACACCTACGATCTGAGTCAAGACGCCTGGACTCAAGGATCAGCCCGTGTAATGGCACCACTGAGCAAGGCAGCCCGCTCGGTATATGTGCTGCGTTCTACCCCAGTGCTGCCTTTTGACGCACCCACCTGCCTGGCCCCACGCAGCACGCTCTATGACTGGCTGGCTGCGGACAACCGCTGCACGGCGTCGCCTGTAGATACACACAGTGAGAAGGTCTATGGCTGGCTGAATACCGCCGCCGCCAGCTTCAGCAATGTCACCGTGCTCGACATGACTGATGCCGTCTGCCCAAGCAACCTTTGTCGCGCCGAGTTGCATGGCCAGACTGTATTCAGGGATCGACAACACTTGAGCGCGCGCTTTGCCGAATCGCTCGGCCCCGTCCTAGCAAACCGGCTGTCGCTGGATGAGTAATCAATGCGCCCCATGCAACGCGTACCACATTGCCCGATGATTGCCACACGCTGCTTCAAAACCCCCTCGCCATTTCCAAGCAGATCACCCTCCATGCTCACTCTCAGTGTGATTCTCCCTGCCCGCAACGAGGCTGTTTCGCTTGCCACACTGCTGCCCGCATTGCGCGCCAGCATGCCGCAGGCCGAGATCATCGTGGTGGACGATGGCTCTACCGACAACACCAGCGCCATCGCCGCAAGTCAAGGCGCGAAAGTGGTGCGACATACCGTCTCGCGCGGCAACGGTGCTGCCATAAAAAGCGGCGCGCGCGCTGCCACTGGCGACGTACTGGTAATGATGGATGCCGACGGCCAGCACCAGCCTGAAGACATTGCCAAGCTGCTACAAAAAATCGAGGAAGGCTTTGATCTGGTGGTGGGTACACGCAGCGCCTCGGCACACGCCAACATTGCGCGCCGCCTTGCCAACGGCCTCTACAACCGGCTGGCAAGCTGGCTCACCGGGCAAGCCATTCTCGACCTCACCAGCGGTTTCCGCGCCGTGCGACGGGCGGCATTCCTGCCTTTTCTGCCGCTACTGCCCAACAAGTTCAGCTACCCAACTACCAGCACCATGTGCCTGATCCGTGCTGGATACGGTGTGCATTTCGAGCCCGTCAACGTGCTGGCCCGCACTGCCGGCACTGCCAGCCACATACAGCCCCTGCGGGATGGCGGTCGCTTCGTCCTGATCATCATCAAGATCGCCACCTTGTATTCGCCATTGAAGATTTTTGGCGCCGTTGCCGCCTCGTTATTTGCAACTGGGGCTTGGTACTACGCCTATACCTTCATCACCGAAGGACGTTTCACCAATGCCGGGGCGCTGCTGTTCACCACGGCGGTACTTACTTTCTTGATGGGCTTGGTATCAGAACAGATTACGCAGTTGCTCTATATGAATATTGAGCGTGAGCAGCAGGATCGTTAAATCTTGATCTCCTACACGCCAGCGGCAGCGGTATGAACTTCGGGCTTGGAATGCTGGCCGGCACGCAGTTGCTAGCAGGTCTGGCTTTGCAACTGCTGGTACTGCGGATTGTTGGCGCTGGGCCTTTGACAGATGCTTTCGTGGCTGCTCAAACCGTACCGATGGTGATGTCAGCAATGTTGAGCATGCTGTTGCTGGCGGTATGGGGGCCAAAGTTATCGGTCGCAGCCGACGATGCGGCTGATTGGCGAGCAACTCATCGCACCGCACAAGGGCAAGTTCTGCTCTGCGCAATGCCAATTGCCGTTATTGGCTGGGCGACCACCACACTGTGGCTGCCCTTGCTGTTCTCAGACTTCACACCACAACAGCAGGCGATGGTTGAAATCATGAGCCCGCCGCTTTTCGCATCCGCCGTGCTGACCACGCACATCGCGATGATGCTGACCGCACAGCGAGCCCGCAGCCACTTTTATCTCGCCGAACTCCTTTCACTGATCTGCATGCTATTGGCGCTGGCGTTACTCGCATATTGGCTACCGAAAGCCGGCATCGAAGTAACAGCCTGGGTCACGCTGCTGCGCAGTTTTCTGGTGGCATCAGTCTTGTATCGGCTCTCGGACTCACCAGCACCAGACGTAATCACCGCCATACGCGCTCACAACGCATGGCGGCAGTTGAGGGCGATGATGACCGGCGCGGCGCTGCAAAAATCAAACCCTGTCGTCGAACGATACTGGAGCGCGCAAGGGCCGAGTCCGGGCGTCACTCTGCTGGCGATCGCACAGACGACGATTACAGCAGTAGCCAGCGTATTGGAGCGTGCAGTTTGTGTGCCGATGGCCCCTCGCATCGCACGATCGATTGCAGCCAGGGACTATGCAGAGGCTGGTGTTTTGTATCGTCGAGGCATCAGTCAGATTCTGCTCGTCGTTATTGCAGTCGGGGTCGTGGTCACGCTGCTACAGCCCACATGGAACTCGCTATTTAACTGGCTGCTGCATATGCCCCCCGCCCATGCCAACCAGGTCTGGTGCTTCAGCCTGCTGTTGTTGGGCTACTTGTTGGTTGGCGCTGCGGGGCCTGTGGTGGTTGCCGTGTTCTATGCTTTTGGCAATACCAGCACCCCGGCACGGGTCAGCACTGCCGGATTCTTTGTGGGCCTTGCGCTTAAATCCATCGGATTTTTATGGTGGGGTCTGCCGGGACTGGCTGCCGCCATGTCGCTGGGCCATTTGTTCAATCTGGTCACGCTCTGTGTCCTCGCCGAATTGACCTTGCACCAACATCAAACCCATGAAGGCTGAAACCTTGCTGCACGACCCCAGCCTGCAACTCAGCTTGCAGCCTTGCCCGTTGTGCAGCGGGAACCAATTCCAGTCTCTTGCACGGCATGACCGCCACCATCTGGACTTGCAAACGGCAGGCTGTCTGGTTTGTGGGTTGATACAAACCAACCCAAGACCATCGGCTGCGGGGCTGGATGCCTTCTACGCACTGTACTATCGCAGCCTCTATCAAAACGTTGCGACGCCAGACAAACAATATGTGCAGCGATTTCAGAAGAACCTCCACCTGAGCGCGACAGCCGAATACCTGTTGAATGCGCTTTCACTTGAAGGCAATGGACGGTTACTCGATTACGGCTGCGGTGAGGGCTCGCTGTTCGTGGCCCTGCGGGAAGCCGCCGTTAGAACCGTGGGCAAAGTGGTGGCACTCGGGCGTAAATGGTTGCAGTGAACGACGATCTTTCGGCCCGTACGGTTTCGATTGCCTTGTGCGTCTACAACGGCGCAACGCACCTGCGTGCGCAAATCGAATCATTGTTGGCCCAAAGCCATACCGCACTGGAAATCATCGCCAGTGACGATGCCTCCAGTGATGACTCGGCAGCTATCCTCGCCGAATACGCCGCCAGTGATCCGCGTCTCGTGGTGATTAGCAACACCAGCAATCAGGGCTTTTCGGCTAATTTTTCCAGCACACTTGCTCGCTGCACTGGTGATTTCATCTGCCCCAGTGATCAGGACGATGTCTGGCATCCGCAAAAAATTGCTCGCCTGCTGGCCGCGATCACCGACCATGATCTAGCTTACTGTGACTCTGCGATGGTGGACGCCGAGGGCCACTTGTTGGGGCGCAACCTCTCGCAACAACTTGCTATGTACTCAGGCCGCGATCCGCTGGTCTTCGCCATGAGCAACTGCATATCTGGCCACGCAATGCTATTTCGGCGCGGCCTTCTGGAGCGCGCCTTGCCCATGCCCAACACGCTCTATTACGACTGGTGGCTGGCGATTGTCGCAGCGGGTGGGCGGGGGGTGCTGTATGTCGATACTCCGTTGGTCGAGTTCCGTCGCCATGAGCAAACAGTGACGACGCTGGGAGGCATTCGGCAGCAGGACGGTGTGAGCATGCGCGTCTTCCTGATGGAGCGACTACATCTGCTCGCTGCGATCAGCAGCTTCGCATCGCCACGCCAGGCTGATGCCGCCCGTCTCGAAAAGCAGCTGCGGCAATGGCTGGACGAGGGGCGTGGACTGCCATTCTTGTTCAGTGCCATGCGCTTTCATCGCCCGCTGCTGTATCCCTTGCGACCTCGGTTGACTAAAGCGGCACGACTATCCATCAAGTATCTGCTGGCGCTGTTTCGCAAACCCTGAGATTCAATCGCGACGCGGCCCCAAATGCCCCTTCCAGCCGTCGGACAATCCTCGCCGCATTTGGCGACGCTGCTCAACGCCCTCTGAGCCTGCAAGCCACTGCACCGCATAATTCAGTAGCAGCCGGGCAAGAGCCCAGAACTTCCAAACCAGTGGCGGATGGCGCAATTGCAACAACCGCAGCGTGTTGCGGTACAGGTAGTAGTGACGAACGGGGCTGCGACTCGGCCAGGCGCGCCACCCTAGAAGCCATATACGAGTCGTGGAGCGCCCCATGCGGTGCTCGAATCGCACACCTGGCAAACCTAGCAGCGTGTAGCCAGCAGCCTGCAACCGGAATGACCATTCGGTATCGACGTGGTCGATGAAGAGAGATTCATCAAGCCCGCCGAGTGCCTGATAGAGCGAAAGCGCCATCAGGGTGCCACTACCATTGAGACTGGCGACTGCCACTGGCCTGTCTGCAGTTGAGTCGGGATGGTGCCGCACCCACAGCCCATGCCGCCGGCAATGAAACCCATGGTCGATACCGCTTTCGGCCTCACACAAGCGAGGCCCCACGGCGCCAATACGCGGGTTGGCCGCAGTGAGTGTCTGCCACTGCTGATGCAGCGCCAATACGGCACCGCGTTGCGGTTCGCTATCTTGGTCAAGTAGCAGGATTTCACTGCACTGCTTAACGCGCAGTTGCTTAGCCCCCAGATTGAACGCTGCCGCGAGCCCGATGTTGTGTTCGTTCTCGATGAGCTTCACCGATGGCCAATCGCACAGCATGGCTCGCAGTTCATAGCGTGCCGGGCACTCACCGGTGTTGTCGATCACCAGCTTCACCAGATCGTCAGGCAAAGCCGCCAACTGGCGCGCCAGCACCGCCAGATCGGGGAAATAACTCACGGTCACGATACCGAGACGCGGGCGGCCAGGCACAGTGGCTTCAATCATGCTGCGAGCCTTTTGTGTGGGGCTTGCTGGCCGCACGCAAGAAACTGGCGTACGCATCGCCGAGGTATTGCCAGCCGAATGGCTGAAGCAGGTTTTCACGATCTACGCGCAGGCGTGAAGACGGCAGATATTCTGCCAGTGCCATGCTGATGGCCGCAGTCAGTGCTTGTAAATCGCGCGCATCACAACGCCACCAGCCAAGGCAATCAGCTGGCAAGGTGCTCTGTGCTGGAGTGATGCCGCTAACAACCTTGCAGCCAGAAGCCAGCGCCTCGATCAGCGTCAGCCCCAACCCTTCAGCATCCCCGTCGGCAGCAGTGCAGAACGGCAGCACCACCAATTCGGCCGCACCGTAATGCCGTGGCAACTCGCGCGATAAAACAGCGCCATGAAAGTAGATAGGCAACGCAATCTGCACTGCCGTCGCTTCCAGGCTGGCGCGCTCTGGGCCATCACCAACGATGTGCATCTCCCGTACCTGCCCCTTCAGCACTAGCGACGGCAATGCAGCGAGCAGCAGATCGAGTCCTTTCTTGGGCACCAAACGCCCCACAAAAAGCAGCCTGCCCGGCACGAAGGGATGATTGGCATCAGGCTTGAAACGCGCAAGGTCAATACCCATTGGCAACAGGGTTACTCGGCGCTCTGGCACCAATGTATGCAACGCATCGCAAAGTGAGGGGCCAACTGCGCTGACTGCTGCGGAGCGACGCAGCACGAGGCGACGCAGCACGTCCCAAACCTTGCCACGAAGGGCAAACACGTCAGCGCCGTGGCTCGTACAGACCAGCGGCACTTGACCTGCGACGGTCAGCGCGATGAGTCCCTGCGGAATCAGCCAATGCGCATGAATCAGATCGAACTGCCCACGGCAACGCCATAATGCCCACGCCTGCCCGAGTATCAGGGCTGGCAGCAAAACCAACTGCCAGGGCGCACGACGCAGATTGGGCAGGATGCCGCCACCGCTGGTGAGCGTCTGAAATCGCATCGGCGCATAGCGGTAGCGAATCACTTCCACTCCCTGCCATTGACCACAGCGTGCACCACTTGCCGCCGGCGCAATCACCGTGACTGAAAAATCGCCAGAAAGTCTTTGACACAGTTCGTTTACGAACGGCGGACAGGGATCATTCTCATCGCGCGGATAGGTTGTGGTGAGTACACAAATCCTCAATCGCATACCCGCCTCTTTGCAGGCGCCGAGTTTCAGTTCCATAGTGTCGTGCCATAGCCTCAAACTCGGGTTCGCCGCATGTCCACACTCAATCCCCAATCGCCGCCTATTGCCTCGGTTTACCTTGGCGGGCTTGCACGACGGCTGGTTTCTGAAAACGTTGCTTCTGAAGAAATCATCCGCGATCTCCAGCAGAAGTCCAACAAGCTGGGCAAGACGCTGGTCTCCTTACTCGTTGAGGGCAACCACGCCACCTCGGCACGGTTGGCAGAAGTCGCCAGTACCGAGTTCGGCTCGCCAATGCTGGATTTGTCGGTCATGGATATCGACCCGCAGATCATCCGGGATGTGGGCGAGAAGCTGATCCGCAAACATATGGCACTGCCGCTGTACAAGCGCGGCAGAAAGCTGTTCGTCGGCATAGCCGACCCGGCCAACATTGGCGCTCTGGATGAGATCAAGTTTGCGACCGGCTTTTCGACCGAAGCCATCGTGGTCGAGCAGGACAAGTTGGCGAAGATGGTGGAGGTGGCTGCCAATGCAGCAGAGTCCAGCTCGTTCAGCACTGGCGACTCCGATCTCGACAACATCGATATCGAGGAGGGCGGCGATGATACGGCAGGGCCGGAAATCACCCGCTCGGATGCCGATGACGCGCCCATCGTGCGTTACGTCAACAAGATCCTGGTCGATGCCATCCAGCAGGGCGCGTCGGACATTCACTTTGAGCCTTACGAAAAGTTCTACCGCATCCGCTATCGCCGCGATGGCGAACTGAAGACCATCAACCAGCCCCCCGTGGCGCAGGGCAGCCGCATTGCGGCGCGCATGAAGGTGATGAGCCGCATGGACCTGGCCGAGCGCCGGGTGCCGCAGGACGGGCGCATCAAGCTCAATCTGTCGAAGACCAAGGCGATCGATTTTCGTGTCAACACCTGCCCCACACTCTGGGGCGAGAAGATCGTGGCACGTATTCTGGACGCGTCTTCGGCCATGCTCGGCATCGATGTGCTGGGCTACGAGCCCGAGCAGAAAGCCGCCTACATGAAGGCGCTGGAACAGCCGCAGGGGATGATCCTGGTCACCGGCCCCACAGGCTCTGGCAAAACGGTATCGCTCTACACCGGCATCAACATTCTCAACACCGAGGATGTGAACATCTCCACCGCCGAAGACCCGGCGGAAATCAACTTGCCGGGCATCAACCAGGTCAACGTCAACCCCAAAACCGGGCTGACCTTTGCTGCGGCGCTGAAGAGCTTTTTGCGTCAGGACCCTGACGTCATCATGGTCGGTGAGATTCGCGATCTGGAAACCGCCGAGATTGCCATCAAGGCCGCACAGACCGGCCACTTGGTGCTGAGCACACTGCACACCAACGATGCGCCACAGACCATCACCCGCCTGATGAACATGGGCGTGCCGGGCTACAACATCGCCTCCACGCTCTCTCTGGTCATTGCCCAGCGCTTGGCGCGCCGCCTGTGCAAGAACTGCAAGAAGCCGGTCGACATCCCCAAGGTGGAGCTGCTGAAAAACGGCTTCACCGAAGATCAGCTGAAGATGCCCGGCTTCATGCTGTTTCAGGCCGTCGGTTGCGATCAGTGCGACCGCGGTTACAAGGGCCGCACGGGCATCTACCAGGTAATGCCGCTCACCGAGCGCATGGGCCGCATCATCATGGAGGGCGGCTCGGCACAGGACCTCGCAGACCAGGCCAGGGTGGAAGGGATCAAAGACCTGCGCGAATCGGCACTCAAGAAGGTGCTGGATGGCCACATTGATCTGCTCGAAGCCAATCGCACCACAGTCTCTGATTAGGGTGTGTTGACCTACAAATGGTCGCAGCGTTGCGAGTCAAACCCGCGCAGCGCGAGG
>JAUSQI010000013.1 GCA_030652575.1 Stagnimonas sp. | reverse complement strand
TTGGGGGACTGGGTGGGGGGTTTCCCCCCATCCCCCAACCCCAATCCCCTGTCCCCGCTTCTGAAAATCCCACCATCCATGTTGCCTGCGGCGTCCTGGTCAACGCGCAAGGCGAAGTGCTGCTGGCACAGCGGCCCGAAGGCAAGATCGCCGCCGGCTGGTGGGAGTTCCCCGGCGGCAAGATCGAGCAGGGTGAATCCGCGTTGCAGGCACTGACGCGCGAGCTGCACGAAGAGCTGGGCGTTACTGTTCGCCAGGCAGCACCACTGATCCGTTTTCGCCACAAGTACAGCAACCGCACCATCGTGCTGGATACCTGGCGCGTCACTGTGTTCGACGGTGAGCCGCGAGGCTGCGAGGGCCAGGCGCTGCGTTGGTTGTCGATCAGGCAGTTTGCCGACGTTGCACCGTTGTTGCCGACGGTTGTGCCCATCGAACGCGCCCTGCGCATGCCTGCACACTACGTGTTCACGCCGCCGCAGAATGCGCCTGGCGCGCTGCTCGCAGGGCTCGCGCAGTTGCCACCGGCGGCATGGCTGCGTTTACGACAGCCCTCGCTCGACGAGGCGCAATACGAGGTGCTGGCACGGCAACTCGTGCCCGCGGCAGATGCCCTCGGCATCAAGGTGTTTCTGGATCGTGACCCTGCACAGGTCGCCATGCTGGGCGCAGCAGGTTGGCATGGCACCAGTGCAAAGTTGATGCGTCTCTCGCAGCGGCCGGATACGCCGTTCGCTGTGGCCTCGGTCCACGATGCCGCGCAGCTGGCGCACGCCGTCGCGCTCGGTTTCGATGCGGCCGTGCTCGGTCCGGTGCTGGCCACACCCACGCACCCAGGCGCAGAGACGCTGGGCTGGGCAGGTTTTTCAGCCGTGCGCAGCGCAGCACCGCTACCGGTGTTCGCCATCGGCGGGCTGGATGCGCGGCAGCTCGATGCAGCACGTGCCGCCAATGCGCAGGGCATCGCGGGTATTAGCGCTTATTGGCGCTAAGCCTATTGGCGCGGCGGCAAATCCTCGGGTCCGTAGTCATCGGAATCGGCTGACGGTTCCACGGGGATCACGAAGCGTCCGTTCATCCAGTCGCCCAGATCGATCAACTTGCAGCGCTCGCTGCAAAACGGCCGCCAGGGATTGGCCGGTGCGATCAGCGATGGCTTGCTGCATTGCGGGCAACGACCCATAGGCCCAACTGGCAAGGGCGTGGTCATCAGGCCAGCAGACAGCACTGCAACTGGAAGGGCACGTTCAGCGTGACCTGCGTGGCGCGGCTGTCCACGTCCGGCTGGCGCATGAAGCGCAGGCTGTAGCGGTAGCGTCCGGCGCTGATCTCGGGGTAAAGCCCGCTGTCGGACGATATCTTCACCCGCAGCAACTGGTGCGCGCCTTGCGGTGTGTGCAGATGCACGCCGCCTTCGGCCATCAGGGGCTGGTCGCTGCCGCAATGGCGCAGCACATCGAGGCAGGTGGAGACGGCGGTTTCGTAAGGCGCGAAGTGCGAAAACCAGCGTTCGAGATCGGCATGGATGCGGATGGTGGGTTCGGCCAGCCAGCGGTGCAGGGCGGGCAGGTCAAACGGTGCGGCCCCACCCGGGATGGCGCTGCGCTTGGCGATGGCATCCAGAAACTCGTGGCTGCGCAGCGACGAACCGGCAAAGTGCGAGGGCAGCCGCTGCACGTTTTTCAAAGCATCGGCGAGTCGTGCAAAGGCTTGGCGCACATCCATGCCCTGCAGCAGTTGCGGCGCGCGCGTCAGCACGGTTTGCTGATCCTGAATCTCCTTGATGACTTCACTCTTCAGATCGGAGCGGGCGGTCAGCGAGAGCACATCCAGCAGCGATTGCAGTGCCGCACGGGTGCCGGTGGGCGACTCGTCGAGTGCATGGTGACGCCGCTGCTGGAACAGGAACTCGAGGCGCAGGAACGTTCGCACACGCTCACTGAGTGGCTGCTCAAAAATGATTCTGTCGGCACCGTTGGACACGCGAAGTACGAGCGTTAAGCGAGCGGCCATTCTGGACGATGCGACGGCCTGCGCCAACCCATGCCGCACGGCGGCGCGTATCAGGTCCTGGCGAGCTGCTGAAAACGCGTGTGCAGTGCCTGCACCTGCGGCATGAGGTTTTGCAGCGGGTCGGGGTTTTCGATCACATCGTGCGCAGCGGCCAAGCGTTCGGCGCGGCTCATCTGACGGCTCAACATCTGCCGCGCCAGCGTCTCGTCAATGCCGTCGCGACGCATCACGCGGCTGATCTGATCGGCCTCCGGTGCGTCGACCACCAGCACGCGCCGGGTGAGGCTGTCGAGCTTGCGTTCCAGCAGGATGGCGGCCGAGAGCAGGCAATATGGCGCGGTCTGCGCCGCCAGCCAGGCGCGCAGGGCAACGCGGATATGCGGGTGGGTGAGGGCCTCCAGCCGCTGGAGTGCAGCGGCATCGCCGAACACCACGGTGCGCATGGCGCGGCGGTCGAGACTGCCGTCGGCTTGCAGCAGGTGCGCGCCAAATGTTGCTGCAATTTCCGCGAGTGCGGGCTGGCCGGGTGCGACGACGGCACGCCCGACATCGTCGGCTTCGATTGCGGGCACACCGAGGGATTGGAACAGATGCAGCACATGGCTCTTGCCGCTGGCGACACCCCCCGTGAGGCCGACGACGAGCGTCATTGCAGGCCGGTCACGGGTGCGAGCACGTCGACGCCCATCAGGGCCAGCCAGCCGGCTGCCGCGAGAAACGGGCCGAAAGGCATTGCGGCCCCCCGCTGCTGCCGGCGCAGGACGATCAACAAGATGCCGCTGAGCGCACCGACGATGGAGGACAGCAGAATGATCTGCGGCAGGGCCGCCCAGCCCAGCCAGGCACCGAGTGCGGCGAGCAGTTTGAAATCGCCGTAGCCCAAGCCCTCTTTGCCAGTGGCGAGCTTGAAGGCCCAGAACACCAGCCACAACGCCAGATAGCCTGCGATGGCACCGATGACGGCGCTCTCCAAAGGCACAAAGCCGCCGACGAGTGCGAACAGCAAACCCAGCCAGAGCAGCGGCAGCGTGATGTCGTCCGGCAGCAATTGCGTATCGAGATCAATGAAGGCCAGCGCCACCAGTGCCCAGGTCAGCAGCAAGGCTCCGCCCAATTCCATGCCATAGCCGAAGCGCCAGGCGCAGGCGGCACTGACGAGAGCGGTGAGCAACTCCACCAGCGGATAACGCGCACTGATGCGCACGCCGCAGCAGGCCGCACGTCCGCGCAGCAGCAGCCAGGACAGCGCCGGGATGTTCTGCCAGGGCTTGATCGCCACGCCGCAGGCCGGGCAGCGTGAAGGGGGATGGCTGAGCGACAGTCGCGCTGCGGCCGCTGCATCGGCCTCCACCGCCAAAATGTCGCGCGCCTCCTGCTGCCAGCGCTGCTCCATGATCCTGGGCAGGCGGTAAATCACCACGTTGAGAAAGCTGCCGACCAAAAGCCCCAGAAGCGCAGTGAGGCCGATGAGCAGTTCCGGGTAACCCGAAAGCAACGCCACCAAATCCACTTAGATCGCCTGACCGAGTTTGAAGATGGGCAGATACATGGCCACCACCAGGCCGCCCACCAGCACGCCGAGTACCGCCATGATCATCGGCTCCATGAGGCTGCTGAGGGAGTCGACCATGTTGTCGACCTCTTCTTCGTAGAAGTCCGCGACCTTGGCGCACATGGCATCCAGCGAGCCGGATTCTTCACCGATGCCGATCATCTGCACGGCCATCGCCGGGAACAGATTGGATTGCGCCATCGTCAGCTGCAACTGCGTGCCGGTGGACACCTGGTCCTTCATTTTCATGATGCCTTCGGTATAGACGATGTTGCCGGCGGCCTTGGCCACCGAGTCCATTGCCTCCACCAAGGGCACGCCTGCCGCGAACATGGTGGAGAGCGTGCGGGCAAAGCGCGCCACCGCAGATTTGTAGAGGATGTCGCCAAACAGCGGAGCCTTCAGCGCGACGCGGTCGAGAAAACGACGGAAGTTGGCGGAGCGGTGATGTGCCTCCTTGAACGCGAAGAAAGCCGCGATGGGGATGAGGATCAGGATCCACCAATATGCAGTCACGAACTTGGAGAGCGAAACAACCATCTTGGTGAAGGCAGGCAAGTCGGCACCGAAACCCTGGAACAAGCTCTCGAATTGCGGAATGACGAAATACAACAAGATACCGGTGACGACAAAGGCAACCACGACTACCGCAGCAGGGTAGGTCAGCGCCTTCTTGACCTTCTTCTTGATGGTTTCGGTTTTTTCCTTGTAGGTCGCGATCTTGTCGAGCAGCGATTCGAGCGCACCGGATTTTTCGCCGGCTTCGACCAGATTCACATAGAGATCATCGAACTGGCGCGGGTGCTTGGCCAAGGCTTCTGCAAACGGCAAGCCGGATTCGATGCTCAGTTTGACGGCCAGAATCATCTCGGTCATCGACTTGTTTTCGTTGCCGCGCGCGACCAACTCCAGAGACTGCACCAGTGGCACGCCCGCTTTCATCATGGTCGACATCTGGCGGCTGAAGATCGCGATTTCCTGGCCGGTGATCGGCTTCTTGCCACTGCTGAACTTCAGTTGCTTCTGGACACGCAAAGGGGTTACGCCCTGTTTGCGTAGTTGCAGTTTGACGAAATGATCCCCGGGGCCACTCATCTGCCCCTTGATCTTGTTGCCCTTGCGGTCGGTACCTTCCCATTTGAAGTCGTACTCTTTGACCACTTTCATCTCTGCTGCCATGGGCGCATCCCTTAAGGTTTCTGACCGTTGCAGCTATCGTAAGGCTTAGGGTGTGTTGACATGCAAATGGTCGCAGCGGCCGAAGGCTGTTTTGGCACAGCGCAAGGCGGCAAGTGAGGGCAATAGTGGTTCTATTGTTCTCATTTGCCAACGCAGCGATGTGCCAAAACAGTCCGACCCCTAAGGGTTGCGGCCAAACCCGCGCATTGCAGCGTTACGAGGTTTGCGAATGGAACAACCATTCGCT
>JAUSQI010000019.1 GCA_030652575.1 Stagnimonas sp. | reverse complement strand
GCCACGCCCTGCGCATGGTTGCCGGCGCTGGCACAGATCACGCCCTTGGCGCGCTCGGCGGGGGTGAGCGAGATGATCTTGTTGAAGGCCCCGCGCAGCTTGAAGCTGTGCACCGGCTGCATATCCTCGCGCTTGAGCAGCACGGTGTTGCCGAGGCGGGCGCTGAGCTTGGCGGCCGTTTGCAGCGGCGTGACCGCGGCCACGTCGTAAACACGGGCGGCGTCGATGCGGCGCTTGAGGTCGGCGAGCAGCTGGGTGGTGGGCGCGGAGAAGCGCGTGAGCGTCTTGGTCTGGGTCATCGGCCGCTATGATACGCGGCGCATTTTTTAGACTCCCCTCTCCGCCCATGTCCGCTGCCCTGCCCTTGCACCCCAAGATCGCCTTTCTAGGCGGCGGCAACATGGCGGCTGCGCTCATAGGCGGGCTGCTGAAGACTGGCTGGCCCACCGCGCAGATCGTGGTGGCCGAACCGGTGGCCACCCGCGCCGACTGGCTCCGGGCCGAGTTCGGCATTGAGGTGAACCACTCAGGCGCCGACCTGCCCACGGACGCCGATGCCCTGGTGCTGGCGGTGAAACCGCAGCAGATGGCCGCAGCACTCGCGGGCCTGTCGCTCAAGCCCGGCGCGGTGGTGGTGTCGATTGCCGCCGGCGTACGACTCAACACCCTGCAACGCCTGCTGGGGCCGCAAGTCGCCTATGTGCGCACCATGCCCAACACCCCGGCGCTGCTGGGCGCGGGGATCACCGGCCTGTTTGCGCCTGCGGATACCGCAGCGGATGCCCGCGCGCTGGCCGAGCGTCTGCTGGCTGCGGCCGGGGCCTGCGTGTGGGTTGATGCGGAATCGCAGCTCGATGCCGTGACCGCGCTCAGCGGCTCCGGCCCCGCCTATTTCTTCTTGCTCGTCGAGGCCCTGCGCGATGCGGGCACCGCCTTGGGCCTGAGCGCCGAAGTGGCCGCACAGCTCGCCGCGCAGACCTGCGTCGGTGCGGCGCGCATGGTGGGCGAATCCGGTCTCGATGTCGCCCAGCTGCGCGCCAACGTCACCAGCAAGGGCGGCACCACCGAGGCGGCGCTGAACCACCTTGAATCCGCCGGCCTGCGCGCCATCTTAGCCACAGCCCTCCACGAAGCCGATGCCCGCGCCAAGGCGTTGGGCGACGCGCTAGACCAACAGTAAAGGACACATCATGGGTGCCGGCAACGCGCTGTTCTTCCTCGTCAATGTGCTGTTCGAGCTGTTCATGGCCGCGCTCCTGCTGCGGGTGCTGCTGCAACTGGTGCGCGCCGACTTCTACAACCCGCTCTCGCAGCTGGTGTGGAAGATCACCAATCCGCTCGCGCAGCCGCTGCGTGCGGTGATACCGCGCTATCGCAAGCTCGACACCGCGACGCTCTTCGTGCTGTTCGTCGTCGCCGTCATCTACATCGCCGTGGTGAGCTGGATGCTGGGTGCCGGCGTGCCGGTGCTGGCCATGCTGTGGTTCGCGCTGCTGAAGTGCATCGTGCTCACCATCAACCTCTACACGCTGTCGCTGTTCGTGCAGGCCATCCTCAGCTGGATGGGCCCGGGCGGTCGCAACCCGACGGCAGAAATACTGTGGAGCCTCAACGAACCGCTGTTGGCACCGGTGCGGCGTTTCATCCCGCCCATCGGCGGTTTCGATCTCTCGCCCCTGGCGGTGATGCTGGCACTGCAGGTGCTGATCCGCCTCGTGCCGCTGCCGGTGCTGTTCCGTTGATGGAAGGTCGCTCGGTCGGCGTCGTCACGCCAGAAAAAATCAGTTTCGAGGCGCCGCTCGCACTCGACTGCGGCCGCACGCTGCCGCGCTATGAGCTGATGGTGGAAACCTACGGCACGCTCAACGCTGCGCGCAGCAATGCGGTGCTGATCTGCCACGCGCTGTCGGGCGATCACCATGTGGCCGGCATCTACAGCAGCGATGACAAAAAGCCCGGCTGGTGGGACAACTGCATCGGCCCCGGCAAGCCCATCGACACCACCCGTTTCTTCGTGGTTGCGCTCAACAATCTGGGCGGCTGCAAAGGCTCGACCGGGCCCAACACGATCAACCCGGAAACCGGCAAGCCCTGGGGGCCGGACTTCCCGCTGCTCACGGTCAGCGACTGGGTGCGCTCGCAGGCGGCCCTTGCCGATCACTTCGGCATCGCCGCCTGGGCAGCGGTGGTCGGTGGCTCGCTGGGCGGCATGCAGGTGCAGGCCTGGGCCATCGAGTATCCGGCGCGCATCCGCCACGCGCTCATCATCGCCAGCGCACCGGAGCTATCGGCGCAGAACATCGCCTTCAACGAGATCGCACGGCAGGCGATCTTGAGCGACCCCGAGTTTCATGGCGGGCATTTCTACGAACATGGCGTGGTGCCCAGTCGCGGCCTCAAGCTCGCGCGCATGCTGGGGCACATCACCTACCTCAGCGACGCCGCCATGCGCGCCAAGTTCGGTGCGGAGCTGAAGGCGGCAACCCCCAGCTTCAACTTCGATGTCGAGTTCGAGGTGGAGAGCTATCTGCGCCATCAGGGCCAGAGCTTCGTCGATCGATTCGACGCCAACACCTATCTGCTGATGACCAAGGCGCTCGACTATTTCGACCCCGCGCGCGACAACGGCGGTGATCTGGTGCAGGCCTATGCCAAGGCGACGGCGCAGTTTCTGGTCATCGCGTTTTCGAGTGACTGGCGCTTCTCGCCGGCCCGCTCGCGCGAGATCGTGCAGGCGCTGGTCGCGGCCGGCAAAGACGTGAGCTATGTCGAGATCGAAAGCGAACTCGGCCACGATGATTTCCTCATGCCCATCCCGCAGTACCACCGGGTGTTGAAGAACTATCTGGATCGGGTCGCAGGAGAAACGGCATGACCCCATTCCCTGTACCCCATCCCCCATCCCCCGCTTCTCTGCGCCCAGACCTCGCCCTCATCGCCGAATGGATCGAGCCCGGTCAGCGCCTGCTCGACTTAGGCTGCGGCGATGGCGCGCTGCTGGCGCATCTGGCCCAGCACAAGCAGGTGCGCGGCTATGGCTTGGAGATCGACGCCGAGAACGTTGCCGCCTGCATCGCGCGCGGCGTGAACGTGATCCAGGCCGATCTCGACGAAGGGCTCTCCGACTTCGGCGATGCCGCCTTCGACGTGGTGGTGATGACGCAGGCGCTGCAAGCCCTTCAAAGGCCCGACGAGGCGGTGGAAGAAATGCTGCGCGTCGGCAAGACGGTGATCGTCACCTTCCCCAACTTCGGCCACTGGCGCGTGCGCTCAGCACTCTTGCGGGGAGCGATGCCGGTCACGCCTTCGCTGCCCGAGCAGTGGTTCAACACACCCAATATCCATCTCTGCACGGTGAAGGATTTCGAGGCGCTATGCCGCCAGCGGCACTGGAAGATCACCGACAAGGCGCTGCTCAACCATGCGCGCGAAGGCGGCTGGATGAGCCGTGCGTTTCCCAACCTGTTTGCCGAAGTGGCCTTGTTCGAATTGCAGCCGATGCGGCCGACGTTCGCGCTCTAAAGCCGCGCCGCAAGCCGGTCGCGAATCAGCGTGACCGAACTGGAACCCGAAGGGGCCTCGGCCAGCACCGCGTGATTCTTGCCGCCACGCTTGGCGCGATACATCGCGGCATCGGCGGCGTTGATGAGGTCGTCTCGGCTGCGGCCGTGGTCGGGGAAAATCGAAATGCCGATGCTCGCACCGATGCGCACGGAGACAGGTCCCTCGGGCATTTCCAAGGCGTATGGCACGGCCAGCACTTCGCACATTTTCAGCCCCAGTTGCAGGGCGGCACGCGGGCTGGCGATCTCTTCGAGCACGATGGCGAACTCGTCGCCGCCCAGGCGCGAAACGGTGTCGGTCTTGCGCACGTTTCTGCTCAGCCGCTGGCCGATGTGCCGCAGCAGCTCGTCGCCCACCTGATGCCCGTGGTTGTCGTTGACGGGCTTGAAGCCGTCGATGTCGATGTAGAGCAGCGCGAAGTTTTCGTGGTGGCGTGCGGCGCGCTCCAGCGCTGTATCGAGACGGTCCAGAAACAGGATGCGGTTGGGCAGGCTGGTCAGCGCATCGTGCTGCGCCTGATGCCGCACGAGCGTCTCGATGCGGCGGCGTTCGCTGATTTCCTCTTCGAGCTTCTTGTTGCGTTCTTCGAGCACGCCGAGCAGCAAATGCAGCTGTCGTTTGCTGCGCCACAATTCGACGAACACGCGCAGCTTGCTGGCCAGCACCTGCTCGTTGAGCGGCTTGGCCATGTAGTCGACCGCACCAAAGGCATAGCCTTTGATGCGCGTCAGATCATCGCCGGCGGCGGTGACGAAGATGATCGGGATCTCGCGGGTGAGTGCATCGTTCGAGAGCGCAGCGGCCAGCTCGAAGCCATCCATCACCGGCATGCGCACGTCGAGCAGGATGAGCGCGAACTCGTGCTCGCGACAGGCTGCCAGCGCCTGCTGCCCATTGCTGGCCTCGACGATATCGACTTCCTCACCCGGCAAGTTATGGCGCATCAGCACGCGGTTGGACCGATCGTCGTCGACGATCAGCACCTTGGCGCGCAGCAGCTGTTTCGCGGCATCGCGCGGCCGCTCCAGCGAGGCTGAAGCCGTACCTGCTGCTGGTTGTGGGGCGCTCAAGGGCGTGGGTCGTCCATCTGCCGCAAGCGCCCGGCATGGGGCAGCCGCGCGGCGCACAACGGCGGCGTTGCTGTCGGAATATCCCCGTCTCGACGATTGTTAGCGGTCATTCTGGCACTCGATCCTGAGCACACAGCATCCTCTGCGATCAACGCGTCACAGACGGGTGCGGTGGTCAACGCACCACCCTGCTCAGCAAACCAGCCTGCAATCTTTGGGCCTGCGCCGGCTGGAACAGCTGACTGTTCTCCGGCGCAGCACGGTCTGTCTTAGAAACCGATCGACAAGCGCAGGTTGAACACATCGTTGTCGCCCAGCTTCTCGTATTCCGGCGTCAGCTCCAGAAAGCCGAGCGACACCCGGGCACCGGCGAAGAAGCGCGCCTCGTCGACATCGACCGTGCTCAGGGTGGGGAAGTTATCGGACGGGTTCACCGTGCCCCAGACGTAACCGATGCCCGCATACGGCGTGACGAACAGGAAGCCCTTGGAGATGGAGACATCGACGGTCTGCGCATCGGCCTTCAGGTCGTCTTCGCCGGTCAGCTTGGTGTAGGTGCCGCGGAAGGCCACCGCCGGCGTGGCGACACCGCCGGGGAACGGCGTCCAGCGCACTTCGCCGCCGTAGAGCTTGGCGTCGGTGCCCGGTACCTGCGAATACATGGCACCGAGATCGATGCCGAACGGCAGGCCCTTGCGGGCGCTGACGCCAACCAGGCCAACGCCGTCGACATCTTCACCGACCAGACGCTGCCAGGCATCCTTGTTCTGCACTTCGGTATACGAGCCGTAGGCACCGATGCTGAAGCCGGTCACACCGCCGGCTTCCGCCGGCCCGAGCGCCTTGTAGCTGACGACCGCGATGACGTCCTTGGAGGCGCTGGCGAAATCGGCCTGCGCCGGGGCGGGTGTGAAGCCGAAGTCCTGCGCCGAGACGGCACCGGCAGCAAGAGCGAGGGTGAGAGCGGTGGCAATGCGCATGGGGACTCCATTTGTTGTGATTGTGGGATGAGGATATCAGCGTGCGGGGACGACTTTGGCAATCAGCGCGGCGAAGACCGCGTCGACCTCGGCGAGCCGGCCGTGGAAGAAATGCCCTGCGCCATCGACCGTGGTGAGCTCCGGCGCGGGATCATAGGTGGCGAGCACCGCCGCGCTGTCTTCGTAGGCCACCACGTCGTCGTCGCGCGAGTGGATCACAGACCACGGGCAACCCGGTGCCGGCGGCGCGCCATCGCCCACGGCATAGATGGCGCGGGTGGATGAAAACGGTGGCGCGACGCTCATCAGCGCCGCCGCATCGACCTTGGGGGCTGCCTTGAGCGAGACGAAGCCGCCGAACGAGAACCCCGCCATCAACAGCGGCGCGCCGCTGGGCAAGGCGGCCCGCAGCTGTGCCGCCAGCCAGACGGTGTCGTCGGTCTCGCCCACGCCGTCGTCGTGCGTGCCCGCGCTTTTGCCGACGCCGCGAAAGTTGAAGCGCACTGTGGCGAGACCTGCCTTGCCCGCCGTCGACGCGAGTGTGTAGACCACCTTGTTGCTCATCGCGCCGCCATACAGGGGATGGGGATGGCAGATCACGCAGCCGCCCCAGGCTGCCTCGCGCGGTGCCGTGAGCTGCACTTCGATCCGGCCGGCAGGGCCGTCGAGGGTGCCGGTCCAACTGGTGCCGGCGGCGGGGAGAAGCAAAGACTCGGCAGATACGTTGGACATGTTGGCTGGGGACCAGTCGAGCAAAAGGCAGGGGTCGTATTTTCACCGGCAACGGCGGCATCCAACATGGCTTGCCAGTTTCGCCATGACAACTCTATAGTCGAACCGCGGGGGCTAAACCGAGTCCGCGTGATCTGAAAAAACTCTAAGGTTAGGAGAACCTATGCGGAAAACCGCCCTCAGTATTGCTCTCTCGCTCACATGTGTCGGCCTGGCCGGTGCTTGGAGCCCCAACAACGATGCGCCTGAAGCGCACGCATACGCTTCGTTCGGCTTCGGCGAAAGCCGTCAGCAGACGGGCCAGTTCTTCTACGGCATGCGCCTCGACCAAGGCTATGCCAGCCGCATCGCGGGCCGCCCTGCCGTGGCACAGGTGCAGTTCAACCGCTATGGCTTCAGCGAAGCCAGCGTCAACGGTGTGCCCTTTGCCCGTACCGTGCGACTGGCCCAGACCGAAGGCGGTGAAGGCGGCGGCAGCGAGGGCGGCACCTTCAGCAATTTCACCTTCGTCGACTGGACGCTGCTCGCCGTCGGTGTAGCCGCAGTGGGCTACGGCATTTCTGAAGTCATTAACCAGAAGGACAGCCCGGATCCAGCCACTGGCGGTACCACCACGGGTGGCACAACGACTGGCACTCCGCTTGGCGGCTTGCTCGGCGGCACAACGACCGGCGGCACCACAACAGGAACACCCTTGGGTGGCTTGCTCGGTGGCCTGCTGGGCGGCTATGCCAGCGAAGCACAGATGCTCGGTGATACCCGCAGCACCGCGGAGTACCAGGAGTGGCTCGATGGCGGCACCGGTCAGATGGGTGACCTTTCGCCGCGTTGATCGACATGGCATTGCACGAGGGGAGCCGCATGGCTCCCCTTTTGATTGGTGCGGATGACTTTGTGCATCCTGCACGTCCCTCCTTGATCGTCAGCGACAGACCATGAACGCGCGCTCCCTACTGGCTTCGTTGACGGCAACACCGCGACTCACGGCGGTATTCGGCATCGACCTGCGCACGCTGGCGTTGTTCCGGGTCGCACTCGCGTCTGTCTTGCTGGTTGATCTGCTGCGCCACTTCGGTGATCTGTCGGCGCTCTACACCGACTTCGGGGTGATGCCACGCGCCTGGATCATGCAGTACGACACGCCCTGGCGGCTGTCGCTGTACTTCATCAACGGCAGTGCCGGCGTCACCGGTACGCTGCTGGCCGTGCAGTGTCTTGCGGCGGCGGCCTTGCTGTTCGGCTGGCGCACGCGGAGCGCTGCCATCGTCAGTTTCCTGATGTGGGGCTGGCTCTGCAATCGCAATCCGATGGTGCTGATCGGCGGCGATATCCTCATGGTCTGCCTGTTGTTCTGGGCGTGCTTCCTGCCGATTGCGGCGCGCTGGAGTTTCGACGCAGCACTCTCCAGCCTGCCACCACCGCGTGCGAACGCGCATCTGTCCTGGGCCAGCGCCGGGCTGATGTTGCAAGTGCTGTCGACCTATTTCTACAGCGCTTTTCTCAAGAGCGGGGTCGAATGGCGGCCCGACTACACGGCGGTCTACTACGCACTCAGCCTCGACCGCTACGCCACGCCGCTGGGCACCTGGTTGCTCCAGTTCCCCAGCCTGCTGGAGGCGCTGACGTTTTATGTCTGGTGGCTGGAGCTGCTCGGCCCGCCGTTGATCCTGGCCGCCCCCCTGCTCGGCCTGCGGCTCGGTCAGGGGTTGCGCTTCCTGCTGCTGGCCTTCGCCTCGCTGCATGTCGGATTTTTCCTGTGTCTGGAGTTGGGGCACTTCCCCTTCGTCAGCCTCGCCTCGCTCACGGTCTATCTCGGCGGCTGGTTCTGGGACTGGCGCGCGCGGCAGCCGCAGGCGCAGCGCGCGGTCACCATCTACTACGATGAGGACTGCGGCTTCTGCCTGCGCACCAGCCTGCTCATCCGCACGCTGCTGGGCCTGCAAGCCGCCGCCGTGCTGCCCGCGCAGCCGCACCCACGCGCCAGGGCGCTGCTCGAAGCCAACTGGTCCTGGGTGGTGATCGACCATGAAGACCGCGCGCATCTGAAGTGGTCGGCGTTTGTCGCCTTGCTGCGCGTATCGCCAGTGTTCGCCTGGCTGTATCGGCCGCTGTCCGCCACTCTCTTCAAGCCCGTGGGCGATGCGGCCTACGATGTGGTCGGCCGCCATCGCGGCGGGGTTGCAAAGCTCAGCAGTGGCTTGCTGGCCGTGCGGGCGGTGCGCTTCGACCTGGGCGCAGGCTGGCAGAAGCTGGCGGCAGCGGCGCTGCTGCTGATCGCGCTGTGGAACCTCAGCACCATCCAGGCCTTGCCTGCCAGCGTGCAGCGCGTGCTGACGCCGGGCTTCCAGCTGCTGCGCATCGACCAGCTCTGGAACATGTTTGCGCCCTACCCGCTCAAGGACGATGGCTGGATCGTGGTTGAGGGCACGCTGGCCAACGGCAAGATTCTCAACGTGCTGAAACCCGATATACCCGTGACCTTCGACAAGCCCTACCAGCTCTCGCAGACGCACGAAAACCTGCGCTGGCATACCTATCTCGGGCGGTTGACCGAAAACGAGTTCGCCCCGCACCGTCTGTGGTTCGGCAAATACCTGTGCCGCAGCTGGAACGCCGACAAGCTGGTCGACAACCGCGATCAGCGCTTGATGCGCTTCAAGATGCACTTCGTCGTCGAACGCACACCGCCGCCCGGCCAGGTCGCGCAGACCGAGCGGCAGGTGCTCTGGCAGCACGAGTGCTTCCAGACGCGCGAGCCGGCAGCAGACCCGAAAGCGAGCGAAATCCGCACCGGCAATCCGCCCGAAGCCGCGCCATGAGCCTGATCGACATCGGGGCGAACCTCGCCCACGAGAGCTTCGCGCCCGACTACCCGGCCGTGCTCGAACGCGCCTGGGCTGCCGACGTATCGCACATCGTGCTCACCGGCTCCTGCCGCACCTCCAACCAGACCGTCGCGGCACTCGCCGCCGCAGATCCGGTGCGCCTGTCCTGCACTGCCGGCGTGCACCCGCACCATGCGGCGGACTGGACCGATGCCGATGCCGCGCTCATCCGCACGCTGGCAGCGCTGCCGCAGCTGGTCAGCCTCGGCGAATGCGGCCTGGACTACCACCGCGATCTCTCCCCGCGCGATGTGCAGCGCCGCGTGTTCATCGCCCAGCTCGAACTGGCGATCGAATTGCGCAAACCGGTCTTCCTGCACCAGCGCGGCGCGCATGAAGACTTCCTCGCCATCCTCAATGACTACCGCGCCGCACTGGTCGATGCCTGCGTGCATTGCTTCACAGATACGCTCGAAGCCATGCAGAGCTACGCCGCGCTCGATTGCTACATCGGCATCACCGGCTGGGTCTGCGATGCCAAGCGCGGTGCGACACTACGCGCGGTGGCGCCGCATATTCCGGCGGCGCGACTGCTGATCGAAACCGATGCGCCGTACCTGTTGCCGCATAACGTGCCGCGCGGCCAAAGGCCGTCGAGCATCCACAGCGACAAGGCCGGCATCGATGGCCGCCGCAACGAGCCCGGCTATCTGCCCTGGGTGGCGGCGGCACTGGCAGAATTGCGTGGCGTCACGGTGCAGCATATTGCGACCCAGACCACCGAAAACGCGCAACGCTTCTTCCGTCTCGCGCCCCACTGATTCCACCATGTCGACACCCAAGATCACCATCGGCCCGCCCTTGACACCGCCGCAGCGCATCAAGCTCACGGTGCTGCTCGAAGGCGGCAGCGGTGAATCGCTGATCGTCGATGCCGACGGCGAGCTGCATCGCCAGCTGCGCGCCGCACTCGCGGGCGAACTGCCGCGCGGCAGCCTGCTGGATTTGCCGCTGCGGCCGGATGTCGTGCTCACCATCGCCGCCTCGCGACTGGTCGGCGTGCTGACCGAACCCGAGCATGCGCCGACCATCGTGCAGGCCGTCGCTACTCCGCAGCCCGCACTGGCCGCACCGGTGGTGGAAGCACCGGTGGGTGTGCCCGCACCGGGCCAGCCCAACGGCGTGCGCGCCGTGTTCTGTGCGCAGGTGCCGGATGTGCTGAGCCCCGACGAGCACGCGCAACTGCTCGACTTCGTGCGCCGCAGCGAGAGCGGATTTGTCGGCACCACCACCTCGACTGCGCGCGGCAACTATCGCGAGTCGTCGGTGCTGTACCACTTCGCGCCCTTCGACGAAATGCTGCGCACCAAGGTGCGCCAGCTCATGCCAGCGGTCTGCGAGGCGCTGAAAATCCCGCTGGTCAACGGCACCATCGAGGCGCAGCTGACCAGCCACAACGACCGCAATTTCTACAAGGTGCACAACGACAACGGCTCGGCCGACACCGCCCATCGCGTGCTCACTTTCGTCTACTACTTCAACCGCCAGCCCAAGGCCTTCAGCGGTGGCGATCTGCGCGTCTACGACCACAAGGTGCAGAACGGCTACCACTACGCGGCCGACACCTATCGCACGGTGGAGCCGACCGACAACAGCATCGTGTTTTTCGCCTCGGAGGAAATGCACGAGGTGTGCATGGTGCATTGCGAAAGCCGCGCCTTTCTGGACAGTCGCTTCACCATCAACGGCTGGATCGGGCGCTGAGTGCCACGCAATCTCGCCCACCGGACCGCCTTCTTGATATGAAGTGTTTTTTTGCCTATCCGACATAGGCGTATTAACTTTGCTCCTCAAGAGCAAGCTGCTGGCGAACCAGAGCTTCCACCTCCGACGAGCCCTTCGTTCTGATATGTCGGAGCAAGTATTCTGCTGAGGCACGCTGACAATTTAGCCTGGCGCGCTTTTCAAGTAAGAACTTTGCAGCTTCTACTTGGCCCTCGAAGACTGCCCAGTAAAGCGCCGTCCCGACTCCATCATCAACCGCGTTAATTTCAGCGCCACGATCAAGCAGAACCTGCATCACGCTTATGTGGCCGCGTCTCGCTGCAGCGATAAGAGGTGTGGTGCCAGTGTCGGGCAATCGCAAGTTTACGTTTGCGCCTTGTTGCAGCAAGGCTTCAACCTGCATCACATCACCATCCCCAGATGCAGTAACTAGCTTCCGCCCTAACTCAGATGAGCACCCAACAATCATCGCCAGCAAGATCAACAACCAAGTAGTCTGAAACTGTAGGCCGAGCATAGTGAGAAATCTCAGGGAGCAGGGTTGAAGTTGAGAAGGCGAGTAGGAACCTCTCCACCCCGAGGAATAGGGACTGTTATTCCTGGAAGATTGTTCATCGCTCGTCGTAGCCCTTCTGGAAAGCCAGGGGTTGCTAAGGAATCTCTTACCGATAGACCTCCTGCTCTGAGCGCGTTGGTTGATCTGAGCTTCCCCTTCTTCCCCGGACACGCAGTTAGGTTTTTTGCAGCTTCTCATAGCTC
>JAUSQI010000004.1 GCA_030652575.1 Stagnimonas sp. | reverse complement strand
CACCTGGCCCTTGCGCACGCGCTGGCCGTCGGTGAAATTAAGCCGGGTGATGCGGCCGCTGACCTCAGGCCGCAGGATAACGCCGCGCCTTGAGCGCAGGCTTCCGACGGCCTGGGTGTCGTCGGTGATTTTGGTGACCTCTACTTTTGCGAATTCCACCGACAGCGGTCTGCCGTCAGACGGGCCAGTTGCGGCGGGCGAAGCCCCGGTAGCCTGGGAAGATGCACCAGAGGCATCATTTGCTTTTGGTTTCTGGTACCACCATGCAGCGCCTGACGCCACAGCAATGCCCGCTACCGCGACCACTGTATAAATTGCTTTTGATGCCATCTGGAAGGAGACTTGTTAGAAAAAGATACAAACTTCCAATGTATCAGCAGACAGGCCGGACACCGCCTTTTTTCACCCGGCATGAAGGGTGATACGCGGCGGCTTTACAACGGCTTTACAGAGTACGCGCGCGCGGTGCGTCACCCAATCATACGTACGCTTACGGTGCAGGGTTTGCCCGTACGGAACCGGTTGCAAACGTTCAGGTCAAATGCGGCCCAGCGCCCGCTCAACGCCCTTGTTGGCCAGCCCGTCAGCGCGTTCGTTGCCCGGGTCGCCGGCATGCCCCTTGACCCAGCGCCAGTCGATGCGGTGACCGCTGGATTCGACCAGCGCATCAAGCTTTTGCCAGAGGTCCACGTTCTTTACCGGTGCCTTGGCGGCGGTGCGCCAGCCGCGCGCCTTCCATCCATGTATCCATTCGGTGTTGCCCTTGCGCACATATTCGCTGTCCAGGTACAGCGTCACCGCGCAGGGACGCTTGAGCGCTGCCAGTGCTTCGATGACGGCGGTCATTTCCATGCGGTTGTTGGTGGTATCGGGCTCGCCGCCGCAGAGTTCGCGCACATGTGCGCCGAAGACGAGGCGCGCCCCCCAGCCACCGGGGCCCGGATTGCCGCGGCAGGCGCCGTCGGTGTGAATGACGACGTTCTTCAAGTGCAATGACTCAAGATGCAGATCAAGTGGTGGGTGACTCTGGCTCGACGTCGCGACGCACCGAATGGGCGACGGCAACAGGCACCAAGGGCCTGACCTGCGCGCGCTGGCTGCGGCCGACGAGATTCACCGGCGTGACCCGCTTTTTAGCCGCGATCAAATAGCCTTCGGACATGGGCTGCACGAGGGCGGCGGGACTGAAAAACTCCAGGTTGCTGCGCGGTGGCACCCAGGGAAATCCGGCACTGAAGCGGCGCACGGAGGTGATCTCGAAATCCAGCAAGGTCAGCCAGTCGCTGACGCGACCTGCGGAATAGAAATGGCTGTCCGTCGGCAAGGCACGCGGTGCGAAACCCAGCCAGCGCCGCATGGCGAGAAGACTCCAGGGGTTGAAACCCAGAATCAGCAAGCGGCCACGTTCGCTCAACACGCGCGACACCTCCCGCAGCAAGGTGTGCGGCGAACTGGCGAACTCCAGTGTGTGCGGCAGCAGGATGGCATCGACCGTGCGGCTGGCGAGCGGCAGGGCGAGCGCATCGACGCGTGCCTGGCCTGGCAGTTGTGCCTGCGCCTGGGCACTGGTGGTCAGCACTGCACGGTGCAGCATCTCGCTGCCTTCGAGCCAATCGTTGTCCAGGCCCCAGTGGCCGATCTGCAGGAAGTGCCGACCGAACAGTTCCGGCACCTGCCGGGAAACCTCCACATGCTCCAGCGCGGTGAGCCTGCGACCACGCGTCGATGCAGCCCAGCGCCGCACGGGATCATGTGCACCGAGTTGCGACATACTCTGAGGGTCTAGTGGGGTCGGCATCGTGTGCAAACCCTAGCAAAAAAAACCATTCCACACATATTTCCCATGGTCAGCCCATTGCTCGAAGTCACTGCCATACCGGCCTTCGATGACAACTACATCTGGGTCATACACGACGGCCGCAATGCCGTCATGGTCGACCCCGGAGATGCGGCGCCGGTACTGGCCTGGCTTTCTGAAAGGTCTCTGAAACTCACCGCGATCTTGCTGACCCACCACCACGGCGATCACACCGGTGGCGTCATGGCGCTGGTCGATGCGCATCCCGGCGTCGTAGTCATTGGTCATGCCGAGGATGCCCATCGCCTGCCTGCGCTAGGCACCGCCGTGAAGGATGGCGACTCTTTGCAGGTACCCGGACTGGACCTCACCCTGGAGGTCTTGACAACACCCGGCCATACGGTCGGGCATATCTGTTACTTCGGCTCTGGCTTGCTGTTCTGTGGCGATACTTTGTTTTCCGCCGGTTGTGGTCGCATGTTCGAGGGAACCCCATTGCAGTTTCAGAGCTCACTGGCGCGACTGGCTGCATTGCCTGTCGAGACCCAGGTGTTCGCAGCGCACGAGTACACCTTGGGCAACATCGCTTTTGCTGCCGCGTTGACGCCAGACGAGGCGCCCCTGAGTGATGCGCTGCACGCGATACGACAACGCCGTGCCGCCGGCCACATCACGCTGCCCTCTACGATTGGCTGGGAACGTCGACACAATCCTTTCCTACGCTGTGATGAATCCGTGATTGCACAAGCGGTCAACAAGACCGGAGCCAGCGCACCCGACGTGTTTGCCGCCGTGCGCCGCGCCAAGGACGGATTTCGCGCCGCATGAGTCCGAAGCTGCAGCACTGTTTGCTGGCATTGCTGCTCTCGCTCGGCATCGGTCAAGTGCATGCCGAGCTGCCGACAACCGAAAGCATCTGGCCCCGACTGGTGGCTGGCATGAGACTCGGCGGTGAAGATCGCCCCGAGGTCAAACGCTTTATCGCGCACTACCGCGCCAACCCCGGCTACTTCACCGCGATGCTGGCGCGCGCCGAACCGTTCTTGTGGTACATCCTGAACGCTGCGGAAACCCGCCGTCTGCCAACCGAACTGGCGCTGTTGCCGACCGTGGAAAGCAGCTGGAATGCGCAGGCTGTTTCGGTCTCGTCGGCATACGGCCTGTGGCAATTCATCCCCAAGACTGGCGATGCCTATGGCCTCAAGGATGCACTCAACTACGACGCCCGGCGCGATCCCGTCGCGTCAACAACGGCTGCGCTGCATTTATTGAGTGAACTGCACCGCGAGTATGGCGACTGGCCGCTGGCATTGGCCGCTTACAACACGGGCGGCGTGCGGCTGAAACAGGCCATCAAAAATGGCCGCACCCGCAATTTCTGGCGTCTGCCATTGCCGCCGGTCACACAGGACTATGTGCCACGCCTGCTGGCCATCGCAGCACTCGTGCGCAGCCCGGGTCGCTATGGCGTGACGCTGCCGCCCATTGCCGAATCAGGCGTTGCGGAGCTGATCTCGCTCGACAGCGCAGTGCCTTTGCATGTCGCGCTGGCTGCTGCCGGTGTCGACCAGGAGGTATTGCGTGTTTTCAACCCCGCACTACGGACGGCCGACTCGCCCACGCAGTCGCCGACTTTGCTGTTGCCGCCGGCCGATGCCATTGCCGTCAGGGCCGAATTGGCGTTGTTGCAGCAAGCCATGACGCCCCTCAGCGCCGCCTTGCATATTGCAGCCCCGGCGCCGGCATTCAACGACAACGCGTCATCTGATTCCATTTTGATCGCCGCACAAAAAATCCGGGATCTGCCTGCACAGATGCACTGGGACCTGCGCATCGGCAGCGCGCAGGAAACCGCCTCCATGCGCATGAAGCCAGATCACTATCAAGTGCGCCGCGGCGATACGCTGTTCGACATCGGCAAGCGGCACGGCATGAGCGTGGCACAGCTCAAGCGCATGAATCCCGATGCCGGCAGCACGTCATTGCGCGCTGGTCAGATACTCAAAGTGAATGAATGCAGCCGCCGCGATTGCGGCTGACAGCCGGTTTTCATTTGTTATAGTCCCCGCCCGTTTCATCGCACCCTCCTCCCTGCCGTTCATGCGCTCCAGACCGACTGCCATTCGATGGCTTACGCGTCCCTTAAGGATTTTGACCGTCGCTCTGCTCTGCGCAGGCAGCGCGATCGCGGCTGAACCGCCGCAGCCCACGCCGGATGCAATCGCACTCGATTCCGCAATCCAGGGACTCAAGGAACAGGCGCTGGAGCTCAACGTCGAGCTGCAGAAACTGGAAGACGATTTTGCCTACCCGCAATACAGCGCCTTGTCGGTTTACATCGGCAGCGCCGAGAACAACCCCGCATTCCTCAGTGACGCCATCGTTACTCTCGATAACGCGGCACCGGTGCAGTACACCTACAGCGATCAGGAATCCCGCGGCCTGCTGAAAAATGGTCTGCACCGCATCCTGCGCGCCAATGTCGCGTCCGGCACCCACCGGCTGCGCGTCGCTTTCAAAGGCAAACCGATCGAAGCCGACAAAGCAGCCAACCTCGTCACCGAAACCTTTGAAGGCACTTTCGAAAAAGGCGAGCTGGAAGCCGAGATCGAACTGCGCTTCGGCAAGGGCGGAAAGCTGGTCGTGCTGCAAGGCTACAAACGCGGCGGCAAGGACGACCCACATCTGAGAACAGCGGATTTCCTCAACGCCGATGAGCGCTATTTTTCGGCGGCTACAGGCTTGCTGGCACTGAAGGTCGGTAACGATTCACAGAAACTCCCCGCCGATTACAGCTGGCGCCTGGCTGAAAGCTATCTCGCTTTTGGCATGCGCGCACGCGCGGAGCAGCTCTACCGCGAGCTTTCGCTCACCACCACCGACAACATGGCGCTGGGCCGTTCGCGCATTCGCCTTTCCGAGTTCCTCTATTCGCGCGGTTTCCTGGCGGAGTCGACCAACTCGATGATGCGGATGCGCGAGAAACTGCCCAGTCCGCTGTCCGTGCAATGGCAGGATTTGCTGTCGCGCACGCTGATGGCACAGGGTCGTTACGGCGATGCCGTTGAAGTGCTCACCGAGATGAAGAACGGCGATCAGCAGTCCGCCTACACCCGCTACAACCTGGCGGTTGCGCTCATCAATACCAACCGTGCCGACGAAGGTGAAACACTGCTCGACAAAATTGGCCGCGCTGCACCGAAAGACACCGAGTCCTTCGCGCTGCGCGACAAAGCCAATTTGACCCTGGGTTACCACTTTCTCGAAAAACAGCAGGGCGGCACCGCCAAACCGATCTTCGGTCGTGTGCGTATCGAAGGCCCGTATTCAAATCGTGCGCTGCTGGGCATGGGCTGGGCCGAACTTGCCCCGGCCGGTGAAAAACAGAAGAAGGCCGATGTGGGCGACACGCCCGCGGAAGTGAATCCGCTGGCCTCGCTAGCGACCTTGGGCATCCTGCTGAATCCCGCGCGTCTCGAACCCGATGTCTACAAACGCGTGGGTCTGCGCAATTTCAAGCTCGACAAGATCGAGAAAGAGCAGGAAGCCAACCTGCGCCGGGCGATGGTCGCCTGGGCCGAGCTGATCAATCGCGACCCGATGGACCCCGCGGTGCAGGAAGGCATGCTGGCGATCCCGTTCGCGCTGGATCGCGTCGGCGCACACATCGAAGCCCAGCAGTTCTACGAAAAAGCCGTGGGTTTGCTGCAAGAAAGCCGCAAGCGCATCGACACCGCCAGTCAGTACATCAAGGAAAACCGCATGGTGGAAACCATCGTGCGCCGCGACATCGACTCCGAAGCCGGCTGGAACTGGCGTTTGCGCGACCTGCCCGATGCGCCCGAAACCTTCTATCTGCAAACGGTGATCGCACAGAACCGCTATCAGGAAGCACTCAAGAATTACCGCGACATCCGCTTTCTCGGTCGCAATCTCGATGGGCTGAAAACCCGTACCGATCAGATGGACGCGCTGTATGCCAGCCGCCCGGCGAACAGCGACGACAGCAGCGTGCAGCAACGCATCGAGCGCGCCAAAGCCGCGCGCAAACCCGAAAAAGAGAAGATCAAGCTCAAACTGCGGGCGGATGTGCAGCTGACAGCGCCGTATGCCGTGCCGGCAACCCCGGAAATCCTTCCGCCGTTGCAGCTGCAGCTGGCAGGTGCGCCACTCAAGTTCAATGGTGCGCGTGAGCGCTCGGCCGATCTCAAAGAGCAGCTCGCTGCGCTACGCCCCAAGGTGGCCAGCTCCGGCGCTGAGCAGGCTCAGGTCTTGCAGGAAATTGCCCTGCGTGAACTGGCAGGCCAGAAGAAACTGGTCGAGAAATATCTGGTGGAAGCACGATTCGCACTGGCCCGGATTTATGAAGACCGTCTGAGCGAGAAGGGGAATCCTTGATGGCACGCCATGCACCTTCCCTGCTGCTGGCCCTGTTGATCGCCGCTGCGCTGAGTGCGTGCAGCCAGACCAATCTGCGTCCGCAGGACAAGAGTCCCGCCATCGGCACGCTGTCGAAACAGAAGCAGCCCGACAAGAACAAGCTCGCCATCGTGCTGTCCGATCCTGTCGCACCCGACCCTGAAAAAGCGCTGGAAAACTACCGCGCCATTCTTGAACTCGAACCCGACGACACCGTGCGGCAGGAAGCCATGCGGCGCATGGCGGATCTGCAGGTGCAGACGGACGATGCCTCCGGCGGCGGCACCAATAGCGACAAGCTGCTTGCCGACTCGATCCTGACCTATCAGCAGCTGCTGAAAGAGTCGCCCGACGAAGCGCGCAACGACCGCGTGCTCTACCAGCTGGCGCGCGCCTACCAGAACAGCGGCAAGCCTGAAAAGGCCGTCGAAACGCTGACCCTCCTCAACACGCAGTTCCCCACGTCGAAGCTCAACGGCGACGCGCACTTCCGTCGTGCCGAGCTGCTTTTCAGGCTGGGCAACTACCCTGAAGCGGAACGCGAGTATCGGATCGTCATGGATCTCGCCGGTGCCACGCCGTTCTTCGAACCTGCGCAATACAAGTACGGCTGGTCGCTGTTCAAACAATCACGTTTCGACGATGCCCTGCCCGTCTTCTTCGCCATCCTCGATCGCGAGTTGCCGCCGGGCGAACTCAAGGATGTCGATGCCGCGCTGAAGGCAGTCGAGAAAGGCAAAGCCGATCTTGCCAAGGACTCATTACGGGTGACCAGTCTGGCATTCGCCATTCTGGGTGGCGGTCCGGCCGTCAATCAGTATTTCGCGACCCACCCGGAGCCGCGCTTCTACCCGTTGATCTACAACGCCCTCGGCGAGATGTTTTTGGACAAGCGCCGCTTCAGCGACGCTGCCGGCGCTTTCGCAGCCTTCATCGAGCGGCATCCACGTCATCCCTCGTCGCCGCAGTTTCAAGCGCGCGTGATCGATGTCTATCGCGATGGCGGCTTCAACGACCTGGTCGTCCGCGAAAAGGAACGCTACGTCAATACCTACGCGCCGGCCACGCCTTACTGGGGCGGCGTTGCGCCCAGCCCGGAAGTGATGCTTGCACTACGCGGTCACCTGGAAGATCTGGCCAAGCATTACCAGGCTCTGGCGCAGCAGAGCGAAAAAGTGCCGCAGGTCAACCAGACCGAAGTACGCACGGCGTTCCTGGCAGCTGCGGGCTGGTATCGCCGCATTCTGGAGATTTATCCGGAAGACGCGAAAGCGCCCGAGATCAACTATCTGCTGGCTGAGACTCTGGAAGACGGCGGCAAGCCGCTCGATGCCGCCAACGAGTTCAGCAAGACCGCTTACGGCTATCACATGCACGCCCGCTCTCTGGATGCAGGCTATGCCGCCGTGCTGGCGTATCACAAGAATGCCGAGGAGCAGCCGGCAGCTACACGACCCGTCGCTCTCAAGCAGGCGGTCGACGCCAGCCTGAAACTGGCCGACAACTTCCCGACCCATCCGCAGGCGGTCACCGCGCTCACCCGTGCTGCGCAGGATCTCTATGAGCTGAAAGATGCGCAGTCGGTGCAGGTCGCACAGCGCGTGCTGACCTACATACCGCCCCCCACACCGGAGCAACGCCGTATCGTGCAAGGTGTGCTGGGCGACAGCTACTTCGCGCAGGCGGATTTCCCCCGCGCCGAAGCGGCCTACGCCGACTTGCTGAAGCTCACGCCGGTGAACGACCCAGACCGTGCTCAGGTGGTCGAACAGCTGGCGGCGTCGATCTACAAACAGGCCGAAGCCGCACGCGCCGAAGGCAACCTGCGTGCAGCTGCCGACGGCTTCCTGCGTGTCGGCCGCGTCACACCGGAGGCCGCTATCCGCCAGACCGCTGACTACGATGCCGGCGCAGCACTGATCGGACTCTCCGCCTGGGGTGAAGCCACAACCGTGCTGGAGGCGTTCCGCAGCCGTTATCCCAACAGCCCCTTGCTGACTGACGTCGACAAGAAGCTGGCGATTGCCTATGTAAAAGACAGCAAGCCCTTCCAGGCAGCCGATGCCTATCGCCGCATTGCAGCTAGAACCACCGAGACGACCGAAGTCCGTCAGGACGCTGCCTGGCAGGCCGCCAAGTTGTTCGACGACGCGGGCAAGCTGACCGATGCCACCAAGGCCTACGAGTTCTATGTCGGCGCCTTCCCCTTGCCGCTCGACCGGGCCGTGGATGCACGACGCCGCATCGCCGACATCTACAAGGGGCAGGGCGATGGCTATCGCTACCTGTTCTGGCTGCGTGAGCTGATCGGTGCCGACGAAGCGGCCGGGCGCAACCGCACCGAGCGCAGCAAATCCCTGGCCGCGCAAGCTGCTCTGGATGTGGGCCGCATCAGTGCACAGGATGCCGCGCGCATCCGCCTGTCGGCACCTGTCGAGCGCAGCCTGCCGCAACGCAAGGCCGCGGTCGAAGCCGCGATCCAGTCGCTCGAAAAAGCAGGGGCGTACGGCTATGCCGACATCACCACCGCAGCGAGCTACGAGTTGGGCACCGTTTATCAGTCCTTTGCCAAGGCCTTGATCGACTCGGAGCGCCCGCGCAACTTGAGTGGCGAGGAGATCGAGCAGTACAACATCTTGCTTGAAGAACAGGCCCTGCCGTTCGAGGAAAAAGCGATCGCCGCCCATGAGGGCAACCTCAAGCGTGTGGGCCAGGGCTTTTACGATGATTCCATCGCCCGCAGCGTGACGGCACTCGGCGTGCTGTCTCCCGCCAAGTACGGCAAACGCGAAGTGGGAGGAGACAGTTATGACACGCTCAAATAAGGCCGTTCTGGCTCTCTTTGCGGCTTGGGCCCTGGCTGCCTGCGCGCCGCAGGCAACAGTGAAGCCCGACCGGCCGGCAGAGGGCCAAGAGGTCAGCACTGCACCCAAGCCCGGCGAGGCGCCTAAACCCGCAGTCGTGAAAGATCCCAGCGTGCAATTCGACGAGGCGCTCGCCGCACTCAAGGCCAAGAAGCTGCCCGAAGCCCGTGCTGGATTTGCCGCACTCGCAAAGGAGCACCCCGAGTTTTCCGGCCCCTTGACCAATCTGGGCGTGCTGGACGCCAAGGCCAATGCGCGCGACGCCGCGATCAAAAACTTCAGCCGTGCCGTCGAGGCCAACCCGCGCAACGCGATTGCGTACAACTGGCTGGGTATCCTCTACCGCGAAAGCAAGAACTACCTGCGTGCCGAGCAGTCGTATCTGCAATCGCTCGAGATCAACCCGGAAAGCGCGCCGGTGGTTCTCAATCTGGGCATTCTTTACGACGTGTATCTCAAAC
Source organism: Stagnimonas sp. (assembly GCA_030652575.1). Classification (GTDB taxonomy): domain Bacteria; phylum Pseudomonadota; class Gammaproteobacteria; order Nevskiales; family Nevskiaceae; genus Stagnimonas. The sequence continues at coordinate 25,326 of JAUSQI010000004.1, read as the reverse complement.
GCCCTGCTGACGCCCTGGTTCGCTACCGTGACTATCAGCGCATGACCAACAACCGCGAACTGAAAGTGACGGCCTGGATCAAAGCGCTGGAAGCCACTGAACTCCCTGCCTCGCCTGCAACCTCAACGACTGTAGTGCCCAAGACATGAAGCGTCCGATCCTGTCCTCGCTTGCGAAACTCTCGCTGCTGGCACTAACCGCATTGCCGCTGACGGTCTTTGCACAGCCGGTGACGACGTCGGAAGAGCCGGCGCTTAAAACCGATGCCGATGGCACCACTGTGGTCGGTGATCGCGAGTCGCCGATCGGCCTCTACATCACACCGTGGCGCAATGATTCGCCCGAAGTTGCGCTGGACCGTCCGGCACGTTTTCTCGAAGAACAGCTGCTGCCGATTGATGCCGACGTGTTCCGTCGGCAGCTTGAGTACTACAACACCATTACCGACCATGTGCGCACGCGCAGCGGCACCGCATTGCCCAAGGCCCAGTAATAGAAACCAACCTGCTGTAACGATCCACTTCCCTTCACACCCTGCAACACGCTCATTTAAGGAAACGCGATGAACCCCTTCGCAACGATTGCCCATTTCTTTCAGGCTGGTGGTCACTTCATGTACCCCATCCTCGCCGTGGCCGTCATTGGTCTGGCCATTGCCATCGAGCGCGTGGTTTACCTTAGCCGCGCCAAGGGCGAGAACCGCCGCCTGTGGTCCGAACTGATCCCTCTGGTAAATCGTGGCGACCTTGCCGCCGCAGAAGGCGCCGCAATGGCCTCGGACTCCCCCATCGGCCGCATTTTCGGCCACGGCATTGCCCGCTCGCGCGTCAGCAGCAAGCGCGACGAAGTGGAAATGTCGATGGAAGAAAGCCTGATGGAAGTGACCCCGCTGCTGGAACGCCGCACCCACTACCTCGCCACTTTCGCCTATGTATCGACGCTGCTGGGTTTGCTCGGCACCGTGGTCGGTCTCATCAACGGTTTCGCGGCGGTCTCCAACGTCAATCCTGCCGAGAAAGCGGATCTGCTCTCCAAGGCCGTGTCCGAGGCCATGAACTGCACCGCGTTCGGCATCGGCGTCGCCGTGCCCATGCTGCTGCTGCATGCGCTGCTGTCGTCGCAGACCAATGATCTGATCGACAACCTCGAAATGGCGGCGCTGAAGTTCCTCAACGCCCTCGGCCTCAAAAACTAAGCCCTCCAGGCCGACAAAGAGCACTCCCGATGCATGGACTTACCCGCAAGGCGCGCACCGTGCTGCGCCGCGACCGTCGCAGGAAACAGGTCGGCGAGCTCAACCTGGTGCCGATGATCGACATCCTGGTGGTGTTGGTGTTCTTCCTGCTGGTGAACTCCACCGGCGTTTCGATCCTGGGGCTGAACCTGCCGGATGCGACGAAGACGAGCCAGCCTGACGTCAACCGCCAGCCTCTGGTGGTCACCGTGCGCGGCAATGGCCTGGTGCTGACCGAAGGCCTGAACGAGTTGGGTCGCTATGGCTCGGCCGCCGAGGGCTACGACTACAGATCGCTCAGCGAACGCCTGCTGACGGTAAAGAACGCCCGCCCCGACGAAACCCGCATCACCTTGCTGGTGGAGCCCGCCACCACGCACGACACCCTGGTGCAGACGATGGATGCCGTGCGCATCACGCCCAGCAGCGATGGCCGCACCCTGCGTGATCTCTTCCCCAATATCGCCTTGGGTGATGCGCCTGTGCAGGCCGGCCCAGCGCCCGCAGCCGGAGGTACGCCATGAGCGCGCACCTGACGCTGCGCGCCAAGCGCATCCTGCGCCGCAACGCGCGCCGACCAGGCGTGGTGTCGCTCAACCTGGTGCCGATGATCGATGTGTTCATGGTGCTGGTGTTCTTCCTGCTCGTCACCACCAGCAGCATCGACAACATGCGCAGTCCGCGCGAGCTGACGCTGCCCACCTCGCTCTCGCTCGACCAGCCCAACGAAGCGCCGATCATCATGGTCACGCGCCAGGCCGTGCTGATTCAGGGCGTGCAGGTGATGACGCTGGATGAAGCCATGTCAGCGCCGGCCGACAAGCCGTTGCCTCAGCTGCGGGCGGAACTGCTCAAAGTCACGCTGATGTCCGTGCAGGGCACCGATAACGCGGGTACCACGACGCGTGGCGAAATCAACGTCATGGCGGACCGGGACATCCCCTACACCGTGCTGAAGAAAATACTGGCGACCTGTGGCGAGTTGAAGTTTGCACGCATCGCCATCTCGGTCGCCCATGCCGGCAAGAGGGGTGGCCGATGAATGCCGCAATGACCATCCGCTGGGATGGCTATGAGTTTGCCGAGGATGCCGACCGCCGCTTCCGTCGCCTGCTGCTCGTCATCGCGATTCCCTTTCTGCTCATCGGCATTTTCAGCGCGCTCTATCGCACCGAGGGTTTGCAGGAAGGCGGCGGCACCTACCTGGCACCGGCAACCGTCGAACTGATGGCCGCGCCGCCGGATGCCGTCAAGGCCGAAGAAATCGAAGAGCCGGCACCGGCAGAAGAAGACTCCAAAGAGCAGCCTCAGGAATCAGCACCCAAAGTCGCCGAGAAGCCAGTGGATGTGAAGAAGCCCGCTGTTGCCGAACCGACGCCGACGCCGGTTGAAACCGCACGGGATGTTGCGAAACGCAGCGGTGTGCTGGCGTTTGCCGACCAACTCAGCGATCTGCGCAACAAGGGCGACGCGCTGAGCAACGACAATCTCTCGCCCAACGTGCTTTCCTCCAAGGGTGCGGCCAGCAATGCGGGCTCCGCCAGTGGCGGTGGCGAATCGGCAGCGCTGGCGGCCGCGGCCTCAGGCTCCAGTGGCATTGGTGGCGCTGGCACAGCGGGCGTCAGCCGCACCCAGAGCGGTCAGGGTCTCGGCAAGCGCCGTGCGACCACCATCGACAGTCCCGTGGGCTTTGGCCGCGATGCCAGCAAGGCGGGTGACGGCGGCACCAAGGGTAAATCAGGGCGTTCGCTCGACGAGATACAGTTGACGTTCGATCGTGCGCAGGGTTCGTTCTACGCCATGTATATCCGCGCGCTGCGTGAGAACCCCGGTCTTTCCGGCAAGGTTGTTCTGAGCGTGACGATTGCCTCTTCGGGCAAGGTCACCGATGCCAGCATTGTCTCCAGCGAGCTTGGCGACCCCGAACTGGAGCGCAAGATTCTGTCCCGTGTGATGTTGCTCGATTTCGGCCCCAAAGACGTCCCGTCCTTCACTTATCCCAACTATCCAATCCGCTTCCAGCCTCCTAACTAATAGGGGCAGCGCGATTCGAGGAGAAACCGCATGGGCTTTCTGTCCGGCAAAAAAGCATTGATTACTGGCGTTGCCAGTGAACGTTCCATCGCCACCGGCATCACCGAAGCCTTTGCACGCGAAGGTGCCGAGCTCGCTTTTACCTTTCAAGGTGACAAGCTCAAGCCGCGCGTCGAGGACTTGGCGCACTCGGTAGGCTCGAAACTGGTCTTGCCGATGGACGTGACCCAAGACGGCGAAATTGATGCCGTGTTCGCTGCCTTGAAAGATGCTTGGGGCGGCATCGACATCGTCATTCACTCCATCGGCTTCGCGCCGCGCGAACTGCTGCAAGGTGGCTACCTTGAAAGCGTGACACGCGAAGGCTTTGCCCTGGCGCACGACATCAGCGCCTACTCGTTCGCCGCACTCGGCAAGGCGGCAAGGCCGCTGATGCAAGGCCGCTCGGCCAGCCTGCTGACGCTGACTTATCTCGGTGCGGTGCGCGCCATGCCGATGTACAACGTGATGGGGCCGGCAAAAGCATCGCTGGAAGCCAACGTGCGTTTCATGGCGGCCGAGCTCGGCGCTGAAGGCATTCGTGTCAATGGCATTTCCGCCGGCCCGATCAAGACCTTGGCCGCCGCCGGCATCAAGGGCTTTCGCGGCATGCTGAGTGCCTCTGAAAAGGCCAATGCCTTGAAGCGGAATGTCACCATCGAAGAAGTCGGCAACACGGCCGCATTCCTATCGTCTGATCTGGCCTCCGGCATCACTGGAGAAATCGTTTATGTCGATGCAGGCTTCAACATCATGGGCATGAGCTTGCCGGAAGACGGCAAGTAAGCCGCTTCAGCAGTTAGTCCCTCTTGCCAGCAACCTTCAACGCAGGTTGCCCAAGCACCCCGTCCTCGCCAGAAAGCCTTGCGACGGTGACGGTTGCGGATGAATCGCCCAATACGTTGAGCGCGGTGCGGCACATGTCCAGCACGCGGTCGACAGCCAGAATGAGGCCCACACCTTCGAGCGGCAAGCCAATCGCTGAAAGGATCACCGCAATCGCCACCAGACTGGCGGATGGAATGCCGGCCACCCCAACAGCGGTAATCAGCGCCAGTGCCACCACGGTGAACTGCGCGCCAAAGCTCAGGTGCAAGCCATAGGCCTGCGCGATAAAAATAGCGGCCACACATTCATAGAGTGCCGAGCCATCGGTGTTGACGTTGGCACCGATCGGCAGCACGAAACCGGAGACCCGGCGGGGCACTTTGGCCTTGTTCTCGATGCAGTCCATCGTCAGTGGCAGCGTGGCATTCGACGATGAGGTGGAGAACGCCGTCAGCAGCGCCGGGACCATTGCGCGATGCAGCGCAAACGCCGGCACGCGAGCCACCAGCTTCAACACCAATGGCAAAACAACAAGCCCATGTGTCAGCAGGCCGAGCACGACCACGAGCATGAACACTGCCAGTGGCTCCAGCGCCGCTGTGCCCGTCTTGGCCACGGTGCCGGTGACAATGGCGAATACACCGATCGGAGCTGCCTTCATCACCAGCGCGGTGATGCGGGTCATTGCCTCGTAAACGCCTTTCCAGAAGGCTGCATGGGTTCCGCGCAGGTCACCGGGCAGCTGTGAGAGCGCCCAGCCGAACAGCAGGCCGAACGTGACCAGACCGAGCATGTCGCCCGTGGCCGCCGCCTGGATCGGATTGGTCGGCACCATGCGGATGAGCACGGCCCACAGGTCTTGGGTGCCTTTTTCCTGCACCTGCGCAACGATGGCGTTGGCGTCGCCGGAAAGTCCCAGTAAGGGAGCAGCCGGCACGCCATCGACAATGCCGGGGGTCAGCAGATTGGCCCAGGCCAGACCCGTCAATATGGCCAGCAGTCCGGTGCCGATGTAAAAGCCGAATGTGAGTGCGCCCAACCGTCCCAGACCACCCTGCTCTGCCCCGCCGATCAAGCCATTCAGCAGCGCCGCGAGAATCAGCGGCACGATCAGCATCTTCAGCGCGTTGAGAAACAAGGTGCCGATCATGTTGCACACCTTGAGCAGCAACTCGGAGTCGCCAAACAAGGTGCCAATGGCCACCGCCGCCACAAGGGCAATCAACATGCGCCAGTGGAGCGGTAAGTTCATGTCAATCCCTAGGGTGCAGGCGTCGTCGGATCAGCCGCAGGCAGCGCCTTGCGGTCGACACCCAAGCGGGCTTCAAGATCGGTGCGGAAGCTCGCGAACTCGGCACCTGCGAGCGCATCCTTGAGTTGTACGCTCTGCTGCTTGAAGGCGTTGTCGTCGGTTTCGGGCGTAGCATCTTTCACTTCGGTCAGCGCGATCACGGCAATTTCGCCCGCCGCCAGCTCTGCTTTGCCGACGCTGACTTTGCCCGCTGCCGGACGCGACAGACGAAACGCGGCATCGAGCAGCGCACGGTCGACACCTTCGGCGTCGCGACGCACAGCACCGGAGGCAATGACGCCATGTTGATGCTCAGCAGCCACTGTTGCCAACGGGGCTCCGGCTTCCACAGCCTTCAACGTGGCTTCGGCTTCGAGCTTGGCCTTTTCTGCCGCACGGGCTGTTTTCAGCTCACCACGAATCTGTTCGCGCACTTCCTCGATGGTGCGTGCACGGGCTGGCTCGTACTCGGCCTTGCGCACGATGGCGACATGATTGGCACCCAGAGAAATCGGCTTGCTGTTTTCGTTGTCTTGCAGCACTTCCGGCGAGAAAGCGGCCTGGGTGATAGCTTGATTTGCAGTCAGACCCGTGCCGCTGGTACGGGTAAACCAATCCGTGGTTTCCACGCGGCCACCAACAGCCTCAGCCACAGGGTCGAGCGTGCTGTTCTTCTCAAAAGCCAGCTCGTCGATTTTTTCGGACAGCTCCTGAAAACGCTTTTCCACATCCCGCTTGCGATAGCGGGTGAGCAATTCGGCTTGCACCGTTGGATCTTCAAAAGCTTTGGTCACCGCTGGCTTCACGTCTTCGAGCTTGATGAGGTGCCATCCAAACTCGGTTTCAACAGGCTCCGATACCTGCCCCTTCTGAAGGGCAAACAGGCTTTCTTCGAACTTGGGCGTCATCAAGCCCTTGCGAACCCAGCCGAGATCCCCGCCATTGGCTTTGGAGCCCGGATCATCTGACAGCTCGCCTGCCACCGCTGCGAAATCGGCTTTGCCATCCAATCTCGTTTTCGCTTCCTGCGCTTTCTTCAGCGCGGCCGATTTGTCGGCACCGAAGGCAATCAGGAGGTGACGTGCACGCCGCTCTTCAGAGGAGGCAAAAGCATTGCTGTCGGCGTCGTAAAGCGCTTTGAGAACCGCGGCCTCGGGTACTGGCGCTTCGGGCAATTTTTCCAGATCGAGCTCGACAACTTTGAGCTTCAGCCGTTCGGGCGCCTTGTAACGATCACCCTGTTCCGCGAAATGCTTGGTGATGTCGGCATCGCTGACCGTGATCTGCGCTTCGTAGTCCGCCGCCTTGAAACGCGTGCTGCTGAAAACACGTTCCTGCCTGGCCAGGCGCCACGCGGCAGCCGACTCTGCTGGCGTAACAAAAGCACTGGCCAGAACGCCATCGCGAATCTGGTCGACGCTCAGGCCATCACGCAACTGACGCTCGAAGCCTTGCGGATCAAGACCCTGCCTCGAAAGCGCTTCGCGATACAGCTCAGCCGAGAACTGCCCCTCTTTTTGAAACGCTGGAATCACACGGATGGCATCCAGAATGGCTGCGTTCGAAGCGGTATATCCAGCTTCGGCAGCATGCTGCTGCATCGCAGTTTCTTGAATCATCTCTTGCAGCACACCCTCGCGAAAGCGGGCGGGTTCGATCATGTCAGAGCGAAAATTTTCGCCGAGCATTTGTTGCAAGCGCTGTAAACGCTGCTGGTATGCCGCTTCAAGCTGCGAGGAGGTGATCTTCTGATCGCCGACCTTGGCCACCGTCGGATCGGCGCCACCGCTTTGGAAGCTCTCGATACCCACGAAAGCAAATGGAATTGCAATGAGCGCGATGATGGCCCAGATGATGGGACCGCTCACACGGTCACGAATGGTCTGCAACATATTTGATTGATCGCTGTTGAGGAGTGCTACAAAGCAAAAAGGCGCTCCTTGAGAGCGCCCTTTCGATGTAATGGCGGAGCGGACGGGACTCGAACCCGCGACCCACGGCGTGACAGGCCGTTATTCTAACCAACTGAACTACCGCTCCACGCGGTTTGCAACTAAACAATCTTGGTGGGTGCTGACGGGTTCGAACCGCCGACCTGCGCCTTGTAAGGGCGACGCTCTACCAGCTGAGCTAAGCACCCGCTACACGACTTGTGGTCGACGGGCGCTTAACCGAAGAGCGTCCCAGCGAGTCGACTACTTTATCGCATCCTTCAACGCCTTACCAGCCTTAAAAGTAGGATTTTTGCTGGCGGCGATTTTCAGCGGTGCGCCGGTCTTGGGGTTGCGGCCCGTACGAGCAGCGCGCTTGCGCACGGCAAAGGTGCCAAAGCCGACGAGAGAAACCTTGTCGTTCTTCTTCAATGCCTTTGCGAGCACTTCGACAAAAGAGTCGAGTGCACGGCCAGCATCAGCCTTTGAGAGTTCTGCCTTGTCGGCGATGGCGGTGATGAGTTCCGATTTGTTCATGAGTAAGAGTTCCCCTCTTGAAGAGCTAACGAGTAGCCGATTGACAGTCCCTAGAATGAATACCGCTGTCTTCGTTGCGATGTGGCATGCAACGAACGACAGCGGCGAAAACCTTTATAGCAACTGGCTTTGCAGAGCGTCAACACATTGAAATGAGGAATCTTCAATGCGATGGGTGCAATCTTGAGTTGTCATCAAAAGTCAAGCAGATAAAAGACTTTCTTGGCATCTGCAAAGAGCAAAATCGTTCGCTCACATTGCTCGTGTTTCACATGCATATCAACGCGGACAGCAGCGTCGAACGGCATGGACAGCGGTCATTTTGATTGAAGCAAAGCGGATAGATCGTCCCAGCCAAGCACTGCAACGCCAAGCTTCTCGGCCTTGGCAAGCTTGCTGCCGGCGGCCTCTCCCGCAACGAGAAAATCGGTCTTGGCGGAGACAGAGCCTGTGACCTTGCCGCCCGCAGCTTCGATGCGCGCCGCTACTGCATCACGAGATTCCGGCAGCGTGCCGGTGATGACAAAGGTTTTTCCGCTCAACGGGCCATCGATAACGACCTGGGGCACCTCAGGCCAGCGAATGCCGACGTCACGCAGAGCGGTCAGCAGCTCCAGATGGTGAGCGTCGGTGAACCAGCGTGCGAGCTGTGCGGCGACCTCTGGCCCGACGTCTGGCACCGCTTGCAGCAGTGGGAACCGGTCTTTCTTCTTTTCAGCTGCTGCGCTCGGCGCATCGGCTTGCGCGGCTTCGATGAGCAGTTCCAGCGTGCCGAAGTGTCGAGCCAGTGCCTCGGCAGTGGACTCGCCGACATCGCGGATGCCAAGCGCAAATAGGAAGCGCCCCAGCGTCGTGCTCTTGGCCTTCTCTGCGGCTTCGACGACATTGGCGGCCGACTTTTCGGCCAGGCGTTCCAGCGAAGCCAAGCGCTGTGTATCGAGCTTGAAAAGATCGACTGGTGACTTGACTAGGTCCTGCTCGATCAGCTGGATCAACAGCTTCTCGCCGAAGCCTTCTATATCCATCGCGCGGCGACCCACGAAATGCAGCAAACCCGCGTGCAACTGGGCGCGGCAAGTCAGCCCGCCCGTGCAACGCGCCACGGCTTCACCCTCCTCGCGCGCCACTGGCGAACCGCAGACCGGGCAGGCTTCAGGCAGCTGCACCACGCGCGCGTCCGCAGGCCGCTTGTCGATCAAGGCGCGCGCCACTTCGGGGATCACGTCGCCGGCACGCCGCACGATCACGGCATCGCCGATGCGCACATCCTTGCGCGCGACCTCGTCCATGTTGTGCAGGGTGGCGTTGCTCACCGTCGCACCGCCGACAAAGACCGGCTTGAGTCTGGCCACGGGCGTGACTGCGCCGGTGCGGCCGATCTGGAACTCGACATCCAGCAGGATCGTCTCGGCCTCCTCGGCCGGGAACTTGTGGGCGATGGCCCAGCGCGGTGCGCGGCTGACGCTGCCCAATTCGTCCCTGCCGGCAAGGTCATCGAGCTTGTAGACCACACCATCTATGTCGAACGGCAGCCCTGCCCGCTTCGCCTGCATGGCTTCGTAAAATTGCCAGCAGCCTTCGGCACCTGTGACGACCTCGATCAAATCGGACACCGGCAGCGCCCAGTCCTTGAGTTGTTGCAGTAACGCCGCATGGGTCTTGAATTGACCCAAACCTTCACTCACGCCAACCGCATAGGCATAGAAAGCGAGCGGCCGGCTCGCGGTGATCTTCGGGTCGAGCTGGCGTAGCGCACCGGCAGCCGCGTTGCGCGGATTGACAAACAGCTTGACACCCTTCGCTTCCATCTCGGCATTGAGCTTCTTGAAGGCGGCGAGCGGGAAAAAGACCTCACCGCGCACTTCCAGCAGCGCAGGATGCGGGCCGCCACTCAAGCGCAGCGGGATACGACGGATGGTGCGCAGGTTTTCGGTGATGTCTTCACCCGTGGTGCCATCGCCGCGCGTCGCCCCTCGCACCAACAGCCCCTGTTCGTAGAGCAGCGAAACCGCGAGACCATCGAGCTTGGGCTCGGCGACATAGTCCACGTCATGCACTACACCCAGGCCCGCCCGCACGCGCCGGTCAAAGTCGCCCAACTCTGCTTCACTGAAAGCGTTGTTGAGCGACTGCATCGGCATGCGGTGCCGCACTTCGGCGAAGACCTTCAGTGCGGCTCCGCCAACACGCTGCGTGGGAGAGTCCGGCACGAGCAGGCTCGGATGGCTGGTCTCGATGGCCTGCAACTCGCGAAACAGCACATCGTATTCGGCGTCCGATACCGTCGGATCGTCGAGCACGTAATAGCGATGGTTGTACGCGTTGAGCAGCGCGCGCAGCGTCTCGGCGCGCTGGCGAATCTCCTCGGAGATCACGACATCGGGTTCTGGCGCGCCCACTGCTCCACTTCGCGTTCCAGCTTCAGGCTGGCTTCGGGGCTCAGCGGCTGCCGACGCATGTCGTAGACACTGGCGTTGAGCGTCTTTGCCAGACTCTGTGCCGTGGACAGCATCTCGCGAAACGTCGAGACGGGCGGCAGCGGCCCGGGCAGCACCATGAAAATCGAAAGGCCGGGCGTGGAGAAGCTCCGCTCTTCGGCGGGATCGATGAAGCCGGGTTTGAGCAGGCTGGCGACGCTGTAAACCGATTCGCCATCCGCCAGCCGGTGATAGATCTGCTTTGCACCGAACTCGAGCCCATGTTCGCGCAGTGCCGCGTGTACCTGCGGACCAAAAATATGAGTGCCTTCTCTCTCGGCAATCAATAGCGCAATGATTTTTTGTGGTGGCTCCTTCCGCGCCGGCTGGCTTGCTGTGGGCGCGCCATCGAGCCGGGGAGCAACCTTGGCCGGTCGCGGCTTGCCCACGCCGAACTCATCGAACTGCTGGGTGGAGGTGAACATGTCCAGCTGTTTGTCGTTCGCCTTGCCGCGCGCGGGTTCGATCCACTCCTCACCCGCACCGCGGTTGCGGCGCGATACCCACCAAACCACCACTGCGGCGCCTAAGCCAACAATCAAAACAGCCCAGTTCAATGGCGTCATGCGGCGTTCTCGGTAGGCAATTCGGTACCCGTCAATTCAACAGCTTGCGCGACATCCACGCTCACCAGGCGCGAGACGCCGGGCTCCTGCATGGTGACGCCGTGCAGCTGGTTGGCGAGCTCCATCGTGATTTTATTGTGGGTAATGATAATGAATTGAACGCCTTGCGACATTTCGCGGACGATCTCGCAAAAGCGGCCGACGTTGGCGTCGTCGAGTGGGGCATCGACCTCGTCCATCAAACAGAACGGCGCCGGGTTGAGCTGGAACAAGGCCAGCAGAAGTGCGACCGCCGTCATGGCTTTTTCGCCACCGCTCAGCAGCTGGATCGTCGAGTTGCGTTTGCCGGGCGGCCGCGCCATCACCCGCACGCCGGTATCGAGCAGGCTGTCGCCGGTGAGTTCGAGGTAGGCCTCGCCGCCGCCGAAGAGCTTGGGGAAGCGATCCATGAAAACGGTATTGACGGTGTCGAAGGTCTGCTTGAACAGGTCGCGGGTTTCGGCGTCGATTTTCTTCATCGCCTCTTCGAGCGTGTTGAGCGCGCCGTCGAGATCGTTGTATTGCTCTTCGAGATAGGCCGAGCGGGTCTGACCCTCTTCCAGCTCCTGAATCGCCGCGAGGTTGATCGCGCCCAGGCGCTCGATGCGGCGCAGCGTGGAGGCCAGTTTTTCCTCCCAGACCTCTGCCGTGGCTTCGGTGGCAAGGCCCTCTTTCAGAACGTCCAGCGCAAAGCCCGTCTCGACGAACTGTTCGAGCAGAGACGCTTCGCGTGCCTTGTCGCCTTCGGCATCCAGGCGCGATTGCTGCAGCCGGTCGCGGGCGGCGTCCTGCACAAATTCGGCGCTGCGAGCGGCCTGCTGCGCACTGCTGAGCTGTTGCTCGCTGGCACCGCTGAGTTCGCGTGCGGCCCGCAGCTTGTCGCGCGCTGCGGCAACCGCCGTACGCGCCGTTTCCACCTCGCTGGTGTTGGCGGTGATCGGGGCGGCCAGTTCACCTGCCAGGGTTTCCTGCTCAGCCTTGGTTCTTGCACTTGCTTCAATGCGCGTGGCCAAGTCCTGCAGGGTTTGCTGCAGGGCGGCGGCGGCACTGCGCTGGCCGGCCAACCGCAGCTGCACGCTGTTGCGTGCCTGTGCGGCCTGCGTCAGCGCACTGCGCAGACGTTGTACGGCATCGCGTGCTCGGGCCTGCGATTGCTGCAGCTCGGCGCGCTCGGCCTTGAGCTGGGTGGCGGTGGCTTCCAGCTGCGCCAGTTTCTCGCGCGATTCGGTGGCCTCCTTGGTCTGCTGCGACTGTTGCTGATTCAAGCCCTCGAGTTCTTGCGCCAGCTGTGCAGCACGCGCCAGAACCTGTTCGAGTCGCACCGCCTGAGCCTGGCGAAATGCCATGCGCTGCGCCTGACGCTGACGCCGCGCCTCGGTCTTGGTGGCGTGATCACGCCGCTCGATTTCCAGGGTCTGCTGCTGCTGCCGCGCGCCGCCGAGCTCCAGCTCCTGCACGGCCACTTTGGCGGCCAGCTCATCGACCGTGATCTTCAGCTGCTTGACCAGCTGCGCTCGCGCCAGCACGCCCGACTGGGCATCACCGGTCTTGGGGTGGCGCACCCAGCCACGGCCGCGCCAGATGCCCTCGGGGGTGATCACCGACTCGCCGGCAAGCAGCGTCTCGGCGCGCTGGCGTGCCACCGCCGCGTCGGGGGCGATGAAAATGCCATGCAGCACATCCAGCACCGCTGCGGGGCCGGTGACGAAGTGCGAGAGCCGATCGGTCTCGCTCTGCGCCTCGCCCGTGGTGGGGTCGAGCAAGGCAATGCCCGCCTTGGGTGAGCCGCTCGCCTGCGCAAAGGCGGCGGTCAAAGGCGCCTGCAGCAGGCCACCGAGCACGTGCTCTACGGCGGATTCCCAGCCGCCACCCACCTGTAATTGCGAGGCAAGGCGAGGCACTTCGGCAAGATTCTGCTGGCGCAGCCATTGGTTCAGCTCGGCGTCGTCCTGCCGGAGTGCGGCCTGCTGCAATGTCTCCAGCGACGCCAGCCGACCACGGGCCGATTGCAACGCCTGGCGGTCCTCGTGCAAGCGCGTTTCAAGCGCAGCGCGCGAGTCGCGCAAGGCCGAGAGCTGCTGATCGACGCGCTGCAGTGCGGCCTGCGCATCGGCCAGCTCGGTCTGCAGTGTGGTGAGTTCGGTATCGGCCTCCAGCAGGCTCGCCTGAATCGGCGTGGCGTTGAGCGCGCCGTGCTCGGCCGCCAGGCGCTTGAGGCGCTCATCGGTCATGAAGCGGGCGCGGTCGAGCTGCTGCACCCGCACGCGCTCGGCCTCGACCTGGGTCAGAGGCGCTTCACTGCGCGCCAGGTGTTCGTTCCAGCGGGTCTGCTCCTGCACCACATCCGCTTCGGCCTTACTGACGGCTGCCAGCGCATCTCCTTCCACAGCTTCGGCCGTTTTGACCTGCGAATCGAGACCGGCCACTTCTGTTTCCAGCGCTTGCAGGCGGCCCTGCTCGCGTTGTTCGCGGCTTTGCAGCTCGGCCTGCTGGCGAGCGAGTTGTTCAAGCTCGCGGGCCTTGAGAGATTGCAGCTCGCGGGCATGGGCCAGGGCCTGCTCGTGGCGGGCAAGCTGCGCCTCGGCTTCGTACAACTGCCCCTGATCGACGTTGACGGCTTCCTGCTTTTCTTTCAGCGCAGCCTCCGCGACCGCGCGCGCTTCGAGTGTTTTAGCGACTTCGGCCTTGGCGGACTCAAAGGCAGCTTCCTGACCGCTGATTTCAGCCAGCTTGGCAGCCCGTTGCGCTTCGATGGCACTCAAGCGCAGCGCCAGGATTTCAGCACGAAGTTGCCGCTCTTCCGCCTTGAAAGTCTTGAACTTTTCGGCGTTGGCCGATTGCTTCACCAACACTTCGAGTCTTGTCGCAAGTTCGGACCGCAAGTCGTTGAGGCGACTCAGATTCTCACGGGTCTGCTTGATTCGGCTCTCGGTTTCGCGGCGGCGCTCCTTGTACTTGCTGATGCCGGCCGCTTCTTCGAGCCACTGGCGCAGCTCGTCGGGCTTGGCCTCGACCATGCGGCTGACCATGCCCTGTTCGATGATCGCGTACTGGTTCTTGCCGCCGAGACCCGTGCCGAGAAACAAATCGGTGACGTCTCGCTTCAGACACTTGGCACCATTGAGGTAGTACTGCGAGTTGCCATCGCGAGCCAGTTCGCGCTTTACCGAGATTTCGGTGTACGCCGCGTAGGGCCCGACGATCTGCTGATCGGAGTTATCGAACACCAGCTCCACCGAGGCCCGGCCCACTGGCTTGCGCGTCTTGCTGCCGTTGAAAATCACGTCCTCGGAATCGCTGCCGCGCAGGTTCTTGATGCTGGTTTCGCCCAAGACCCAACGCACGGCGTCGATCAGGTTGGACTTGCCGCAGCCGTTGGGGCCGACCACGCCCGTGAGGTTGCTGGGCAACGGCAGTGAGGTCGGATCGACAAAGGATTTGAAGCCCGCGAGCTTGATGGCGGTGAGGCGCATTTGTTCTTGTAGTTTCCGCCGCCTGCAGGGGCGGTCTGTTGGGGTGCCTAGTGTAAATTAACGCCAACTTTTAGGCGCCTCCCGATGACCGCACGTCCCAGCAAAACTCTTGAAACCTTCCCCAACCCTGTCGGCCACCGCGACTTCGTGATCCGCATGCGCATGCCAGAGTTCACCTGCCTCTGCCCCAAAACGGGCCAACCCGATTTCGCCACGTTCTATCTCGAATACATCCCCGACCAGACCTGCGTGGAACTCAAATCGCTGAAGCTCTACATGTGGAGCTATCGCGACGAGGGCGCATTCCACGAGGCCGTGACCAATCGCATTCTCGATGACCTGGCCGGTGCCACAAACCCGAAGTTCATGCGGCTCACTGCCGACTGGTATGTGCGTGGCGGCATCTACACGCACGTGACCGTCGAGCATCGCCAGCCCGGCTACAAACCCGATTTCGCCGACCCTTCCGGCCTGCCGCCGGCGAAGTGGGATGGCTATCAGAATCACTAGCTGGCGCTGACATGGCCTGGTCCGATTCCGTGGATATTTACTGCGAACGACTCGGGCCCGGACTCTGGGCTGAACCGCTCAACGCGCTTTCCAATCTCGGCTTCGTGTTGGCAGGGTTGTGGCTGCTCGACCGCGCCGCCCGGCGTGGCGAGCCGGCGCTGGTACGAGCCTTGGCCGTCTTGATCGTACTGATCGGCGTTGGCAGCGCCAGCTTTCACACCGTGGCCACCCGATGGGCCGAGGTGCTGGATGTCGCCTTCATCGGCCTCTTCATCTACTGGTTTGTCGCCTGCTATGCCCGTTACCGCTGGGCAGCCCCGTGGTGGCTCGCCCTTTTGAGCATGGGCGCGTTCCACGCTTTCGGCCTATTGCTGACGGCGCCGTTTGCACCAGAGGCCTTCAATGGCTCCGTGGCCTACTTCCCGGCCTTGGCGGGCTTGGTGATTTTCGGTCTGTTATCGACTTGGAAGGATCGTAGCCACCGGGCTCGCCTGTTCTTTGCAGCCGCACTCGTGTTCGGCCTCTCGCTGGCACTGCGTACGCTGGATCAGCGCCTGTGCGCGAGCTGGCCCTATGGCACGCATTGGGCGTGGCATCTGCTGAATGCGCTGACATTGACGCTGGCCAGCCTGGGCATCAGCCAATCGCCTGGCCTGAGGCTCAGCCGCCTGTAAAACCTTGACGCACAAAAAACCCGCTTTCGCGGGTCTCAGAATTGGACTCCAAACATCAGTGCTACTCAAAACCGGGGGAACGTCGGCTCTGTCACAGCTTTTAGAGGGATCGCAGCGCTCGCAAGGGCAAGAACATTGACGTTGTGATCAGCGCGCTCGCCAAAACATCAATGGCCTCTTCGATCCAACAGTGCCAGGCAAGGTGCCAAGTACGTTTTGAGCTTCTTTTTCGACTGCGACAGGAACTCTCTCGTCGCCCCGGCCGTTCTGCCGATCAGCGTCGATACCTGCTCACCGTCCAGCTCGTCGAGAATCGCCCACTCGACGACTTCGGCCCGGTCGGGGCTTTGCTCGCGAAATCGCCAGTATCGTAGCGACACACATTGCCGTAGCTGCTCCAGTGCAATGTCATCGATGGGCGCACTCAAGCCAGAAATCCAATCGTCGAACGATTCGCCGTCGAGCTCATGTTCTTCGCTCAAGGTTTCCAGATGCACCCGGCCGGTTTGGCGGTACTCGTCCACCAGCACATTCTTGGCGACCCGCCATAGCCAGCCTTCAAGTGATGAGCCTTCAGCAGTAGGCAGGCTCTTGAGTGCGCGCACGAAAACATCCTGCACCAGGTCGGTGGCGCGATCAGCAGCCAGGCCGCGAGAGACCATGTAGGCCTCAAGCCGTCGCGCCAGCTTGATATACAGCTGCTCAATCAACTGGCTTCGATTGGGTTGGTTCGACTCCAGCTGTTGCAGGCTTGTTGTTTTTTGTCTTTGGGTGCCGAGAGCCATGAGGGAATCGTCAGTCAGTCCCGTTGTCTGCGTCGGGGCGCATAAATCTGTTTTGAGTCGATGCCTGACAAGTTTGCAACACAACCGTTATGGTCGTACGACTTCAGGGATAAGGCTACCGATGACATCGCAAAATCGTGCTGTTTGGATTGCATCACTCATTTTTTGTTGCTCAGTAACCAGCTTCGTCGCCGCAGCACAGACGGCCTCACCGCTTCCGCAAGCCGTGGTGCAAGGGCTGATTGACGGCGAGGCCGTTTCAGACTTCAGCGCCACCCAGAACGCACTCGTCGCGGCCCCGCCAGCAGACGTTGCGCGCCTGAAGGCGGCATTGCAAGCAAAGCCAAACCTGATCAAGGACGAAAAACTCATCGCGGGCCTGTTAGAGAACGCGATCAAGCCCTCTGAAAAAGGGATGTCGCTCCTTTTGGAAGGCGGCAGGATCGCCATGAAGGCGCAGCGCTTTGCAGTGGCGAGTGCTGCTGCCGCCTCGGTGGTGTCGTTTGCCGCCGCCAACAAACTACCTGGGCTTGAGGCAGAGGCACATCTGCTGATCTGCAACGTTCTGGTATTTCAGGCGAAGTTCGCCGATTCGATTGTCGAGGCCGAGACTGCAACCCGCTTGGCCACCGTAGCCAAAAACGCCAAGCTGACCGCAGACAGCAGCTTGGCCTTGGCGAATAGCTTGGTCTTTCTGGGCAAATTGCCCGAGGTCACCGCGCCCATAGAGACGGCCGAGCGCATCTATTCCGAGTTGCACGACACCGCTGGCCTGGGCAAGGTCAATCGCGTGCAGGCCAATCTCGCCAGCCTGTCAGGCAAGCTCACGCTAGCCATCGAGAAATCCAGAAAGGCGTCTGAGCTCTTCATGCAAAGCGGTGATCCCGTAGAAGCCGCGCTCAGCGACGTAAGCCTCGCCAACCAGCTGGTACGCAACGGCCAATACGCAGAGGCCAACGCGGTCGTTGCCAATGCCATCCCCATCATCGAGTCAGTAAAGCACCCCTACTTCACGACGGCGTACTACATCCAAGGCACGATTCTGGCGCACTCCGGCAACTACGAAGCGGCCACGAAAAACATGTTGAAGGTGCGCGAGCTTGCGACCAAGACCGGCCAGGCAGGTTTGATGATGGGGTCCGCACAGGCACTCGGCTACATACAAACCAAGCTCGGCAAATACAAGGCGGCGCTTGGCTACGCGGAAGATTCGATCAAGCTCCTCAATGCGGACATGGGGGAGATCTTCCGTTTTGAGGCCGTCATCAATGCCGCTGAGATTGCGGCGTTGGCGGACGACTTCAAACTCGCAGAGACCCACTTGAACGATCTCAACCAGCTTGCCGTCAAGCTGGACAGCCCGTACTACACCGGCCGAGCACAGAGCATCGCTGCGATCGTGCGGCGCATGCAGGGCAAGTATTCACAGGCCATCGCTCTGCACTGGCAAGCGCAGGAGAACATGGACTTTGCCCCCGGCTATGACGAGCAACACAACGAGATCACCTTCGAGCTCTGCCGCACCTTGAATGCCGCCTCCAATCCCAGCGCGCCTTTCTGGTGCCGGATCGCGTTCAACGAGCGCGAACAGCTCTCGAAAGCCGGAGGTATTTCAGATCCCAATCTCATCGGTGCGCGTAAGTACTACGAAGATGCTGCCATCGCTTTTGCGCAGGCCAAGATGTTCGATCAGGCGGATGTGGCGCTCACAACGCTACACAACCGAGAACTGGGCGCCTGGACGCTGCGCGCAACCGATGGCCAGTATTCACAACTCGCATACGCAGAGCCGGAACTCAGCTTCCTCAAGCGCTATGACGCCATCGTGGCGGCCAACAAAAAAGCTGCAGCGGCCTCTACCGAAGCGCGCCCGGCCAAGCCCGTGGGTGGCAGATATCTCACGCTGTTCGCACAAGTGGATGCAGCCTTCAAAAAGCGCGCAATCCGCGAGCAAAGCCGCGCCCAGCTCACCAAGGCAGCAGCTGCCACCGCCAATTGTGGTGAGCGATGCGCCGCAATCAAATATCTGGTGACTGATAGGGCCACCTGGATTTTTTACGAGTCCGCCACTACCCGCCGCACCATCATGGAAACGATTTCGCGGGCTGAGCTCGGCACTTTGGTCAAAGCGTTTCGCAGTGCCTTGCAAAGCCCCAGCGTTTCCGCCCTTGCTCCTGCCCAGCAACTCAATCGTCTGTTGCTGGCGCCGATCGCAGCCGAACTGAATCAAGACCGCATTACAGATCTTCAAATCGAAGCCGACGACGTGCTTCGATACATCCCGTTTGCCGCACTGCACGATGGCAAAAGCTATCTGGTTGAGCGATACACCTTTAAGAACCGCATCAGCGCGGCCAAGTCGGAGGTGAAGAATGGCCCCGGCAATGCCAAGACGCGCGTTGCGGCTTTTGCCGACCCTACCGGTGGCTACGGACTGCCGGCAATACCGGCCGTAGTGGAAGAAGCTCGCATGTTGGCCAGTGGGCCTAGTGCTGCGTTTCTGTTTTCTGGCCGCGCCTGGATCGGTTCGGATTTCTCTCTGGCAGCGCTGAGCAGTGCCGTTAAAGAGCACTATTCGATTATTCATATCAGCAGCCACTTTGCACTGGCGCCCGGCAGCGAGGCCGATAGCTTCCTCATTCTCGGCGGCGGGCGGCGTGTCACCCTCACTGAGCTGGATCAGAGCGATCTGCAATTTGATGGTCAGCAGCTCGTGGTGCTCGCGGCCTGCTCTACCGGAGTCGATACCCGAACTGCGTTCGGGCGAGAAGTTGATGGTTTGGGCCAGTTCATGCTGTCGCGCAATGCCAGGGCCGTGATCTCAACGCTCTGGTCTACGTCTGACTCCGCATCTGTGGAACTGATGCGCCACTTCTATTCCAAGCTGACGGCTTCGGGCGAAGAAGAGGCGCTGCGGGCGGCACAACTCGATCTCATCGCCGGTAAATCCGGTGCTGCAGCTGGCAACGGCCGTTCGCACCCTTATTACTGGGCACCCTACGTGCTCACTGAGCGTAGGACGGCAGCCCCTTAGTCAAAAGCAAGTAGTCGCCTGCGGCTTCTGCGGGGTAAGCGTCGGGATCTAACCCGAGGGTCTTCAAGGCCATTTGAAAGCGCAGTAACTGATCGGCGGCAACATTCGCTTTAAGTGCGCCAGGTTCGCCCAGAACGCGGCTGAAGGCGATGCCAGCTGCTTGCAGAGCGGCCTCCACGCGGGGCTGATCTTGCGAGACTCGAAACACCGCCAGCACACCTCTCGTAGGCTCGGTCTTTTCCACGGCCAGGTCCGTGCCTTTGTTGATTTGCACACTCAGCAAGGTGCCGACCACGCACACAGCAGCCACTGAGGCGGCCAGCGCCCATGCTGTTTGATGTCGTTTCGGCAAGTTCGCGACTGCACCAGCAGCCGAGGCGTTCGCGCCTGTTACGCCAGCAGCCATCAGCCGCTCGCGAAAGCGTTGCATCTGTGTCTCGCTCACATGACCTGCTTTCGCAGCCCAAGCATCTTCCATGCCAGCAGCGATAGCATCTTGCAATCTGTCGGAGGGGGTGGAGTTGATCATTAGCGAACAGCGGATTCCCAATAAATCAAGTTAGTAAACGTTAGCACCAAAGCTCCATTTGGTTGCTGCCCTGACAAAAGTAAACCTTGACCGTCTTCCTTTGGAGACGGTCACTCATGACAGCGGCGCGAGCTCCGTCCCCACAGACAAATATTTCTACATCCATACAATATATCGGGGGGAAACAATTTTGAATAAGAAAATTTCAAAAGTAAAAACGGGACAACCATCTCTACCGGATTTTAATAAATGCAATATTAAAAGAAAAATAAATAACATTATTAGAATAATTTTTTCTGTTTTTATATTGTTAACATCTGATCTCATTTACGCAGACGGCTTTGACGCACTGCTCAACGGACTAAAAAACAGCATTGTCGAAAAAGCCAAGGAAAAGGGAGTCATCCCCCCACAGAACCAAACTTCTCCCAAATCATCGGCTCGTGGCTATATCACTGCCGCAGATTGGCGGTCAGATAAAAAGTGCGACAGTTATAATCATTATTTGACTGGGGGAGGCCAAGTTGAATTTATCACTGGCCGTAGTTTCCCAGCGGCTTGTGCACTTCCGCCGCAAACTAGTGGATCTATAGTTCTGGGCGATTCAGGCTATGCTGACGTGGAAGGTCCCGTTTGGGGTCTTTACTTTCTGCTCAGAAACATTTCGACACCTAAGAAACTTGGATATGCTGAGTCAGAAGATATTGCGATAAGTGCAGCCTTAAATGACACTTACTTCGACACCGATCCTTTTTCGAAGAAAGATTTGGAAGCCAGCGGTCGCGAGAAGGTAAAAAACATGTTGTCCTTTTTCAAAAAAGACAAGGTTTATATATTCCCAGTTTGGATCACATTCTATGAGTATAATTTTGAGAAAAAAGGTTATCCAGTGTTAGTCAAAACATCCCATTTCGCAGACGACGAAGGATATCCGAGATATCAGCGAAATGAATTGGGAACCAGTGCTTTGACATCTCAGGTTCCAATTCGAGTTACCTTCGACGGCAGGAGTATGAAGATGGGTTATGTGCCAGAACCAAATTATTTCATTGAGGTTAAAGATGTGGTCAAGGCTCGCGCTATCCAACAAGCCGTCAGTAATCTGGGGCCTCGTCGCATACTTGCCGCTGTTAAAACGAAGCCAGTAAAAGCAATAACGATACCCAATTCAATCCGCAGTGACGGCGACCCAATATTCGAGATAGATTTTTCAGTTCAACAAATTGATTTTTACGACCGCAGTGGGCAACCGATAAACCTCTTGGAGTGACACGCCTTTTACGATCGAGGCCTGACAAATCCGCCACCCAACCGTTCTCCTCACAGCAGCGTCATTCAAAGGGGAGGTCGTTGTGAACTATAAGAAGCTGATGGTGCTGTTCTTGGGATCTTGTCAGCTGGTTTTGGCACAAGTGAACCCGTTGCCTTCTCCCAGCGTGGAGAAGGCAACATTTAACTTCGCCAAGGCCATCTCCACCCACCTCGACAGCCCGAGCCGCTTCGCCGAGCCGCTGATCAAGCGCGTCAACGCCAAGACCCGCGGTGCCTGGACTCAGGACGGCAACCTTGCCGTCTGGACCTACGCCATCGAAGTGCCCGGCGCTGTGTCGATGGGCTTCTACGCTGACGATGCCTTCCTGCCGCCCTCCGCCACCGTCGAGGTTGCGACCGAGAAGGCCAAGGCTGTTTACGGCGCCAACCGCTTCCGCAGTGGCACGATGCTGACCTCTGCGCTCGAGGGCTCACAGCTCACCGTCATCGTGCGCATGCCGGCCGCGTCGAAGGGCATGGCCCGCTTCTCCATCGACCGCTTCAACGTCGGCTACAAGTCACTGGTGCCTGGCGGTGCAGATCACCCCCTGCTCGCTGGCCTCAAGGCTGCCTACAACGCCAAGAAGAACCCGACCAAGGCGCAGGCTGGATCGGGCAACAGTTACGACAATTCCAGCTGCGACCGCAACTTCATCTGCGAGCGCAACAGCAAGCCCGAGATCACCGATCCGGGCCAGGCCATCGTCGGCCTCACCGTGTTCGGTGTGGACTTCTGCACGGCCAATCTCGTGAACGACGCCAGCGGCAGCTTCACGACCTTCCTGGCCACTGCCGCTCACTGCATCAGCTACGGTGATGCCCTGCCGCCCAACGCCGACGGCTACATCATCCGCTGGTCGCAGGAGACCCCTTGCGGCACGGATCTCGACTTCGTGCGCAACGACCCCTCCAAGGAAACCACCGGTGCCGTCATCCGTGCGATGACTGGCGACGCATTGCTGCTCGAAGCCACCGATGCGCCTCCCTTCGGTGCCAACCCTTACTGGGCTGGCTGGACGGCCGAAAATGTTGTCAATTTCAAGGGCTACCCTGCCTATGACCCGGCGAACCCTAATGCCAGCAGCGAGGCGCGCTTCTGTGATCCGAGCAGCCCAAGCTACGACCCGAAGACTCCTTATTGCGAAGCAATTAAAGAGCAGGTTCTCTTTGGTATTCACCATGGCCGGAGTCACACCAAGCAGTATGTCGAAACGGGCACCACTGCCAACTCCAACGCCAACAGCGCGCTGACTTACACCTTCCAGCAGACGATGCCCAGCTACGCTGGCCCCGATGGCAAGCCGAAAACCGGCCCGACCTACCAGGCATGGGCGCTTAAGCTGCGGCCTATGTTGACCACTGGTCGCATAGCTGCGGGCGCTTCCGGGTCTGGTCTTTGGTATGCGTCTAAAAAGCAGATCATAGGCACGCTCTCCACATCGTCTGACGATACCTGCCCCACAAACTCTAGCTCTACAGCTGGTGACACCGCCAACTACCAGCGCTTCCGCGAGGCCTACTACGGCCCGGCCAGCGCCACGAGCGCCAACGCCTACAAGTTCTGGCTCGACCCGAGCAACACCGGGATATCCCAGCGCGACGGCAGCTACAACGCCGCTCGCGCCGGTTCCTCGACGGTAAGCCTCACTTCGACCAAGGCCTCGCTCAACACGGGCGAGTCGGTCACCCTCAACTGGTCCACCACCAAGGCTGGCTTCTGCCACCTCGCCGGCGATGAACTCGCCGAT
Source organism: Stagnimonas sp. (assembly GCA_030652575.1). Lineage (GTDB taxonomy): Bacteria > Pseudomonadota > Gammaproteobacteria > Nevskiales > Nevskiaceae > Stagnimonas. The sequence continues at coordinate 2,286 of JAUSQI010000004.1, read as the reverse complement.
CACGGTGTGGACCCCAGTGGCACCGAGACCTTCACGGTCAGCAACACCGGCGACCACACCTATAACCTGAGCTGCCGAAATGATGCGCAGGTGGTCACCGATAGCAGCGTCACCGTCGCTGTGAGCGCCCCGGCTGCTGGCACGCTGAGCTTTGTGACCAGCGCCTCCACGGTCTTCGTGGGCGAAACGGTCACGCTGAACTGGAACTCCGCCAACACCGCCACCTGCCGCGCTGAAGGTGCCTGGACGGGTGCCAAGGCACTGAGCGGTAGCGAGACGGTGACCCCAATACAGGGCGACAACCGCTACATCATGATTTGCCAAGGAAATAACGGTGGGGAAGTGGTGATTACGGTTCCCGTCACCGCCAACCCCAGGGTGGCTCCGGTGCTGAACTTCAGCACGTCCAGCACCTTCGCTACGCAGGGCACCACGGTGCTGCTGAGCTGGAACAGCTCGAACACCGACAGCTGCAGCGCGACGGGCGACTGGGCCGGTGCGCAGAGCACCAGCGCGTCGGCCAACGTGACGGTGAGCAACGTCGGCACCAACACTTACAACCTGACCTGCACCGGTGCGGGTGGCTCGACCACCAAGACGGTCTTTGTCACGGGTAGCGCGGTGCCCACCCCGACGCCGCCCACTACGCCGACCAATCCCGGCACCGGTGGCGGTTCCTCGGGTGGTGGATCGTTTGGAGTGGGAGTGTTCGCTCTCGGAGCGGGACTGCTGTGCAGGCGTCGGATGCGGCGCTCTGTAGCTCTCTCCACGCTGATGACTGGTAACTAGCAGTCCACATGGCGGCGAAGCCAATCAAGGTCTTTCTCTTGCGAGGTACGGTGTTGTCGACCGAGCGTCTGAGCCACACTCAAATTTATTCAACTGGTGGCGGAGGTGGCGGAGGTGGCGGATATGTCGGGCCAATTCATGCTGTCGCGCAATGCCAGGGCCGTGATCTCAACGCTGTGGTCAACCTCCGATGCTGCCTCTGCAGAGCTGATGCGCCTCTTCTATTCCAAGCTCACGGCTTCGGGCGAAATGGCCAAACTCAGTCAAGGTAAATGTTAGCACCGAAGCACATGAGCATTGGCCTGCCAAATGGATCTTCACGGCAGCGATCCTCTGAGTTCACTCCACACCGAACAAATCCACATGCGTACCCAGTCGGTGCAAGCGTACCTCCCCCGGCAACTCTCGGTAGATCATGAGCAGGTCAGCATCGAGGTGGCACTCGGTAAAGCCAGCGTAGTTGCGGGCCTTCTTCACCAGGGCATGTTCGCGAAACCCGGCAGGCAGCGAGCCGATAACCAGCTGCTCCAGAACGTATTCAAGTGTTTCTGTATCGAAATCAGGTCGCCTTTTCAACCGTCGGTAGTCGCGCTTGAAACTCTGCAACAGCATTAGCTTTCGAGCCATTTCATTGCCGCGGCGGCCGTGTCGAAGCTCTTCATTTTGCCGGCCTTCTCTTCAGCGATGCTGCCTTTCAGCGCATGACGAATCTGTTCCGCCGTGATCGCACCAGTCTCGATCCAGGCCTTTGCGGCGGCGGCGGCCGTGCGCTTGCCGGTGCGGCTCTTGAGCGCACGCTCTTGGCTCGGGGTGAGTTCAATGGTGATGGTGGTCATGGCCGGGCTCCGCTTGCGGTTGAATAACATTCTAGCTCGTGCCGCCCGGCTTTTTGACCTTACGGCCGGCAGATATCAATGGCGATTAGTGGAGCTTGTCATTACAGCTTTGAGATCGCTTTCTGCCAGATGCGTTTCCAGTTCTCGGGGTTCTGCATTTCGACGCACGTGACGTTGGTAAGGCAGGCGTGTTTGGTGGCCTGGTTAGTAAGACGCTGAGGCTGCGCGTTTGTCAGGGAGCGCTGTAAAAACAGATATCTGAAATACAGATATTCCTAAGCCTATCGTCTTGGAGAGATTAGGAATGCAGCGGCGAATCATCTTTGATGCCGTCGGCGCGATGTCGTCAGTCTGGCGCCCTGCCCTGACAAACCCACCCATCGACCGTTCTCCTCTGAGTCACGTCATTCTAAGGGGAGGTCGTTGTGAACTATAAGAAGCTCGGGTTGCTGTTTCTGGGGTCGTGCCAGCTGGTTTTGGCACAAGCCGCACCGGCAGCAAACGCGGAGAAGGTCTCCGTGGATTTCACCAAGGCCATCTCCGCCCACCTCGACAATCCGAGCCGCTTCGCCGAGCCGCTCATCAAGCGCATCAACGCCAAGACCCGCGGTGCCTGGACTCAGGACGGCAACCTTGCCGTCTGGACCTACGCCATCGAAGT
>JAUSQI010000002.1 GCA_030652575.1 Stagnimonas sp. | reverse complement strand
GCATGAAATGGTTCATGCCGCCGATGCCCAGGCGCGGATCGCGGATGAAGGCACTCACACAGGAGCCGAGCACGGTGGTGAGCAGCAGCGGCTCGTCGGTCACGTAGAACTCGCCCGGCAGCAGCTGCATGGCGGTCTGGTCGAAGTGCCGGTCACGGTAGCTGTGCGTGGCCCAGCCATCGCCAGCCGCACCGGAGTGCGCCCAGGCATCCGGTGCGCGCGCGGCGGCGGCACTCACGCGGCGGCCCTCTGCCTGGGCCTGGCAAGCTGCGTGCTGGCGCTGGCTGACGCGTAGATGGTGCGGCCCAGCGGTTTGATCAGGTGCTGCGCGTGCGAAAAACTCTCGGAGTGACCGGCATAGAACAAGCCGTCGCGGGCGATGCGCGGTGCCATCTTCTCGATGATCGCAAGCTGCGTCGGTTTGTCGAAATAGATCATCACGTTGCGGCAGAAGATGGCCTGAAACGGCCCCTTCATCGGCCACACCGGGTCGAGCAGGTTCAGTGGCTTGAAGCGGATCAAGGCACGCAACTCGTCATTGACGCGGCAGAAGCCGGCATTGGCCCCGCTGCCGCGCTTGAAGAAACGGCGCTGGCGCTCGGCCGGCAGCTTCTCGATGCGTTCGAGCGGGTACACGCCACGCTCGGCCGTCTCCAGCACCTGGGTGTCGATGTCGGTGGCGAGGATCATCACCGGCGGGGTGAGCGTGCCAAAGGCCTCGATGGCCGCCATCGCGATCGAGTACGGCTCTTCGCCGGTGGAGGCCGCCGCCGACCACAGCAGTGTGCGCTCGCCGCGTGGACGCTTGAGCAGCAACTCCTTCAGCGAATCGAAGTGATGCGACTCGCGGAAAAAAGCGGTGAGGTTGGTGGTGAGCGAATTGGTGAAGGCCTGCCAGTCGTCCTCGCTGCCCGCGCTTTCAAGCCAATCGAGATACTGCGCAAAACTCTGGCACTGCTGCGCCTTGAGCTGCCGCACCAGGCGGCTGTAGACCATGTCCTCCTTGCTTTCGGCCAGCGCGATGCCGGCCTTGGCGTGGATGAGCTGTCGCACCCGCTCGAAGTCGCGGGGCGCGTAGGCAAACTGCCGGTCATCGGCGACTGCGGTCATGGCGGGCTCAGTGGGATTGGCGAAGGGTTTCGGTGGCCGCCTGCGACGGCTGCACGGCAGGTTCTGCGGCAAGATCAAGATCAGCCGGCATGCCCGCCAGGCCCAGACCCCACACCGCAAACAACCTCAAAAAGCTCTCGGCGGAACGCGCTTGGATGGCAAGGGGCATGGCGGGGACTCCAGGTCAGTAGCAGGGCGTTGCGGCGTGGGGCCTCGCGGCCCCACCCTTGTGGCTGACGCAGACGTGCGGGCTCAGAACTCAGACCACTGGTCGTCCGCCTTGCCGTTGGCAGCGGCGCGCTTGGGCACCACGGCCATGGGCTTGGCACCGGGCTTCATGGCAGGGCGTGCGGCACTCGGCACCGGGCGCAGCGGCGGGCGGGCCGGTGCAGCCACAGCGCGTGCCGGGGCCTGGCGCGGCGGCGGCATGCCGTAGGGCTGGGCTTCGCTGTCATCGAGCTTGAACTGGCTCACCGAGTGGCTCAGGCCGCCGGCCTGCTCTTCCAGCGAGCGGGCCGAGGCGGTGGCCTCTTCGACCAGAGCCGCGTTCTGCTGGGTCACTTCGTCCATCTGCGTGATGGTCTGGTTCACCTGCTCGATACCCTGGCTCTGTTCCTGCGAGGCGGCGGTGATCTCGCTCATGATGTCGGTCACCCGCTTCACGCTGCTGACGATCTCGTCCATGGTCTTGCCGGCCTGCTCCACCAGCTTGCTGCCGTTGCCCACTTTCTCGACCGAATCACCGATCAGGCCCTTGATCTCCTTGGCGGCTGCGGCCGAGCGCTGGGCGAGGCTGCGCACTTCCGCCGCCACCACCGCGAAGCCCCTGCCCTGCTCGCCGGCGCGTGCTGCTTCAACCGCCGCGTTCAGTGCCAGGATGTTGGTCTGGAAGGCGATGCCGTCAATCACGCTGATGATGTCGACGATCTTCTTCGAGGACTCGTTGATCGCACTCATCGTGGTCACCACCTCGCTCACCACCTTGCCGCCCTTCACCGCGATGTCGCTGGCACCGATGGCGAGCTGGTTGGCCTGCTTGGCGTTCTCCGCATTCTGCTTCACGGTCGAGGTCAGCTCTTCCATGCTCGATGCGGTTTCTTCCAGGCTGGCCGCCTGCTGCTCGGTGCGGCTCGACAGATCGGTGTTGCCGGCGGTGATCTCCTTCGCAGCCGTGTTGATGGTTTCGGTTGCCTGCTTGATCTGGGTGATGATCTGCGTCAGCTGCTCGACGGTGGTGTTGGCATCGTCCTTCAGCTTGCCGAAGGTGCCCTTGAAGTCACCTTCCACCTGTTGCGTGAGGTCGCCCCTGGCCAGCGAGCCGAGCACGCGGGCCACTTCGTTGAGGCCGACATTGCTGGTCTCCAGCAGGGTGTTGATGTTCTCGGCCAGGCCCTTGAAGAAGCCGTCCTTGCCATCCAGCGACACGCGCTGGGTGAAGTCGCCGTTGGCGGCCGCGCTGACGATGTTGCCCACTTCAAGCTCCACAGCCACTTCCAGCGTGCGGTTGCGCCACTCGACCACCGTGCCCAGGCGCACGCCCTTGTCGTTGACGATGGGGCTGGCGATGAGGCCGAAGGTGAGCGTGCCCACCTTGATCTCGGTGCGGTAGGTGCTGCGCAGGTTGGCGAGCATCTGGCTCTGGTGCGCCGGGTTCTTGTGGAAGACATCGATGGTGTTGCCCATCAGCTTCCGCGCATCGAAGTGCGGCAGGGATTTTCTCAGCTCGTTCTCGGCGCGGTTCATCATGTCGCTGACGGCCGCGTTCATGTAGACGATCTCACGCTCGTTGTTGGCGATCATCACGTTGCCGCTGACGTTGTCGAGCGCGTTCTTGATGCGCAGGTTCTCGTCGGCGATCACGCGCTCGGCTTCCAGCCGCGCGGCCTCGCGCGCGGCGGCGGCGAGTTCTGCCGTCATGTCCTTCCACTCCACGACATAGCCCAGGCGTTCGCCCTTGCTGTCGTCGATCGGGTTGAGCAGCAGCGAGAAGGTGCGTCCCCCCAGCACCAGCTTGGCCTTGTGGGTGGTTTTCAGCTCGGCCAGCAGCTTGCGCTGGTGGGATGGATTCTTGTGGAAGGTGTCGATATTGGTGCCAACCACCTTGACAGCCGTGAAGCTCGGCACGTCTTTCTTGATGTCCGCTTCGGCGATTTCCAGCATCGTCTTGATCGAGGCGTTGACATAGACAACATTGAGGTCGGCGTCGGAGACCATCACATTGGTATCCACCGCATTCAGCCCCAGCATCAGGCGCTCGTTGATGCGGGCGACGCGCAGCTGCTCGGTGATGTCGGTGGCGTACTTCACCACCTTGAAGGGCTTGCCCTTCAAGTCGAGGATCGGGTTGTAGCTGGCCTGGATCCAGATATCGCGACCGCCCTTGGCAATGCGCCTGTACTGGCCGGCGTCGTATTCGCCACGCGCCAGTTTTTCCCAGAACAGCTTGTAGTCGGGGCTGGCGCGATCCTGTGCCTCGACAAACAGGCAGTGATGCTGGCCCTTGATCTCCGCCAGGCTGTAGCCGATGGCCGCGAGAAAATTGTCGTTGGCGGTGAGGATGGTGCCGTCGAGCGCGAACTCGATGACCGCCTGCGACTTGGAGATGGCCGCGAGCTGGCCTTCGAGATCGGCGCGGCGCAACGCCTCGGCAGAGGCCTTGGTGGCAACGATGCTTTCAGAACGCTCGCGATGTACCAGCTGTGAGGGCCGCCGTACGGCCGCCTTCATCTTGGTCTTGGTGGTTTTGGCGGACTTCACCGGCTTTGCGTGGGTTTTGGCTTTCATGGAGGTTCTGCCGGTTCAGAGCGTGGAGGTGGTGGCTGCCGTGGGCAGGCCATCGAGGGTGTTCTGCCGCGTGCGCAGCAGCGTGAGAAGTTGGTAGGCGCTGTAGCTGCCAGCGGCAATCGCCACCACCAGCAGCGCCAGCAGGCTGTACGAGCCCAGAGCACCGTGGCCGTGCGCGAAGCAGGCGGTGGCGACCACGGCCGGCAAGCTCATCAACAGGGTGGCCGCGAGACGCAGCCGGGATTCAAGGGTGGGCGTGGCGGGGGTCATGTCGGATTCCTGTCGTGGAACAGCGGATGGGTCGGGATTGCGAGGGGGCTACTGCAAGGCCTGGGCCTGTACATCCATCAGCTGCATGTCGGTGGCGGACATGAGTTTTTCGATGTCGACCAGGATCAACATGCGCTGCTCCAGCGCCCCGAGGCCGGTGATGTACTTGGTGTTCACGCCGCCACCGAACTCCGGTGCCGGGCGGATCTGGTCGGGGTTGAGCTGCATCACGTCGCTGACGCCATCCACCACCATGCCCACCACACGGCGGCCGAGGTTGAGGATGATCATCACCGTGAACTCGTCGTAGACCACCTTGCCGAGCTTGAACTTGATGCGCATGTCCACCACCGGCACGATGGTGCCGCGCAGGTTGATCACGCCCTTGATGAAATCCGGCGCATCCGGCATCCGCGTGATGGTGTCGTAGCCTCTGATCTCCTGCACCTTGAGGATGTCGACGCCGTATTCCTCCTCGCCGAGCGTGAAGGTGAGGTACTCCTGCACCATCGCCTCGATGGCCGAACGGCCCTGGCTGGTGTGGACGAGTTCAGTGGCAGCGGTCATGGGCGGCTCCGGTGTTGCAAAGGGTTGAAAGGGTCAGGCCGCGAGCGCGGGCGCGGTGCGGCGCACCAGCTCGGCGGCATCGAGAATCAGTGCAACGCGGCCATCGCCGAGGATGGTCGCGCCTGACATGTAGGGCACACGGCGGTAGTTGCTTTCCAGGCTCTTGACCACCACTTGCTGCTGACCCAGCAACTCATCGACCGCGAGTGCCAGCTTGCGGCCCTCGGACTCGATGAGGATGAAGAGATTGTGTTCGGGCGCGCTGGTGACCGGCAGCTGCACCAGGTCGTGCAGGGCCATCAGTGGCACCATCTCGTTGCGCACGCGCACCACGCGACCGGCACCACCGACGGTGTGCACGTCCTCGCGCCGGGCCTGCAACGATTCCACCACCGAGGCGAGCGGCACGATGAACACCTCGTTGCCGACGGCGATGCTCATGCCATCAAGGATCGCCAGCGTCAGCGGCAGGCGGATGGTGATGTGGGTGCCCTTGCCCGGTTTGCTGGCGAGATCCACCTGGCCGTTGAGGGCATGGATGTTCTTCTTCACCACATCCATGCCCACCCCACGGCCGCTGACGTCGGTGACGACCTCGGCGGTGGAGAAGCCGGGCGCGAAGATGAGCTGGTTGACGTCGCTGTCGCTCATCGAGTCACTGACGTCGAGGCCGTTGCTGCGGGCCTTCGCGAGAATCCGCTCGCGGTTGAGGCCGCGGCCGTCGTCGATGATCTCGATGACGATGTTGCCGCCACGGTGGCCGGCCTTGAGCGTGATGCTGCCCTCGGCGGGCTTGCCGGCGGCGATGCGCTCCTCGGCTGATTCGATGCCGTGGTCGAGCGAGTTGCGCACGAGGTGGGTGAGCGGATCGGCGATCTTCTCGATCACGCTCTTGTCGAGCTCGGTGTCGGCACCGATGGTGTCGAGGCGGATCTGCTTGCCGAGCTTGGCGGCGAGGTCGTGCACCAGCCGCGGGAAACGGCTGAACACGAAATCCATCGGCAGCATGCGGATCGACATCACCGATTCCTGCAACTGGCGGGTGTTGCGGTCGAGCTGGCCCAGTCCGGCCAGCAGCTTTTCGCAGAGCGTGGGGTCGAGCACGCCCGCCTGCTGCGCCAGCATGGCCTGGGTGATGACCAACTCGCCGACGAGGTTGATCAAGAGATCAATCTTTTCGGTCGGCACGCGGATGGAACCGCCACCGCCCGCAGCCGCCACGCCGTTGGCAGGCGCTGCGGCGTCACCGCGCCGTTCACCGCTGCGACGGTCGCTGCTGCGGCGATCGTCCGGCAGCGCGCGGCCCTTGCCGCCTTCGATCACGGTGAGCTGCGGCTTGCCGGGCGGGGCCTCGGCAACGGCCTTGATCGATTCGATCACCAGGGTGCATTCGTCTTCAACCCAGGAGAACACCTCGCGCACCACCGCCTCGTTGACCGGCGCGGCGAGCGTGAGCTGCCAGCCGAGGTGCGCGTCTTCGGGCAGGCTATCGACGAGCGTGAGCGATGCATCGAGCACCGGCTCGGCACTCAGCGGGCCCAGGCTGGCCAGCTCGCGCAGGATGCGCATCGGCTCGTTGCCGCTGCGGAACAGCGAGGGCTGCGGCAGAAAGCGGATGCGCCAGCCATCGGCGACTTCGGGTGTCGGCTCCGCTTCGGCAACGGCGGCGGCGCTGCCATCGGTTGCGAGGGCGGCTTCCAACGCCTGCTGGTGGTGGGCAATCAACTCGACGTTGGCTTGGCGCGCCTCCTTGGCGGCGTGCAGCAACTCGCGCACGGCGTCGCTGCTTTTCAGCAGCAAGTCCACATTGCCAGCGGTGATCACGCGCTTGCCGCTGCGCATCTGGTCGAGCAGCGTTTCCAGCAGGTGGGTGAAGCTCGCCACCGCCGTGAAGCCGAAGGTGCCGCTACCGCCCTTGATGGAATGCGCGGCGCGGAAGATGGTGTTGATGGTTTCGGCATCCACCGCGGCTGGATCCAGCTGCAAGAGCGCCGCCTCCATCGTGTCCAGCCCTTCGAAGCTCTCGTCGAAAAAAGTCTGGTGAAAGCGGGAGAGGTCGAGCGTCATGGCCGCTCACCCGATCACTTTCTGGATTGTCGCAATCAGCTGCTCGGGGTTGAACGGCTTCACCAGCCAGCCGGTCGCGCCCGCCGCCTTGCCTTCGGCCTTTTTCTCCGGCGTGGACTCGGTGGTGAGCATGAGCAGCGGCGTGAACCTGTAGTCCGGCAGCATGCGCAGGTTCTTCACCAGCGTCAGGCCATCCATGTTGGGCATGTTGACGTCGGCGAGCACCAGTTTGTACTTGCCTTGCTTGGCAAGGCCGAGTGCGACCGCACCGTCTTCAGCCTCGGTGACTTCGTAGCCCGCAGCCTTCAAGGTGAAGGCGACCATCTGCCGCATGGAGGCGGAGTCGTCGACGGCGAGAATGTGTGCGCTCATGGGGCGGTGCCCATCGGGGTCAGCGACATCAGGCTGGTGATGCCGAGCAGGGCGGCGGCGGCACGCAGGGTTTCGGAAGGCTCCTGCCAGCGCGTCTCGCGCCCGGCGCTGCGACGGTCGCGGCAGAACAGGCAGAACAGTTCGAGTGCGGCGGTGTGGATGTCGCGCACATCGCGACCCTCCAGCACCACGGTGCGGGGTTCGTTGACGGCGGCGCAGAGCTGCTGGTGCAGGCTGGCGGCGTCTTCGATGCCGAGTTGCGAACCGACGTTGATATGGCTTTCGCCCGCCATGAAGGCGGCTGCGTTGTCATTGCGGACTGCCGTCTTTCGCGCCATGAGCGACTCCTGTCTGTGTGCTTCACCGCTGGGCGGGGTGACGGGGTTCCGTCAGCGCCGCGGTGTCAGGGAGGCTTTCGGCAAGTCACGTACCCGCTTGAGTGGCCGTGCCGCGAGCGGCGCATCTGCCGCGATGAATGGCTAGGCAGAAGCGAGCTGCGCGATCAGCACATCGGCATTGAGCAGCGACAGCAAGCCGCTGGCGCGCACCACCAGACCCTGCATCACACCCGGATGCAGGGCGATGCCGGTGCGGGGCACAGGCTTGATCTCGTCGGGGTCGAGGCGGATGACGTCGTGCACGGCGTCGATGGTGAGCGCCAGCACCATGCCGTGGTGATCCATCACCAGCACCGGCCGCGGCGTGGTGCTGGCGCTGCGCCCCAGCCATTGGCCGAAATCGACCACCGTGACGATCTGCCCCCGAAGATTGATGACGCCGAGCACCATCGCCGGCGCACCCGGCACCGGTTCGATGGCGGCCTGGCTCAACACCTCGCGCACGCTGCGGATATCCACCGCGTAGTCCTGCCCGTGGATGCTGAAACGGATCCAGCGCTGGGCGCTGGCGGCGGTGGATGGTGGTAGTCCGGTCATGGTGCGAGCCTCACGGTGGCGTCGCTGCCCAACGGCCATTGCAGCGGCGCCTGCGGCGGCTCGATCTGCGCCACCTGCTCCAGCTCGTGTTCGGCTTCGCCGTCATCCAATTGCGCACCCAGCACTTTCTCCATGCTGGTGCCGTCTTCGCCCTCGCCGGCCAGCACCACGATCACCACCCGCCGATTGGCGTTGCGACCTTGCTGCGTGGTGTTGTCGGCCACCGGCTGGTATTCGCCGAAGCCCCCGACGGACAGGCGCTTGGGGCTCACGGCGGCGTCGAGCAGCACATGCACCACGCTCGCCGCGCGGGCGGAAGACAACTCCCAGTTGCTGGGGTAGCTGGCGGTGGCGATGGGCATGTTGTCGGTATGGCCCTCGACCCGTAGCGGGTTGTCGAACGGCTTGAGGATTTCGCCCAGCCGCAGCAGCACCGGCCGCGCCAGCGTCGAGACATTGGCCACGCCGGAGGCAAACAGGATGTCGGTTTTGATCTCGATCTCCAGATAGGTCGCCTTGCGGCGCACGACGATGAGGTTCTGCTGGATCAGCCCCTGCATGGCGTGTTCCACCTCGCGCGCGATGCGCTTGAGCGACTGCTTGCCGCCGTCGCGGTAACCCGATGCCCCCGTCGGCATTTGCTGCGGCGAAGGCAGCGCGGTCTTGATCTCGCCCGCCACCACCTGCGGATTCTTGAGGTCGCGATGCAGCCCGCCGATGCTGACCTGCTTGGGCGGCTGATGGGTGAGGTCCACCCGTGCGGACGACCCCAATCCCCGCTCGTTCTTGTCGCCCACCTGCACAGGCCTGAGCGTGCGCGGCGTGCCATGAAAGGCCTCGCTCATCGCCTCGGACATGACGCGGTACTTGCCTTCGTTGACTGACGACATGGCATACATCACCACGAAGAGTGCGAGCAGCAGAGTCACCAGATCGCCGTAGGGGATGGCCCAGGCTTCGGCGTTGAGGTGCTCTTCGTGTTTGTGCTTTCTTGCCATGATCGTCCTATCGTCATGGCGGGCTTTGGCTTTAGCTTTTGGCCTTTTGTCGGGGTTGAGCGGCTTGCTTGCTCGTCGTCGTATCGCGCTGACGCGCTCTGCTGGCTGGGCGTTTGAGGTGAGTGCGGTTTCGCCTAGGAGCGCCTCACTTTTTTTGCTTCGCCAAAAAAAGTAAGCAAAAAAAGGCGACCCGATACGGTGGTGCTTCGCACTGCCCTGCGATGCTCGGCTTTCGGGGGCGCTGCGGAACTCGCACGATGAAGCCGTGCTCAGACAATCCTCGCGCACAGCTCCCCGAAATCCTCCGCTTCTCGGCACCTCCCACGGGGCCCAACATCAACCGCATGAGCGCTTTGCGCTCACCAAAACGATGTCATTCCCGCGAAAGCGGGAATCCAGATGAGCGCAGCGAATGCTGTCGCT
>JAUSQI010000173.1 GCA_030652575.1 Stagnimonas sp. | reverse complement strand
TCGAAGCGCTCGAACAGCGTGAAGGCATCGGCGGTGCCGCCGGCGAATCCGGCAATCACCTGACCGTTGTAGAGGCGGCGCACCTTGCGGGCATTGCCCTTGACGCGGGTGTTGCCCATCGACACCTGGCCGTCGCCGCCGATGACGACCTGGCCGTTGCGGCGCACCGAAAGGATGGTGGTGCCGTCGAACTGCTGCATGGATGCTCCCCGCTGTTGTGAGAACACAATGGTTGGGGTACCTCGCGCGCAATTCAACGCCGCAGAAAGCAGAAAGCCCCGCAGGGCGGGGCTTTCTTCAAGACGAACTGCGGGGCTGCTGACGCTGGATGACCAGCGGGCGCAGCCGTCGCATTACTTCTTGGGCTCTTCCATCGGCTTGGCTTCCGGAGCAGCAGCCTTGGCAGCGTCGGCAGCGGCGTCGCCAGCAGCCTTGGCAGCATCGCCAGCGGCCTGGGCAGCGTCGCCAGCGGCGGTTGCGGTTGCAGCGGCAGCGTCGGTTGCAGCGGCGGCGCCGGCAGCGCCCGTGGCGGTGGCAGCAGCGGCGGCAGCGTCAGCAGCCTGGCCAGCAGCGGCGGTGGCAGCGTCGGCAGCCTGGCCAGCAGCGGCAGCGGCATCAGCGGCGGCGGCAGGAGCGGTCGGGGCTTCTTCCTTCTTGCCGCAACCAACAGCGAGGGCGAGAGGGGCAGCGAGAAGGGCGATCTTAAGCAGGTTGTTCATTGTTTTACAGCTCCCAGGAGAAGGTATTGAGGTACAGCCGGAAAGGCGTCTAGGCGACGTCCTTAAGTGGCGATTTTAGCATCGCATTCAGGTTGCACCGCAACATTTTCCGGTTTCTTGATTTCCGCCCGCGGGTGCGCCGCGTCGTAGACCTTGGCGAGACGATCGAAATCGAGATGGGTGTAAATCTGCGTGGTCGACAGATTGGCGTGGCCGAGCAGCTCCTGCACGGCACGAAGGTCGCCGCTTTCCTCCAGCAAGTGCGTCGCGAACGCGTGGCGGAATCGATGCGGGTGCACGCGCCCCGCTAGGCCTGCCGCCGCCGCCCAGCGCTTGAGTCCTTGCGCGATCGCACTACGCGAAAGTGCGGCGCCCCCACGGCCGAGAAACACGGGGCTGTTCGGCGGCCCGGCGGGCGAGGTCTCAAGCCAGGCACGCACCGCATCCCGCGCCTTGCTGCCCACGGGCAGGATGCGGGTCTTGTTGCCCTTGCCAGTGACCCGCACTTCGGTGAGTTCACTGTCGAACTGCCCGCGCGTCAGCGTTTGCAGCTCGGCCAGGCGCATGCCGCAGGAATACAACAGCTCGGCGATGGCATGGTCGCGCGGCAGCACGGCCTGGCCTTCGCGGTTGTCGAGCGCGCTGCCGAGGGCGTCCTTTTCGAAGGTACCGGGCAGCTTGCGCTGGGATTTTGGGGCGCGCACGTCCGCTGCCGGGTTGGTCTGCGCCTGTCCCAGCCGGCACAGATGCCGAAACAGCGAGCGCACGCTGGACAGCTCCCGCTGCACGCTGGTCGCCGCCAGACCCAGCTTGCGCCGACGCGCGACGAACGCACGCACCAGATGCACATCGACAGCGGCCGGCGTGGTCACGCCGCGCTCGGCAACGGTTTCGCTGAAGCGCGCCAGATCGCGGCGCGTGGCTTCAACGGTGTGTGGGGAAGCACGCTTGGTGACTTGCAGCCAGCGGAGGTAATCCGCGGCGGCTGCAGCCAGAGGCGTGGCCGCTTCGGTCACCCGATGCGCGCTCTCAACGCTGCGGCGACCAGCTCTGCCGTCATTTCGAGAAACAGCTTGCCCTGCCGCGGCACGAAGCGCTCGGCGTCCTTCGAGCCCAGCGCCAACAGGCCCAGCGACTTCTCTTTTTCGAGCGGCACGATAGCGGCCGACAGCACCGGGGCCTCCGCCTTGGGGAACAAGAGCTTGGCGCGGGCGGCGTCCATCGGGCCGCACTCGATCAGCCGCGTGCGCAGGAAATTATCGAGCGAGCGCACCAGCGGGCCTTCCGGCGTCAGCGGCGCGAAGCACTCGATGTCATTGCGCTTGTAGGTCGCGGGATTGACCCCGACGAACACTTCGTCGATGCCGAAATCTTCCCGCATGCAGCTCTTGAGCCCTGCGATCACGGCCGCCAGCGAGGGCGCACGAATCAGGGTGCGCGCCAGCTTGTGCACGCTGGTGGCGCGGCGTTCGTTCTCGGCGGCATTGCCGAGCAGATTCGCCAGGCGATCTTCAAGGCGCATGTTCTTGCCGCGCAGCAAGTCCACCTGCCGCTCGATGAGCGATATGGCCGAGCCTGCGGAGTGGTTGATTTCCAGATGCTCCAGGAGTTCCAGATGGCGCAGCAGGAAATCAGGGCGCGCACGCAGGTAGGCGGCGACTTGCTGCTCTTCGAGCACGGGTGCGGTGTCTTCGGCAGCGTTCAACTCGGCCATTCCAATTTTCCGGTGTAGACGGTTTCGGCGGGCCCGGTCATCTGCACCGGATGCCCGTCACCGGCCCAGTGCAGCACCAGCTCGCCACCGCGCAATTCTAGCGTTGCCGTCTCGGCCAGCAGGCCGTTTTGTCGCGCCACGACAAAAGCCGCGCAGGCGCCACTGCCGCAGGCCAGCGTCTCGCCCGCGCCGCGCTCGTAAACGCGCAACCGCGCCCGCGTCGAAGAAAGTGTCTGCAAAAAACCCACATTGACGCTTTCGGGAAACTCCGGCTGCGCTTGCAGCGCCCTGCCCAGCGCTTCCACCGGTGCGGCATCCACATCCGGCACAAACAGCACGGCGTGCGGATTGCCGAAATTGGCCACGCCGAACTCGGTGGGCCCGAGGCCCGCGAGATCCAGCGTGTAGCGCTGAGCGGCGGGCAGCTTCAGCGGGATTGCTTCGGGTGCAAAGCGCGGCACGCCCATGTCGACCTGCACCTGACCATCGTCGAGCAGTTGCAGCGTCATGCGGGCGGTGCGGGTCTGCACCTTGAGGCTGGCTTTGTCGCTCAGGCCCTGTTGGCGGATGAACACCGCGAGGGCGCGCGAGCCGTTGCCGCACTGGCCCACTTCGCTGCCGTCGGCGTTGAAGATGCGGTAGTCGAAATCGATGTCGGCGCTCGTCGGCGCCTGCACCACCAGCACCTGATCGCAGCCGACGCCGAACCGCCGGTCGGTGAGCCGATACAGCAGCGCGGGGGTGGGCATGAAGGGCGCGGCGGTGGCATCGATGACCACGAAGTCATTGCCGCAGCCGTGCATCTTGGTGAAGTGCAGTGTCATGCCGACATTATGCGGCCGCCGCCGCGCTTTTCAGCACCGCCCGCACCGCGCACACTCTGCGCCCCGCCGCCGCAGATGCTGCCCGCATGTCCGTCTTCACCAAAGTAAGCCATCCGGAACTCCTCGCCTTTCTGCAGGCCTATCCCGTCGGCGAGTTGATCGGCCATCAGGGCATCGGCGAGGGCGTGGAGAACACCAATTACTTCGTCGACACCACCGACGGCCGCTGGGTGCTGACATTGTTCGAGCGGCTCAACCACGACGACCTGCCGTTCTTTCTCGGCCTGATGACCCACCTCGCCTCGCGCGGTTACCCGAGCGCGATGCCCTTGCAGACCCTGGAGGGTGCCAACCTCACCACACTCAACGGCAAGCCGGCGGCACTGGTGCGTCGGCTCACCGGGCAGAGCGTGCTGTTCCCCACCGTGACGCAGTGCCAGGCGGTGGGCCGCGCGCTGGGCGAGCTGCATGTGGCGGGGCTCTCGTTCGACGGCCGTGCCGTCAATGCCCGAGGGGCGGACTGGCGGCGCGAGACCGCCCTCGCCCTGCTCGAAAAGACCGATGCCGATCAGCGCGCCTTGATCGAGTCCGAACTGTCGGCACAGGCGGCGCTGGATTGGAGTGCACTGCCGCAGGGCGTGATCCACGCGGATCTGTTCCGCGACAACGTGCTGTTCGTGGACGAGCGGCTGACCGGCGTCATCGACTTCTATTACGCCTGCACCGATGCACTCGTCTACGACCTTGCCATCACGCTCAATGACTGGTGCGTGGACCCGGACGGCCGCCCCAACCCGGCCCGCTGGCAGACGCTGAGCCTCGCCTATCGCAGCGCCCGCGAACTCACCCCCGCCGAGCGCACCGCATGGCCGCTGGTGCTGCGCGCCGCCGCCTTGCGCTTTTATCTGTCGCGGCTCTACGACTGGACCTTCCCGCGCGAGGGCGACGTGGTGCACGTGAAAGACCCGGCGCAATACCGGCGCATCCTCGAATGGCATCGCACTCAAGCACCTTTGGTGCTTTGAGAAGCGGGGACAGGGATCGGGTTACGGGAGTCAGGGTCCGCCCGCTTCACCCCGTACCCAGATCCCCGCACCCGCTGTTGAAGGCAAACAGGCAGAATCGCGCCAAGCAGAAAAGAACGATTCGAGGAGATCACAAAAAATGCTCGGCCTGACGCGCTACCAATGGCTTGTGCTGTTCGCCGCCTGGCTCGGCTGGGGCTTCGATATCTTCGACGGCCTGCTGTTCAACTACGTCGCCCCCAATGCGGTGCCGACCCTGCTAGGGCTGGAGATCGGTTCGCCCGAGGCGAAGAAGGCGACGCTGTACTGGACCGGCGTGCTCACCTCCATCCTGCTCATCGGCTGGGCCGCCGGCGGCGTGCTGTTCGGCTGGGTCAGCGACCGCATCGGCCGCACCAAGACGCTGATGCTGACCATGCTGCTCTACTCGCTCGGCACCGCTGCCTGCGCCTTCGCGCAGAACATGGAGATGCTGATCTTCTTCCGCATCATTGCGTCGCTCGGCATCGGCGGCGAATGGGCGGCAGGAGCGGCGATGGTGGCGGAGGTCGTGCCCGAGGAGAAACGGGTGGAAGCCGGCGCGCTGCTCTACACCTCAGCACCCATGGGCCTGTTTCTCGCGACCTTCGTCAATGCCGAAGTCGCCGGCAACTGGTTTGCGCACACCCCGGAGACCAGCTGGCGCTATGTGTTCCTGTTCGGGCTCATCCCCGCCGCCGCCGCCTTCGCGGTGCGCTTGTTCGTGAAAGAACCCGAACGCTGGCAGCGCGTTGCAGCCACCAGCAAGCCGCCAAAACTGAGCGAGCTGTTCACGCCGCAGATCGTGGCCTTTACCCGCTCCGGCTTTCTGATGGCCGTGGTCGCACTGCTCACCTGGTGGAGCTGCAATGCCTTCATCCCCGTGGTGTCGTCGGGCCTGGCGCGTGCCAATGCCGAAGCCTTGGGCTTGGGCACCGCCGACACGCTGAAAATGGTCGAGAGCTGGAAGACCTGGGCGACCACCTACTTCAACCTGGGCGGCCTGATCGGCACGCTGCTGACCATCCCCGCCAGCAAGCTGCTCGGCCGCAAGAAAATGTTCGCGATCTACTTCGTCATCTCCTCGCTCGCGGTGTTCGGCACTTTCGGCCTCGATCTCGCACCCGAGACGCGGCTCTACGGCTACTTCCTCATCGGGCTGTCGGTGTTCGGCGTGTTCGGCAGTTTCACCTACTACCTGCCCGAGCTGTTCCCGACGCGGCTGCGCGGCACCGGCGCGGGCTTCTGCTACAACATCGGCCGCATCATCGCGGCGGGCGGGCCCTTCCTGGTCGGCTCGATCGCGAGCCAGGGGGCCAATGCCGCCACCAGCGCGCTGGGCGTGCTGTTCTACGTCGGCTTCATCCCGCTCATCGGCATCCTGCTGATGCCCTGGGTCATCGAGACCAAGGACAAGGTCTTGTCCGATTAGCCTGAATTTGTGGAGAAACCATGCGACGCCTTACCTTCCTTCCACTGTTGCTGAGCCTCTTTGCCTGCGCAAAAAGCGAGCCCGATGCAGTCGGAGGGACTGTCGAGAAGCACGCCGCTGCGGGGAAGGCCGTCGTGCAGATGCACGCGCCCGTTGCCGACTACCTCGCTGCACTGGACAGCGTCGAGAAATCCAAGACGCCCGGCTCGCTCGAGCCCCTATTCGACAAGGCAGAGGCCGCGCAAGGCGCCTTGATGGAAATCACCGGCGGTGAAGACGGCAAGGCGGTGATGGAAGCCTACGACGAGGCGAGCTTCACCGCGCTGCAAGACCAGGTGCGCGGGCTGAAGCTGCGGCGTGGGCTCGATATTTACGCCCAGCCCGATCCGGTATTTTTTCTTGCCCTGGCCAAGGTTCATGGCACGCCTGCCGATATCGCCTTCTTCACGCAGTACGCCGCCACCTGGGGGCCGGACGATGTGCCGGTGTATCTCAAACTGCGCCCGCAACCCAGCCCCTGCGTGCGCTTTGGCGAGGGCCGCATCGCACCCCTTTACGCGGGCTGGCAGGCCTTTGCGACGCAGCACCCCAGCACTTACGCCCAGCGCGCGCAACAGAACCTGCGCGACCTCGAAGAAGCCGTGGCACTCGGCACTTGCGCCTGCGAGGGGTTGGAGAGTGTGCGCAGCGAGCAGGCCGGCTTCTTGAAACAGTTTCCCGCCACGCCGAAGAGCGCCGAGATCAAAGCCCGTCAAGCCCAACTCGCCAGCGACCCCGAGGCAATGCCGGTCAATTGCCGCTGATTCCGGGGCGCTTCATTCCGCCGAGGCACGAGCCCGCAGACCCTGCAAATCCAGCGGCTGGCCGTTGAGCACCACGCGGCCGTCGCGGTATTCGAGACTGCTGCTCACGCCATCCTTGCCGCGCACGATCCAGTTCCTGGCCAGCGCCTGCTCGATCTGCTGCGCCACCAGCGCCTGGGCCAGACGTTCCGCCTCGGCATGCTGCTCCGGCGTCGTCGCGGCCGGGTTCTCGGCGTCTTGCGCGAAGGCCATCTCGTGCGTCATCTGCGCCGTGACGCTTTTGACGGCGAGCGTGTGGATCAGCTTGTCCGGCAGCGCCACCGTGAGGTTCGCGGTGGCGAGCGCGAGCAGGGCCATCGGGTCCTGCAGCGCGGCCGGCGCCGCGGCGGGCAGGCTCAGCTTGCCGGTGATGTTGGCCTGCTCGCCCTGGTAGCCGATGCTGATGCGATCAATGCGAAACTCAGGGCCTGACTTGAGCAGCGCGGGCACTTGGCCCTTCAGGCTGTCGAGGAAGGCCGCTGTTTTTTCGGGCGTGGGGCAACTGCCCAGGTCGTTGCTCACCAGGGTCTGCATGAACTGGCTGTACGCAGCGGCATCGAGCTTGGCGAAGGTGAAGTCGTAGTGCATCGGCCCCACGGTCTCGTCGCCGGCCTTGACGCTGGCGAGCGCGATTTGCGTGGTGGACTCCATCAGGCCCCCGTCGAGCGTGCCGCTGCCCTTGCCCTCCAGCCCCTGTGCGTCGAACAGCGGCTTGCCGCCCTGCTCCACACTGATGCCCGCGATGCTGAGCGCATCGGTGCCGGTATGGACGAAAAACTGTCCCGGCAGCGGATACTGGTGATCGGCTTTCAGGCTGAGCTGCTGGAGGCTCAGCGTCACCGGTTCGCCTTTGGGCGACAGCATGGTTGCCGTCAGCGCGGGCAGTTCACCGACGTAGTCCATGCGGCTGAAATCGGACCGGGTGTTGGCGGTGAAGCGCAGCGAGGGCCACGACACCGTGATGCCGCCCTTGCCGTCTGGACTCGCATAGATGACCTTGCCGGCGTCGCCCGACCATTGCGCGCGGCTGTTGCCGGTGAAGCCGTAGCGCGCCGTCAGCACCGGCATTTCGCCTTCGGTGGTGATGCCCAAATGCTCAGCGAGCGGTTGCCCGTTGACCAGCACCTCGTAGTGCACGCGGGCCGCCGCCGGCAGGCCAAACCCCGGCAAGGGACCGTGGGTGATGGTCTGCTTGAGCGTGACCAACAGCGCCGACGCCGCGGGCGCACCCATGCCTGGCGGCGGGGTGGCATCGCCTTGCGGGGCCGGCTCCGGCGTTGCCGGGCACTGCGCGGCATCGAACAGCGCAGCCACATCCACCGTCGTCAGGCGGGTCGAGCCGAAGACGCCGCGCATGTGCTTGTCTTCGGTGATCTTCAGGCTCGGCACCATCGTGCGCAGCTTGGCAAGCTCGGTGTTGATCTGCTGCTCGGCGACGCGCCCGGTGGTCCAGGCGGCACCCACATAGGCAAGGCCTGCCACTGCGATGGCGATCAGGGATTTTTTCATCTGCGATTCTTTGCGTCCTTGCGAGAAGTGCCGTTGCAGCAACATGCACCTTCAGGCTGCCCGCAAAGAGTTGTCAAGGCATGACGGCCCTGTTGCAGCGATCCGTCGTTGGATCAGTCGTTTTCGGTCAGCACCTCGACCACCGTGTTCACCACCGCCGGCTGGGGCATTTCCACCGATTGCAGCGTCACAGTGGCATTGCCGACCTCCACACCCAGCGCGTTGAGCAGGGGGTCGAGCAGCGCGTCAACAATGCCGCCCACGCCGCTCAGCACCGCGCCCAGCGCACTGGTCACGACCGACAGGATCGGATCCAGCAGGCCACTGATCGGCAGGCAGACGAACAGCACGCACAACTGCGAGGGGCCGTCGGCGTCGGTGGTCAGTTCGGAACTCAGGCTGCCGAACAGCGATGAAAACAGGCTGGAGAGAATATTTTCGTTACCCGCCTGCTGTGGGTTGTCGCTGCTGGGCGGCGCGCCGGGCGCACCATCCGCGACATAGATGCGTGCCAGCTGCTCGCTCAGGGGCTGGAACTGGGTCACGAGATCCAGCTGCTGTGTCTCCCCGCCCCCGCTGGTGGAAACCGGATGCCTGATACCCACCGAGATGTTGGCGCTGGCTACGCCGAACAGCACTTTCACCCGCAGCGCGAGCAGGGTTGCGGGGCCGGGCGTGATCGGCGGCGCATCGGCGCCATTGCCCGCGAACGTGCCCAGATCGACATCCGCCAGTGCCGTCCTCACGCTCATGGCGGCCGTGGGCATGCCGTTGTTGACGCCGAGACGCGGGCACTGGAGCGCATCCAGAAATGCCTCGGCCTTCGCCACATCGACATCGATACCCAGCCGCACCGGGTCGGCTTCGATCGTCGCCAAGCCCAGCAGCAGGGGATTGAGCGTGGTCGTCAGCGAGTGCAGCAAATCCAGTTGCAGCCGCAGTTGCAGGCGCACCTGGGCCGTGCTGGCACGGGCCTGGCCTGCGGGCTCCATGCCGCTCATCTGCGGCGGCTCGACCACACGCAGAAAGGTGTAGATGGAAGTGACATTGGGAATGTTGACCGGCAAGTTGAGTGCGATGGCCGGCTGGCCTGCCTTGCCCGACTGGCCGAGGCTGATGATGAGATCCAGCAGGCCCACAAAAGGCACCTCGCCCACGATATCCGTCACGGGCCTGAGCAACTGCGCCAGTGGCACGCCATCGGTATTGCCCTGCGCCGCCAGCGCGAGACTGGTCAGCAGGGTGGAAACCCCGGCGCTGGCGGTGCCGCTGACGGCTCCGGCCAGACCATTCAGCACGTCGGAGAGCACCGGCGTTTGGGTGCTGAGGAAAACGGGATCGGAGAGATCCTTCACCGTGACATTCAACGCCGTCGCCAGCTGGCCCAGCGTCACGCTGGCGTTGAGCACGGCACCGCTGCCGGCCACATTCAAGGCCACCACCTGCGCCTGGCAGACGGCGTTGCCGGTAGGGCACAGCAGCCCGCCCAGCACGCTGTTGAGCACACCGTTGTTCAAGCTGGCCGTGTCGCTGCCGATCGAGAGCTTGCCCAAGGCAGGCTGTGCCACCACCGAGTAGGCCACCAGCTGGGTGGTGGCGGCGCCGGTGATGCCGGGGATGATCCGGCTGGGCGCCGGGCGGCTCAGCCGCACCCGCACCGCATCGCGCAGCGGGCTGGCAGTGGGCAGCACTTCGAAGGTTTGCAGTGCGCCGGTCTGTGCCAGCGGCACCCTGCGACCGACTTCGACCGTCACGTCGATGTCCTCCACCACGCTGGGACTGGCATTGCGCTGCACGCTGGCCGTGGCTTCGGCCGTGGCCTCCGACGCACCGCCCGGTGCGCCGCCTGCTTCAACCGAGCAGCCACTGGCCACGCGCACCGCATCGAGTGCGGCGAGGTTGGCGAGCTTCTGCAGATCGCGCTTGGCGGTGTAGAGCCGGCCGATGTCGATGGAGAGCGCGACTGCCGAGAGCATGGCGATCATCGCGATGGCCGCGAAGACGGCGGCGAATCCCCGTTGGTTTTTTGCTGCGGCGTGGCGTGCGTGGCGCATGGCAGCGACCCTCCCTGGTCAGTGCGGGCTGGCAGACCTGACCATCCCTGCTGCGACAGTAATCGCTGTGCCAATAAATTGACGCACTGGCAGACGAGCGTTGCTGAACGCAGTGGTCAGCGGTCAGTGCGCCGTGCTCAGCCGGGCCTCGCGTAGCTGCCGGTGGCGTGCATCACCAGCACCTCGGGCGCGGCGCTGGAATACACCCGCGACTCCATCGCGATCAGCTTGCGGCCGAGCTTCAGGATGCGCGCATCGGCAATCACATCGCCGACTGCGCCCTTGTTGAGGAAGCGCAGGTTCATGTCCGCCGTCACCGCCATCAGCTGCACGCCGATGTGGCCGAGCACGGCCACATACATGGCGGTGTCGACAGCCGTCATCAAGGTCGGGCCAGAGAGCACGTTGCCCGGCCGCAGCATCCACTTCTTGAACGGCAGGCGGATGCGCGCATAGCCCGGTTCGAGTGCTTCCACGGTCAGCGATTCGGTGCCCGCATTGCCCGGAAACGCACCGCGCACGAGCGTCTGCACCTGATCCAGCGTGATGACTAGTTCCATAGTCCAGAGAGTCCGTCGTAAGTGAGCTTGAGAGTGAGCACGATGAGAATGCCCTGAAACAGACTGCGAAAGGCTGCTTCAGACAGCTTGCCGTTGAGCTGCCGGCCCAGCAGCGTACCGACGATGACCGAGGCGCACACCGGCACCAGCACCAGCGGCCTGGCGAAGGCCGAGAAGCCGACGAAGCCGTAGGCGACGACGCGCAGCGCGTGGCCGAAGACCTGCGTCAGTGCGAGTGTGGCCACCACTTTCTGCTTCGGCCATTCCGGCCGCAGGAACAGGCGGCCGACGAAGAGGCCCGTTGCCCCCACAAACATCCCCAGGGCGCCGTTGACCGCGCCGGCGGTGACGAAGGCCAGCCGCGGTGGCAGCGGCTTGGCAGCGGCACTCGGCAGCAGCGAGATGGCCATGAGTGCCGCCAGGATCAGCTGGACCACATGCACGTCCACCGTCGCGGCGAACGGCGCGAGCAGTGCGGTGGCGGGGATCGCCGCGAGCAGGAACCAGCCCGCGGCGCGCCACTCGACATGCCGCACGTACGCCGCCGTGCGGGTGAGGTTGCTCACCAGCTGCACGGCCGCGAACAGCGGAATCGCCTCGACCGGTGCCAGGCCCAGCGCATAGAAAACGCCGATCAGAATCGTGCCGCCGCCCAGGCCCGCCACGCCCGATAGTGCCGATGTGAACAGGCCGGTGAGCGACAGCAGTAGTGCCAGTTGCAGATCACTCACCGGCGCTACAGCACCAATGTGGTGGCAAGGAACAGCATCAAACCCATGCCGGCGATATCGGTGCCAGTGGTCAAGAAGATGCTCGACGCCGTGGCGGGATCGGCCCCGAAGCGCCGCAGGATCAGCGGCACCAGCACGCCGAAAATGCCCGAGGCGAGACAAGCCCCGGTCATGGCCAGCACGATCACCAGCGCCAGCATCAGCGCCTGCGGGTCGCCCTTGGTGCCGCCCGCCGTGAACCACATCGCCGCACCGGCGACGAGGCCGGTGAGGAAGCCGTTGAGCGTGCCGAGCAGCGCCTCCTTCACCACCAGTTGCCGCACCGAGACGTTCTCGAAATCGCCCAAGGTCAGACCACGCAAGGTGATGGCCAGCGCCTGGCAGCCGGTGTTGCCGCTCTGCCCCGCCAGCAACGGCAGAAAGGCCGCGAGCGCGACGATGCGGGTGATGGTGTCTTCGAAGCTGCCGACCACGAAGGCGGCGAGGAAGGCCGTGAGCAGGTTGATCTGCAACCAGGGGTGGCGCATCTTGAACGCGGCCCAGAAGCCGGTGTCGAGCCGTTCCTCCTTGTTGATACCGACCATGCGGCCGGACTGCGCGGTGAGCTCCAGCGCCTGCTGCTCGAACAGCTGCCAGCCGCGCACCTGCCCCACCAGCACGCCCGCCGCATCGCACACCGGATACACCGGATAGTGGCGCTTGACGGTGGCCTGTACGGCATCGCCGAGTGTGTCGCCGGGGGCTAAGCGAAACGGCGCGCGCAGCATGATGGATTCGAGCGGGGCATCCACTGCGGCCAGCAAGAGGTCGCGCGGCACGACGAGGCCGCTGAGCTTGCCGCCGCCGTCGTTGACGTAGAGATAGGTGATCTGCTGCGGCTCGGGGGCAGCACGCAGCCAGGCGATGGCCTCGGCGACCGTCGTCGTGGCGGTGAAGCTGCCGCGTGCCGGCTCCATCAGGCTGCCGATATCGCCGGGCAGCACGTCGAGCGGGGCAATGGCATCCACCAGCCGGGCGCTGATGCGTGCCGCCAGATCCGGCGGCAGGGCGGCCAGCGCGGCATCCACCGTGGCGCGCGGCAGCGGCGTGAGCATCTCGGCAGCGTCTTGTGGCGCGCGCCGTTTGAGGGAGTGCACCAGTGCGGCAAGTTCAGCAGGGTCGATAGCGCGCTCGGTCATGGCCTTCCCTTCCCTTCGTTTGGTGATGCCGCATTGTTGACAAGCCTGTTGCGCGGTCAATACTGCGGCATGACCGCTCTACGACCAACCCTGCGCCAGCCCGACGTGACCCGCACGCGCCTGCTGGAGTGCGCCTTCGAGGAAATCCACCAGCGTGGATTCCGCAGCGCGAGCCTCGATTCCATCCTGCTCAAGGCGGGCGTCACCAAGGGCGCGCTGTATCACCACTTCAGCAACAAGGCGGCACTCGGCTACGCGGTGGTGGATGAGCTGCTGCGGCCCTTGATGGAACACTATTGGCTGCCGCTGGCCGAGGCGCAGGACCCGATTGCGAGCGCCATCGCCGGCATCAAGAAACGCCGCGACCGGCTCAAGGCCAACCTGCTCGCCTACGGCTGCCCGTTCAACAACCTGGCGCAGGAAATGTCGCCCATCGACGAAGGCTTTCGCACCCGTCTGCAGGGCATCCTCGACGACTGGCGGCACACCTTGGCCGCAGCGCTCGAACGCGGCAAGGAGAACGGCACGGTGCGCACCGATGTGAACACGCCCGCAGCGGCCATCTTCATCATCTCGGCGCTCGAAGGCGTCATCGGCATGGGCAAGGCCTCGCAGAGCAGCGTGCTCTACGAGCAGGGCTTGCGCGGGCTGGTGGAGTATCTGGAGCGGCTGCGGCCAGACTGACTTCAAAGCACTGCGAGGACAACCAGGCTGCTGCCTTACACCGTCGGCGACCTGTTGGGCGAGCCCTTCGCCGGCAGATAGGCACATCCTGCGTTGTCGGCCATGCGCGGGCGCGCACCGGCAGAAACGAAAAAGGCGCTCCGATGAGCGCCTTTTTCGTTGACCGTGCAAGCATTCAGTGCTTGGCGTCGATCTTTCCGTGCGCCGCCGTCGCCAGCATCAGCCGGTCGGTCCAGGCAATGCCCACGGCCGAGACGATGAAGGCCATGTGGATGATGGTCTGCCACATCACGCCGGTGGAGGTGATGTTGGTGCACCTGACCCCTGCGGCTGCGACCGAGCACAAGGGCAGCGCATCGATGGTGCCCGCCTCGATGAAGGTCTTGAGCAGATGGATGGAGGAGATGCCGATGATCGCCATCGCCAGCTTCACCTTCAGCACCGAGGCGTTGACGTGGCTGAGCCATTCCGGCTGGTCGGGATGATTGTGCAGGCCCAGACGCGACACGAAGGTTTCGTAGCCGCCGACGATCACCATCATCAGCAGGTTCGAGATCATCACCACGTCGATCAGCGCCAACACGATCAGCATCACCTGCTGTTCGTTCAACTCGAACGCCCCGCCGATCAGGTGCAGCAACTCCTTGACGAACAGCACCACGTAGACGCCCTGCGCGACGATCAGCCCCAGATACAGGGGCAGCTGCAGCCAGCGCGAAGAAAAGATCAGGGTCGGCAAGGGGCCGAGGGCTTTGGGTTTGAGTGCAGACATGGCGGGCGGTATTAGGGTTGGAGAGGCTTACTGTACGGGCGAGTTTGCGCACTGCAAGGTGACGTCTGCGTGATGCGCTGCAACGCGACTGCAAAGGCGGGTAGCGCACACTCGCTCGCACGCGCAGCCCACTGGCTATAAAATCCGCTTATCCGCATAAGCAGATATTGATAGCAGCCCCACCCACCCGACGCCGCATGAGCGGCGCGCATTGGAGTTTTACCTCGATGAGCGAATACCTGTTCACCTCCGAATCCGTTTCCGAAGGCCACCCGGACAAGCTGGCTGACCAGATCAGCGATGCGGTTCTCGACGCGATCCTCGCGCAGGACAAGAAAGCCCGCGTCGCCTGCGAAACCTTGGTGAAAACTGGTGTTGCCATCGTCGCCGGCGAAGTCACCACCTCGGCCTGGGTTGATCTCGAACAGCTCGTGCGCAAGGTGATCACCGATGTCGGCTACAACTCGTCGGACGTCGGCTTCGACGGTGCGACCTGCGGCATCCTGAACATCATCGGCAAGCAGTCGCCCGACATCAACATGGGCGTCGACGGCACCTCGAAGAAGCCGAAGGCGCTCGAAGAAATCGGCGCTGGCGACCAGGGCCTGATGTTCGGCTACGCCTGCGATGAAACGAAAGAACTGATGCCCGCGCCCATCTACTACTCGCACCGTCTGGTCGAGCAGCAGGCCAAGGTACGCAAGGCGAAGAAAGGCGGCCTCGCCTGGCTGCGCCCGGATGCCAAGTCGCAGGTCACACTGCGCTACACCGATGGCGTCGCCACTGGTGTGGATGCCGTGGTGCTCTCCACCCAGCACAGTCCCGACATCAAGCTGAAGGACCTGCGCGAGGCGGTGATGGAATCAATCATCAAGCCCGTCATCCCCGCCAAGTGGATCACCAAGGCGACCAAGTTCCACATCAACCCCACCGGCAACTTCGTGATCGGCGGCCCGGTTGGCGACTGCGGCCTCACCGGCCGCAAGATCATCGTCGACACCTACGGCGGCTGGGCGCGCCACGGTGGCGGCGCATTCTCCGGCAAGGATCCTTCCAAGGTTGATCGCAGCGCCGCTTACGCTGCCCGCTACGTCGCCAAGAACATCGTCGCCGCCGGCCTCGCCAAGCGCTGCGAAGTGCAGGTGAGCTACGCGATTGGTGTCGCCGAGCCGACCTCGATCTTCGTCACCAGCTTCGGCACCGGCATTGTCAGCGACGCCGCGCTCGAAAAACTGGTGCGCAAGAACTTCGACCTGCGTCCGGGCGGCATCATCAAGATGCTCGACCTGATCCACCCGATGTACCAGATGACCGCGAGCTACGGCCACTTCGGCCGCGCGCCCATCGCGATGACGGGTGCGGATGGCAGCAAGTTCACCGCGTTCTCGTGGGAAGCCACCGACAAGGCCGACCTGCTCAAGAGCGAAGCCAAGAAGATGAAGTAAGGCATCCGCCTGCTGCAAAAAAGCCGCCGCGAGGCGGCTTTTTTGTGGGCGTCGCCGCCGCTTACACTGCCTCATGCCCCAGTCAGCAGAGCCACACTTGATCGTTCTCACCAGCACCGACGGTGCCACTGCCAGCATCCATCCTCAGGGCGCGCACATCACCCAATGGAAGTCGGCCGGGGGCGCGGAGCCACTGTTTCTCAGCGAGCGCGCTGTCTTCAAGGAAGGCACACCGATCCGGGGTGGCGTGCCGGTGATCTTTCCGCAGTTTGCGGGCGAAGGGCCGCTGCTCAAGCACGGCTTTGCGCGCACGGCATTGTGGGAGTTCCAAAGTCTGCACAGCAACCACGAAGGCGCCGAAGCCACCTTCACCCTGAACGATTCGCCTGCCACCCGTGCGCACTGGCCGCAGGCCTTTCTCGCCACGCTCAAGGTGCGCATCGGCGGCGACAGCCTGTGCGTGCAGCTGGAGGTGCTGAACCGGGGCGATCAGCCGTTCCAGTTCACGGCCGCGCTGCACACCTATGTCGCAGTGGCTGATATCCGCGCGGTGACCGTCGAAGGACTGGCCGGCCTGCACTACCGCGACACCGCCGATGGCGGCGCGATGAAGCAGGAAACCGCCGATGCGCTGGCCATCCACGGTGAAGTGGATCGCAACTACTTCGACACGCCGCCCGATCTGACGCTGCACGATGGCCCGCGCCGCCTAGAGCTGCACCAGCAGGGCTTTTGCGACACGGTAGTGTGGAATCCCGGTGCCGAACGCAGCCTCGGCTTCGCCGACCTGGCGGCGGATGACTACCAGCGTTTTCTCTGCATCGAAGCCGCCGTGATCGGCCGCCCGGTGGTGCTGGCTCCGGGTGCCGGATGGCAGGGCTGGCAAAGCCTGCGTGCACCGTGAAGAAACGCACCCGCCCATAAAAAAGGCCGCGTTGCCGCGGCCTTTTCTGCATCACTGATAAAGACTTCAGGGCCGCACGGCGATCACGTCGATCTCCACCAGCATGCCTGGCGCGGCAAGGCCGGGGATCTGCACCGTGGTGCGCGCCGGCAGCCTGGGCTGCTCGGTGGTGCCGAAGAACTTGCGGTAGGCGACCATGAAGCCGTCGAAGTCCATGCGCCCCGCCTTTGTGGGGTCGGTGACGAGGAAGACATTCATCTTCACCACATCTCCCATCGTCAGGCCAATGGCTTCGAGCGAGGTCTTGATTTTGCTCAGCACCGAGAACGCCTGCTGTTCGGTGCTGCCCCAGTACTCGTAGCTGAACTTGCGTGCCTCGGTGTTGAACGGTGTGGGCGTGAGGCCGCTGTGAAAGATCGTGGCCTTGCCCACGGGCACTTCCACCGCCTGGGCGATGGGGAAGTCCGAACCGGGGATGGGGTAGCGCGTCACCTCGGCTTTGGGCGCGAGCATCGAGCAGGCGGGGAGTACGGATACGGCGAGCAGTGTGAACAGCGAGCGGCGGATGAGAGTCATGCAGTTCTCCGGTTGAAAGTGATTAGGCGGCAACGCGCTTGGCAATGTCGTCGATGGCGCGGTGGGCCGAGCGTATCGCGCCCTCCTGCCAGCCGCCGTGAAAGCTGATCTGGTCGCCCACCATGTAGTGCGCGCCTTCGGCCTGCACCAGCACGGGGTAGTGCTGGTTGCGCGCCTCGGGCGTCCACTCCGGTGCACAGCCGAACATGTAGGGCACCTTGTTCCAGGCCACGCTCATGCCCTTCTCGACCATGCCGCCATAGCCGGGATGGATTTTCTCGCCCTCGGCGATGGCCTTGGCGAGCCGCGCGGCGGGCTTGAGCTTGCCCCAGGCTTCGCCCTTCTTCGGGTCCCACTGGTAGCTGCCGAGCATGATGCCCTTGGCCTGGTGGAAGCCGTGCGGCGGATACCAGACTTGCAGGATGTCCTGGTCGGTCCAGCTGATGCCGCCGTAGATCTGCGCGTCTTCTTCCCAGAAGCGACGCTTGGCCTGGAAGGCGATCTTGAACAGCTTGCCCCACTCGGCACCGTCCTTGAGCGCGGTGCGGTAGCGCGAGGAGAAGTTGTTGTCGATGCCACCGACCAGATGCGTCGGCGCGCTGTTGATGCAGAAATCGGCCTTGACCACCTTGGTCTTGCCCTGGTCCTTGTAGGCGATGGTCACGCCCTTCTCGACGTTGGTGATCTTCGTCACCGGCGCGTTGCGCAGAATGCGATTGCCGAGTGCCTTCTCGAAGCCCTTCACGATCATGTCCATGCCGCCGGTGGGCTGCATCATGGTCGCGTTCATGTCCCAGCTGTTGGGGAACTGCAACCACTGCCACAGGCCCGAATCGACCAGCTCCTTGGTGGGGATGCGGATCGGCCCCACGCCATTCGGGCTGGTGAGAATGCCGTCGCCATCGGCCGTGCCCGCACGGTTGCTGCCGCGGTAGCGGTAGTCCTTGTCGAGGTCACCGAAGGTTTTCACCATCTCCAGCAGCTTGTCGGCGTCTTCCCTGGTCAGCGACTGCTCGAGTGCATCCTTGTTGATGGCTTTTGCCAGCAGTTCGGCAATCGAGCCGTGGGTGTCGGTGAGAATCTTGTGCTGCCGTTGCGGCTTGCCGCCGAAGGCCTTGCTGTTGTGCAGATAGCCCGCGTGGTTGTCGTTGACGAAGGGCTCGAGCGCCACGCCCAGCTCGCGGCAATACGCCAGCAGCGCGGTGTGGTGGTACGGGATGCGCGCCGGGCCGGCGTTGAAGTAGAGATGCGGCGCGTCGTCGAAATCGCAGGTCTGCTGGCTGTCGTATTCGGTCAGCACATCGCCCCGCCGCACGGTGAGGTTGCGGCCGCCGACATGGCCGGTGGCTTCGAGAATCATGCACTCGTAGCCGGCCTTGCCGAGTTCGAGCGCGGCGGTGAGGCCGGCGATGCCGGCCCCGATGATCACCACCTTCTTGCCCGCGCCCGAGCCGCCGGGCAGCTGTGGCGCGCCGGCATAGGCGGCGGGTATGGCGACGATGCCGAGTGCGGCCATCGCCTGGTACATCGAGGCCGCACCGGCCGTGCGGCCGAGGTGCACCAGCAGGTCGCGGCGGGTCCATCCAGTGGGTGTGCTCACTTGTGGCTTTTCCTTAAGGTTTTACCGGCGCGCTCAGGCGTCGGATGAGGGATTTGATTTCGGCGTCGGTGCAGCCATCGCAGGTCTCGCTCGCCATCAGCGTGCCAGGTATGCCCTGGCGCACGCTGGAGATGAGCGTGGGCATGCCTTTTTTGAGCCGTGGCGCCCAGTCCTGCACACGCCCCATACGCGGTGCGCCGCCGGCCCCGGTGTCGTGGCAGGCGGCGCAGACGGGCATGCGATCAGCGGCTTGCACCTCGGCCTGCATCAGCAGGCCGAGGGCAAGTGCAGTTGTGGCGATCGGCCTAGATATCGGCACGGACGGTGAGATAGACCGCGCGCGGTGGCGTCAGATAAAACCCGCCGCCGCTCTCGCCGAACTCGTCGTAGCCGGGCGAGTTGTCGTCGAACAGGTTGTAGAGATTGATCTGCGTGCTGAACTTCTCCAGCGAGCCGCCCTTGGTGCCCTTGAAGCCGGCGTTGAGGTTGACCACGGTGTAGGCCTCGATCGACTCCATGCCCGTCGTCGACGAGCTGCGGCGGCCGGTGAACTTGGCCTCGCCCCCGAAGAAGAACGGTGCAATCTTGTAGGTCGCGTTGGCCACCGCCATCGTGTACGGCGTGTCTGGCACCACGTTGCCTTTCACCGGCACGACGCGCGTGGTGGCATTGCCGGCGGCATCGGTATCGCCGGTCACGTAGTCGTCCTGGAACTTGGAGTTGTTGAGGCTCAGCGTCGAGCCCAGGCGCCAGCGCTTGGTCGGGTTCCAGTATGCCGCCAGTTCCGCACCGTAGGTCTTGATCGCACCCACGTTCTGGTAGATGTCTTCACCCACACGGAAGGGATCGGGGTTCTGCAATTGCAGGATGCGATCCTTGTAGTCGACGTAATACAGCGAGAACGAGCCGTTGAAGCGGCCGCGCTGGCTGCGGATGCCGAAGTCGATGTTGGTCGAGGTCTCGGGCTTCAGATCATCGCTGTAGCTCGATGCGACCAGGGCCAGACGCGGGATGGAGCTGAAGTTCTCGGCGTAGTTGCCGAACAGTTCTTCCGAGCTGTTGAGCTTGAAGCTTGCACCCACCTGCGGCTGGAAGTAATCCTTGTCGGTCTTGTTGATCGAGGTGGTTTGCGAGGCATTGAACGACGCGGAATTGGGGATGCCGGAAAATCCGCGATCGACGTTCAAGCCCTTGAAGCCCACTTCAATACCGAGTCGATCGCTGAAGAGAAAGACCGAGTCCTTGAGATAGAACTGCGTCACCTTGGTGCTGAAGTCGCGGTCGTAATACACGGCCACCGGCAATTCGTTGAAGGCGAACTCACCGTTGCCCGTCAGGTTGAACAGGGGGCGGCGCTGCGAGAAGTCATAGTCCTCGTACCACAGGCCGGTCTGCACGGTGTGGATGCCCGCCGTCCAGGTCAGCCCCGCCGTGGCGCCGAGGCGATCACCGTTGAGAAACTCCTTGCGTCGCGTCAGCCCTCTGGGTGCGGCGATGTCGGTGCGGCCGGGCGTGCCGGCGTTTGCATCATCGTAGAGCGACTGTGCGGCACTGGCGGCAACACCGCCCACGCCGTAGCCGGTTTTCTTCTCGTAGTAAGGCACCACGTCCAGCTTGAGGCTGGGCGTGAGTGCGAACTCGCCGATGACGCTGGCGAGCTGGTCGGTGCGGCCGTTGAGCCAGTTGTCGTAGAAGAGGCCGTCCTTTTCAGCATCGCCGGTGGCGAAGTCATTGAGCACGAAGTAGTCGTTGTAGGGCTTGCTGTCCTTGTCGTAATAGCTGGCGTCGTGGTCGTCGCGATTGCCGTAGCGATAGGTGAAGGTGAGGCTGCCATTGCTGAGCTTCTGCTTGATCTTGGCATCGACGTGATCGACGGCCATGTCGGCCTTGGCGTTGTCCCACTGCACCGCACGGGTGCGCGAGCCGCTCAGGTAGGCAATCGGGCCGCCCGTCCACAGCGCCGGCGTGTCGATGCGCGCATAGGTGCGGTTCAGGGACTGGCTGCCGCCGGTGGCCGAGAAGCTGGTATGCCAGATGCCCATCGGGTCGTCGGTGAAGTAGCGGATCGACCCGCCGAGAGCGTGGTACGATGGCGCAGTGACATCGCCGGAGCCTTGCGCGACGGTGATCTCCTTGAGGTTTTCGGTGTCGACATAACGGTTGGGCGGGCTGCCGTCGCGCACGTCGTAGGTTTCCAGCGGCACGCCGTCGAGCGAGGTGGCCAGCTGGTCGCCGGTGAAACCGCGGATGCGCACGGTGGACCCGAATTCGTAGAGGCCATAGGGATCGGTCTGCTGCACGTTGACGCCCGGCAGTGCGTTGAGCAGCGCCTGCGGCGCCACGCCCGGGGCCTGGGCCTTGAGATCTTCGGCGGTGATGGTGTCGGAGGCACGCACCTGGCCTCGACTGACGACTTTCACGGCATCCAATGTGGTGGAGGCCTCTGCACTCGCGTCCGATGGCGCTTGCGCTTGTGCGAGTCCTGCGGCCATCGTGGTCAACAGTGCAAAAACGCCGACCGATTTGTGAAACGCAATATCCCTATCTGACATGTGTCGCTCCCTGATTCAAGAAAGTGATCTCAATCGCTTTCCCCTCCAGGCTTCTTTTAACTACTAGCCATCCAAAGTGACCGCAAGGCCCGTGCCAGCATGGCTCGACGTTTCCACCCGCGCGCAATATCCTCTTATCCGCATAAGCGGATATACTCCGCCGCACTTGGCCCGCGAGGGGCGCTGCGACCGCTGATTCAGGGCGGCCAGGCTCGCAGGCACTGTCACTTCAACCGCGCCCGTTCCAGAGCCATTCCGTCCGGTCCTCACCGGACAAAACCTCATCAAGGAGCGACGCACAATGAACGCACCCCTCAACACCAAGCCCTTCACCGACTACAAGGTCCGCGACATGTCGCTGGCCGAATTCGGCCGCAAGCGCATCAAGATGGCCGAGGAAGAAATGCCCGGCCTCATGAGCATCCGCGCCAAGTACGCGCCCCTGCAGCCGCTCGCTGGCGTCCGTCTCACGGGCTCGCTGCACATGACCAAGGAGACTGCTGTTCTTCTTGAGACGCTCGGTCACCTCGGCGCCTCGGTGCGCTGGGCTTCCTGCAACATCTTCTCCACCTCCGACGACTCCGCAGCCGCAGTCGCCGCCGCCGGCACGCCGGTGTTCGCCTGGAAGGGCGAGACGCTGGAGGAGTACTGGGATCTCGCTCTCGACTCCATCACCCACACCCTGCCCGATGGCACGCTCACTGGCCCCGAGCTGGTGGTGGACGATGGCGGCGACGTGACCCTTCTGATCCACAAGGGCTTTGAGCTGGAAAACGGTAGCGACTGGGTCAACACCCCCAGCGACAACCACGAGATCAAGGTCATCAAGGACCTGCTCAAGAAGGTCGCCAGGGAGCGCCCCGGCTTTTGGGCCCGCGTGGTCAAGGACTGGCGCGGCGTCTCGGAAGAGACCACCACTGGCGTGCACCGCCTGTACCAGATGGTCGAGGCCGGCAAGCTGCTGGTGCCGGCGATCAACGTCAATGATTCGGTCACCA
>JAUSQI010000172.1 GCA_030652575.1 Stagnimonas sp. | reverse complement strand
AAGCCGTCCATGCGGGTGGCGGTGGTGGGGCCAGCCGGGCCGACGGCTTCGTCGCGCACCGGGTCGACCGGGCCGACGTAATAGATGACGCGGTTGGTGAAATCCACCGGCAGCTTCTGGCCCTTGGCCAGCATGTCCTGGATGCGCTTGTGCGCAGCATCGCGGCCGGTGAGCATCTTGCCGTTGAGCAGCAGGGTCTGGCCGGGTGTCCAGCTCGCCACTTCTTCCGGCGTGAGCGTGTTGAGGTCGATGCGCTTGCTGCGCTCGACGTCCGGTTTCCAGGCCACGTTCGGCCAGTCTTCCAGGCGCGGCGGCGTCAGCACGGCAGGGCCTGAGCCATCGAGATGGAAGTGGATGTGGCGCGTCGCTGCACAGTTGGGAATCATGCCCACGGGCAGGCTCGCCGCATGCGTCGGGCAGTCGATGATCTTCACGTCGAGCACGGTGGTCAGCCCACCCAGGCCCTGCGCGCCGATACCGAGCTGGTTCACTTTCTCCAGCAGTTCCAGACGCAGCTCCTCGATGCGCGTCAGCGTCTCGCCACGCGCCTTCTTCTCTTTGACCAGGTGGATGTCGATGGGCGACATCATCGCCTCCTTCGCCATCACCATCGCCTTCTCCGGCGTGCCACCGATGCCGATGCCGAGGATGCCGGGCGGGCACCAGCCTGCACCCATCGTCGGCAGGGTCTTGAGCACCCAGTCGACGATCGAATCGGAAGGGTTGAGGCAGACCAGCTTGGACTTGTTCTCGCTGCCGCCGCCCTTCGCACCGCAGACCACTTCGACGTGATGGCCGGGCACCATCTCGATGTGGACGACGGCCGGCGTGTTGTCCTTGGTGTTGGTGCGCTTGCCGGCGGGGTCGGACATGATCGAAGCGCGCAGCTTGTTGTCGGGATTCAGATAGGCCCTGCGCACGCCCTCGTTCACCATTTCCTGCACGGTGAGCTCGCTGTCCCACTGCACTTTCATGCCGATCTTCAGGAACACCACACAGATGCCGGTGTCCTGGCAGATGGGACGCTTGCCCTCGGCACACATGCGGCTGTTGGTGAGGATCTGCGCGATGGCGTCTTTGGCAGCCGCACTTTCCTCGCGCTCGTAAGCAGCACCCAGAGCCTGGATGTAGTCGAGCGGGTGGTAGTAGCTGATGTACTGGAATGCATCGGCAATGGATTGGACGAAGTCGTCTTGGCGAATTGTGGTCATGGCTGGAGACGGGCTCTGGCAGGCTTTAGAGAGGGCGACACTCTACTGCGCGAGGTGGCCAGCCGCTACGATCCGCAGCAATGAATAATTTCTGTCGGCCCCATGCCGCCGGTAGAATGCACAACAATCTTCACGGCTCTTTCCATGCACCTCACTTCCCTGTCTGCCATCTCCCCCATCGACGGCCGTTACGCCGAGAAAACCGTCGAGCTGCGTGCCATATTTTCGGAGTACGGCTTGATGCGCTATCGCGTCATCGCCGAAATCCGCTGGCTGCAAGCGCTCGCTGCACACGCTGGCATTCCCGAGGTGCCTACCCTCTCCGATACTGCCAACAAGCGGCTGGAGTCGATCATCAGCGGCTTCAAGATCGACGAGGCGCAGTGGATCAAGGCAAAAGAGCAGACCACCAATCACGATGTGAAGGCGGTTGAGTACTACCTGAAGGACAAGGTGCAGGGTCAGCCCGAGCTGGCGGCCATCACCGAGTTCATCCACTTCGCCTGCACCAGCGAAGACATGAACAATCTCGCGCATGCGCTGATGCTGAAAGAGGCGCGCGACCTCGTGCTGCTGCCGGCCATCGACAAGACCATCGCCGCCATCGCCACACTCGCGCAGCATTACGCCGAGCAGCCGATGCTGTCGCGCACGCATGGCCAACCGGCTTCGCCGACCACGCTCGGCAAGGAAATGGCGGTGTTCGTGGCAAGGCTTCAGCGCCAGCGCGAACAGTTCGTCGCGGTGGCATGTCTCGCCAAGGCCAATGGTGCGGTCGGCAACTGGAACGCCCATATTGCCGCCTACCCGGCAGTCGATTGGCCAACGTTCGCGTCGAACTTCATCCACGGCCTTGGGCTTGCCGTCAGCCCGGCGACGACGCAGATCGAGCCGCACGATTACATCGCCGAATACTTCCACGCGCTGACCCGCTTCAACACCATCCTCACCGGTTTTGCGCGTGACATCTGGAGCTATATCTCGATCGGTGCCTTCAAACAGCGCGCCGTGGCAGGCGAAGTGGGCAGCTCCACCATGCCGCACAAGATCAACCCGATCGACTTTGAAAACGCCGAGGGCAACCTGGGTTTGGCCAACGCGATCATGCAGCACCTGGCCGAGAAGCTGCCGATCTCGCGCTGGCAGCGCGACCTCACCGATTCCACGGTGTTGCGCAATCTCGGCGTCGGTGCCGCGCATTCGCTCATCGCCTGGCAGTCGCTGTGGAAAGGCATGTCAAAACTCGAAGCCGATGCCTGGCGCATCGGGCAGGATCTCGACCAGAACTGGGAGGTCCTCGGCGAAGCGATCCAGACCGTGATGCGCCGCTATGGCCTGCCGGAGCCCTACGAGCAGCTGAAGCGCCTGACCCGCGGCCAGAAGATCGGCAAAGAGGCGATCCGCGATTTCGTGCAAGGCCTCGACCTGCCGGACGACGCCAAGGCGCGGCTCTTGCTGATGACGCCTGCCAGCTACATCGGCAACGCCGCCGAACAGGCCAAGAAGCTCGGATGAGCGAGACCAAGATCATTCCGGCGGCGGCGACCCTCAATGGCCGCATCGAGTTTCTGGCGGCCGCCAAACGACTGATTTCGGACACCCGCTACAACGCCAGCCTGCTCACGCAGGTCATGGACCCGCGCGTTTTCGGCGACGCCACGTTTGCAGATGCCGTGAAGCAATTCCTGCTGCTGCAACGCAATGCCCGCTTGAGGGTGCTGGTGGCGCAACCGCAACTCGCGGTGCGCGGGCCCCATGCACTGGTTGATCTGGGTCGCCTGCTGGCAAGCCGGGTGGAGTTTCGTGAATTCGCACCCGGCAAAATCGCACCCGCTGAAGAAATGCTGCTGGCCGATGGCCGCCTCCTGCTGGAACGCAATAGTGCCGATGCGCTCGAAGCCCGCCTGATCCGCGAAGACCCGGCCACAGCGCGCGAGCGGCAGCGCCGTTTCGACAATTTGTGGGATCACGCCGTGCCGTCGATCGAACTGCGGCGCCTGAGTCTCTGACTACACTTCGAGCGGTGCTACCGCTTCACGCTCGCGGATCATTGCCTTGACGGCATCCGGAATGGGCGCCGGCTTCTGCGACTGGTAATCGAACCAGACCACGACGCCCTGCGAAACCGCCACCAAACGCTCGCCCTCGAACACCGCACCTTCGGTTTCCATGCTGCTGCGACCGAAGCGCGAGACGCGGAAGGCAACATCCAGCGTGGCGGGGTAATGCAGTTGTTGAAGGAAATCGCAGCCTAGTTTCGCCAGAATCAGCCCTTGCTGCTTCCACATGCCCGGCACCACAGCTTCAAACAGCGCGAAGTACTCCAGGCGCGCCTGCTCGTCGTAGGTGAAGAACTTGGCGTTATTGACGTGGCCGAGTGAATCCATGTCACCCCAGCGGACGACGATGCGCGTCAGGTGGGTGAAGTCAGCCCGGGCGGGACGACGCGCAGCGTTCATGCCGCTGCAGCGACAGCGGCACGCTCGTAGCGCGCCAGTTCCTTGCGGTGGTGGTACAGGTTCCAGGCAATGCCGCAGCCGCAGATCAGCAGATGCGCCGCGCAGAAGAAGTTGGCCTGTTGCGGGTAGTAGAAGGCGTAGAGCGCCGCATAGAGCAGGGCAGCGCCAGTGAACACCTGGAAAAACATGGTGATCGAGAAAAACCCTTTCAGCGATTGACGCGCGATGACGGTCACCAGGAGCAGGCCGAACGGCAGACCCGTGGCCGTGAGGTAGCGATAGCTCGCTTCCGGCGGCAGCAGAAAGTTGATGGCAAAGAAATTGGGCAGCCAGTAGGCCAAGGTGGCAAAGCACAACACAAGGTAGCCAAG
The DNA here is from genome assembly GCA_030652575.1 of Stagnimonas sp. Lineage (GTDB taxonomy): Bacteria > Pseudomonadota > Gammaproteobacteria > Nevskiales > Nevskiaceae > Stagnimonas. The sequence goes on along the minus strand of JAUSQI010000172.1, from coordinate 44,894 downwards.
GATGAAGATGAGGCCGATTACGCGACTCATTTGAGTGTGTCCTGCATTGCCGAACGAAGCTGGATTATAGCCAGCCGTTTTGCGGCTTCCACGCAAATGAGAGATTTTCTCCCCCCCGAAGCCGAGGGCCATTCGATGATCTCGCCCATCAAGCGGCCGCAGCCCGTGCAGGTCTCGGCTTCGAGCCGGCAAATGCCCTGGCAGGGTGAAATTGGTGGGTCGATCTCTAAAGACATGACACGCGGCACGGTAACGTTTGGATAAGATTAGACGATTCATCTCACCAAACGAGGCCGTGCCATGTCGGCAAAAAAAATGGGCTTGAAACCGTGGCTGTTGGTCTGCGCGGCAATGGGCTTGAGCGCCTGCGCGACGGACCCTGCGGCCGAGCGTCTGGCCTTCAGTGATTCGGTGATCCGCGACTACAACCTGACGGAGGCGCACAAGCGTCGCTTGCAGTACTACACCTCGGACCGCATCCAGCTTGCGCGAGCGGCATCCAACAACATGCGCGGCATCGGCGACGGCAAGCTGATCGAGCGCGGCAACACCAACGTCACCGGTGTCGACATCCCCGCCGATGCGCCCGGCGTCGTGGTGGGCTCCGGACCCAACTGGCTGGCGGTGAGTTTTGATCCTGGCAGCTATCTCTACTTCGTCTCCAGCCAGGCGCAGGTCAATTCACCCCAGTGGCGGGACCGCCGCGATGGCGAGCGCTACTACCTGTATGCGCCGGACTGGGATGGCCGCGCCGGCACCGTGCAACTGGGCAACGTGCCTTATCAGGCCGTGGAACGCAGCATCGACACGTATCTGCTCGTCGACCGCGAATCGCTCTACGACGCCGATAGCAGATCCAGCACGCTTAGCGGACGCTGGCTCGATGGCATCAAGCGCCGTTGAGCTTCTCCAGAAAATAGAATCGGGCACATAAAAAAGCCGCGGCAGATGCCGCGGCTTTTTGCATTGCGGTGCCGCTTTTACTGCACCGGCGCTGCCGCTTCGACCTCGGCAGGCATCTCGTCGGCGACGGGTGCATCTGCAGCGGGTGCATCTGCAGCGGGTGCGGGTGCCGCTTCGGCAGCAGCCGGAGCAGGAGCCGGAATGGCTTCAGGCTGCGCCGCGGCCTCGTTGAAGATGCGGAACTGCGCTGTGCGGTTGAGTGCACGGCCGTCCTCCGTGCTGTTGCTGGCCAGCGGCTTGAACTCGCCCATCGACAGCGTGCTCAGGCGACCGGCCTCCACACCCTTGCCCAGCAGATACTGGCGCACGGCTTCGGCACGCTGCGAGGCGAGCACGATGTTGTAAGCCTCGCTGCCGCGGTTGTCGGCATGGCCGGTGATTTCGATGCGCGAACCCGGCGTGGCGGCGAGGTACGCCGCAGCCTCATCGAGCTTGGTCTTGGAGGCGCCGTCGATCACCGCCACATCGGTGGCGAAATACACCGGCTGGGGTGCTGCCAGCGCGGCAGGCGGCGGAGGCGGCATGGTGGCAATCAGCGGGCAACCCACTTCGTTGACGGCCGCACCCGGTTCGGTGCCGGGGCACTGGTCGACGCCATCCGAAACGCCGTCGCGGTCGGAGTCGGCTGCGCAGTCGCGACGACCCGTGACGGGGTCGACGATCGACAGCTCGCAGGACTCCACCGGCGCCGGCACATCGCTGGCAATGGCCGCACCCGCCCACATCAACGGCACTTGCAGGCCGAGCATGAAGCGATAATCGGCCAGCAAATCTTCATTGGCGGGAGCCGAGCGCTTGTTGTTTTCATGCGCCAGCGCATTGGCTTCGGCACGGATGGCCAGGCCATACCAGGGCAGGCTCACCAGGGTGCCGAAACCGGCATTCACCGCAAAATGCGTGTGCTTTTCGCCCAGCACGTCTTCCTGCAGGCCACCCAGACCGCCGGTGACGAAGGGCTTGAAGATGCCGAAGGCGCCGAAGTCATGCACGTAGTTGACCAACAAGGCCGTCTGGTAGTCGTCGCGACCGTCGAGGGGACGCTCGCGGCCCACGTCGTAGTAGCTGATTTCGAGAGCGCCGTGTTCGAGCTTGAGCGGCACGCCAAAGGTCAGCTGGCCGCCGAGACCGTTGTCGGCATCACGCTTGCTGTCGCTGATTTCGTAAACGCCTGAACCGACAACGTAGTTGCCGCTGGTGTCTTCGTTGTTGACGGCCATTACGGGCGCTGCAAAAGCAGCGAGCGCCATGGCGCTCCAGAGGGTCTTCTTCATAAATCCAGTTCCTTCCTTGTTGGTATATGGATTGCAGTATTAAAGCGCAAAACAGTGAAGATCGTGAGACTGTTTGCCTAGATTGCTGTTGATTGAGCCAGTGAATGCGCGCAGTCCCTTACCAGTTCAGGGCCTTGGTAAATGAAGCCTGTATAGATCTGGACCAGATCGGCACCCGCTTCGCGGCGCGCCAAGGCATCAGCACCACTGGAAATACCCCCGACTCCGATGAGCGGAAACTCCGCCCCCGCAGCGGCGCGCAACTGACTCAGCACGGTCTGGGCGCGCGGCCGCACCGGCAGGCCTGAAAGTCCGCCGGCCTCGTTGGCATGAACGTGCCCTGTAACGGCCTCGCGTGCCAAGGTGGTGTTGGTCGCAATCAGGCCATCCATGCCGTGCTTCTGCGCCAGCTCGACCAAGGCCGGCAAGGCGCTGTCGGGCAGGTCGGGGGCGATCTTGACCAGCACCGGCGCCTTTCGGCTTTCCGCCTGCGCCAGTTCTTCCCTTGCCTGGGCGATGGCTGACAGCAGCGCGTCGAGTGCGGCATCCGACTGCAGATCGCGCAGGTTCTTGGTGTTGGGGCTGCTGATGTTGACGGTGATGTAGTCCGCATGCCGGTGCAGATGATGCAGGCACAGCAGGTAATCGTCTGCCGCCCGCTCGATGGGAGTATCGGCGTTCTTGCCGATGTTGATACCGAGCACGCCGGTGAAGTACCGACGGCTGCGCTGAAGGCGTGCACCGAGCGCGGTCATGCCGTGATTGTTGAACCCCAGACGATTGATGAGCGCCTGATGCTCCGGCAGCCGGAACATCCGCGGCCTCGCATTACCGGCCTGCGGACGCGGCGTGACGGTGCCGACCTCCACGAATCCGAAACCGAAACGCTCCCAGGCCGCGAGGCATTCGCCGTTTTTATCGAGTCCGGCGGCCAGACCCACGCGATTGGGGAAGCGGAGCCCCATCACCGTTGCCGGTGCGTCCACCCGCGCCTGCCCCATTACCGCACCTGCGAGTGCCGGGAAGCGCGACAGCATTTCAAGCGTCAGCTCGTGGGCGCGCTCGGCGTCGAGTTGGAACAGGGCACTGCGGGCAAGTGAATAGAGCATCGTGAAACTCAGAAGTTGGTGAAGGTGCATATCGTGAAATCACCCTGCGGTAGTGCAGTGGATTTCATGGAATGAGATCTCTCGCCAAGGAGAGCGACGCCCTGCTGGACGGGGTGCGCGGCAGCAGGCGATCACGAACAAACCCCGGCAACGTGGCCGCGAGCTTGCGCCGCACCGCCGCGATCTCGCGATGGAACACGTCCTGTGTGGCAATCAGCGGCAGGCGCAGCAGCGTGCGGGTGACGTCACGCAGCAGCAGGCGTTTGGAGTCGCCCTCGTACAGCGAGCCGAAACTGCCGCCGGCCGCGAACAGCGCGCGTGACAGATGCAGGTAATCGCGCTGGATCACCAGGCCAGCCTGTTGGGTATTGCTCATGAGTTGCAGCACGGCCTGTCCGCGCGCGTGCAGTCCGGCCATGCCGCCGCGCCGCAGCTGACCGATGAAGTTTCTGCGCGTCAGCGGCGTCACGCCTTTCTTGCGAAGCGTCTCGTCCAGTGCCGCCTTGATCTCGCTGCGGCGCTGGCCGTTTTCACCTGGCTGGGTGCTGACCTTGATGAGTGCATCGGCGAGCAGATCGGTATCTGCCAGCACGGCGCCCGCCAGGTAATCCCACACCACACCCCATTTGCCGTCCAGCGGCACGACGTTGCCCCAGTCGATGAGGTTCAAGGTGCCGTCGTGGCCGATCATGACGTTGCCGGGATGCAGATCGCCGTGCATCTCGCGATAGACAAAAATGTGGTGCAGGACGGTGAACAGCAGTCGCTCCATCACCTGCGTTTGAAACGCCCTGCGCTCGTGCTTGGGCATCCGCGCCAATGCGCGGGTGAGGCTGGTCGCATCGGCGAGATATTCCATCTCCAGAATGCGCCGGGAATGACCGTAGAGCTGCGGCACCTTGAACAGTTGCGTCGTCTTGCTGCGTTCGTAAAAGCGCAGGTGATGACGGGCTTCGCTCTCGAAATCCAGCTCTGCCATGAAACCGGCAACGAACTCGTCGGCCTGCTCCTGCATGGCACGCAGGAAAGGTGCGAGCTTGGAGTGCGGTGCCCAGTACTGGCTGGACATGATGGCCAGCCCGATCGAGAGCTTGCCGATGGCGAACTCGCGGTCGATGTTGTGGCGGCCCACTTTGATGACGACGGGTTTGAGCACTTCAATGCCGTTCTCGATGAAGGGCTTCTTGGCGAAATAGACACTGCCGATCGAACCGCTCTTGACCGGCCGCGCCGCATCGAACTCCAGATAGAGCTTCTCGGGTGCCGTGCCAAGACATTCCATGAAGGCTTGCCGAACCTCCGCCTCGCTCATGGCAGGCACGTCTTCGTGGAAAACCGCCAGCTCCCTGGCAATTTCGTCGGGCAGAAAATCCGAGTTGGCGGCGGCGACCTGCGCCATCTTGATGAAGAACGGGCCGAACTCGCGCACCATCTCTGCAACGATCCTGGCCTGCGCCTTGAAGTCCTTGGGGTCTGCGGCAAAGAACGGCTTGATGTGGCGGATGGCGCGGATCTGCCGCCGCATGATGGCGATATCGTTGCGCACCAGCGCCGCGCGGTTGAGCACCTCACGCAGCTGCCATTCGTTGAAGCGGCGGCCGGCCTTGAGCAGATTGACCACTTCGGTCAACAGGGGCTCATAGGTTTTCAGCACCAGCCGCACCATGTCGAGCGAGAGCTCGCCCAGGCCTTTCAGCTCCGGCGCGGTGAACAGTTCGCCGAAGAAGTTCCAGAACTCCTGCACCAGTGCCTCGGGCACCGGCACGGGCGAGCGTTGCAGGGACTGATCCACCACGAAGCGGATCAGGTTCTCGGTGGATTGCTCGTTGGGGATCAGCCCTTTTGTACGCAGCCGCTCGGTGATGCGGCTGGACTGATGGACGATCGGATGTTGGTAGAGCTTGACGAACAGCGCATCGAGGGCAGCGGCCAGTTGCGGCTGGGTCACGTCGTCGGCAGAGGCCAGCAAACGACCCAGTGGTAAAAAGCCCTTGCTGACCTGGTAGGTGGAAACCGTGATGGAGCCCAGTTCTTTCAGCAGGCTGCGCGACGGTTCGACAGGTGCGCTCACGGCGGCAGCAAGTGCCCTAGGCGTTGACGCTTGGTGGCCAGATAACCGGCGTTGTGCGGGTTTTCACCGACACGCAATGGCACCCGGTCGACCACATCGATGCCGTCCTTTTCCAGCGACGCCACCTTGCGCGGATTGTTGGTCAACAGCCGCAGGCGGCAGACACCCATCTCGTGCAGCAGGGCCACCGCCAGCGAGTAATCGCGCGCATCGTCGGGGAAGCCCAGTTGATGATTGGCCTCGACCGTATCCGCACCGACATCCTGCAAGGCATAGGCGCGGATCTTGTTGCCAAGGCCGATGCCGCGGCCTTCCTGTCGCAGATACAGGATGGCGCCGCGACCTTCTTCGGCAATCAACCGCATGGCTTCACGCAGCTGCGGCCCGCAATCGCAGCGCAGCGAGCCCAATGCGTCACCGGTCAGGCACTCGCTGTGCAAACGCACCAGCGGGGCCGGCTCGGCTTGCAGATCGCCCAGGGCCATCACCATGTGTTCCTTGCCATCAGCGGCACGGAACACGGTCATGGTGAAGGTCGCCTCTGCGGTCGGCAGTTGCGCAGAAGCGATTTTTTCGAGCACTGGGTACGGAAGACCAGGTGCAGGAGACTGGGGCGCTTGCCCGTCTCCCGCACCCCATATCCCGTCCCCGCTTTCGAGTTTCATCACGCCCCCAGCCAGTTCTGGCCACAGACCCTCAGCGTGCGGCCGTTGACGCCGTTTGCAAGCGGGCTGGCGAAGAAGGTCACCGCCTCGGCGATGTCCTGCGGCACGCCGCCCTGCGCCAGCGAGTTGACGCGGCGACCGACTTCGCGATTGACGGCAGGCATCATCGCGGTCATCTGGGTTTCGATGAAGCCGGGTGCGACCGCATTGATCGCCATGCCCTTCTTGGCCAGGATGGGAGCCATTGCTTCGGCATAGCCGATCACGCCGGCCTTGGTTGCGGCGTAGTTGGTCTGGCCAGCGTTGCCGCCGATGCCGCCGATGGAGCTGATGCAGACAAAACGCGCGCCGGGCTTGAGGCCCGACTGCATCAAGCGCTCGTTGATGTTGAGGATGGCACCGAGGTTGATATCGAGCACCATGTCCCATAGCTGCGGCGTCATGTTGCGCAGCATCTTGTCGCGGGTGACACCGGCGTTGTGCACGACGATGTCGGCACCGCCGAAGCGGGTCTTCAGCTCACTGGCCAGACGCTCGCCGGCATCCGGCGCGGTCACATCCAGCGCCAGGCCAACACCGTTGATCGGCGCCATCGTGGCACCCAGCGCACCTTCTTCAGCAGGGCGGTCCATGCCAACGACCGTCGCGCCCTCGCGCGCCAGAATCTGTGCGATGGCCGCACCGATGCCGCGCGCGGCACCCGTCACCACAGCGACCTTGCCCGCCAGTGACTGGTTGAAATGCGCGGGGGCGACAGCACCCTTGGGCGCATCACCGACGGCCAGCACCTGACCGGTCACATAGGCCGAATTGGGGCCAGTGAAAAACGCCAGCGGTCCCGCCAGCCAGGCATCGCCCGCCTTGCTGACTTGCAGCAAGTTGGCGGTGGAGCCGTTCTTGCCGATCTCCTTCGCCAGGGAGCGCACGAAGCCGGTGAGCCCGATGGCCGCAGTCGCTGCCTCCACCGAATTGGCGTCTGCGGCCGCACGGGCCAGCACCACAACACGAGTGTTCGGTGCCAGGCGGCGCAAGCGTGACTGGAACAGCTCGTACACCTGCTTGAGGCCTTTGGTGCCTGCAACGCCCGTGGCGTCGAACACGATCACCGGCGCGATCACTTCGGTCTCACCGCCTTCGCTGTGCAGTTCAACGGCCGTGTTCAAGGCAGCGGCCTTGACGGCAGCAAAACCGGCATGGCCCGGCACCACTTGCACCGTGGCCCCCAACTGCTGCAGCGCTGCCAATACGGCGCCGGTTGCGGTTGCCGACGCATCGGCAGCCACCAAGGCTTTTTTACCCGCGAGCGGCATCGTGGCGTAGCCGACTTCGGCGCGTTCGAGTCGCGGAGGTGTCGGCAGGCCTAAAGCACTGGCGACCTGTTTGCCGAACGAGGACTGAGTGAAATCGAGATAGCGGTCGAGCATGGGAGTCTGAAACCACGGGCAAGGGTAGAGGGCCGCTATTATGCCGGGGGCTCTCGCACAGGTCTCGGCTATGCCTACAATGCGCAGAACAGATTGAAAGCAACGCACTATATAAAGGAGAGGGCGTAATAATGAGTAAAAAGTTTTTGCCGCTTGCCGGCATTGCCGTTGTGCTGGCCATCGTCAGCTATCTGGTTTTGAGTTTCTTGTTTCCTCATAAGAAAGAAGTGCTTGTCGATACCACGATCAAGAGCGAAGAAGTTTTTGGCGCCGCCCTCGACGAAAGTGGCGCAGAGGCGACGGCAACGACAGCAGAACCCTCGGAGTTCGGCACGACGCCCGCCCCTATCGCGGCTGACGAGCCCGCAGAGCCGACGAGCGAGCCGGTGGCAGCGTCTGAGCCCATCCCTGAAGCGGCGTCGGAAGTGCCTGTCGAGACCGCAGCCGATGTGTCGACGACTCCCGAGGCACCCACCCTGCCCGTGACCGAAACAACTGACGAAATCGTTGTAGAAAGCCTGCCCGCCGAAACGCCGGCGGAAGAAACGGCCTCAGCATCTGAGCCGACACCGGAATCGGCAGAGCCTGCGCCGAGCCAATCTGCTCCGACCGCAACCGCAACGCCCGCATCGGGTTTGAGTCGTGAGCAGCTGGCAAAAATTGTTGCCGAGGCTGCTGCACAAGCCGCCGCCGAAACCGCCAAGACGATCGTCGAACAGGCAGCGCGCGACGCTGCCAATCGCTGATCGACTGTTGCCCCTTACTGAAAGGCATACGCCATGAAACAGAAATCCACATACGCCATGAAGCAGGAATCCAATACCAAGCTGGTTATTGGCATCAGTGCCATTACCGCCATCGTCATCGGCGGTTATTTCGGTCTTGACTACTTCGCAGGCAAAAAAGCCGTCGCCGAACCCACGGCGACCGCGCAAACCACCAGCGGCGATTATTCGGCCGCGATTACCGCCGCCACCGAGAACGACGCCGCCACGGCAGCCAGCGGCTCCAGCCTGACGGAAGAAGATGCCAAGCGCATCGGCGAAGAAGTGGCACGCCAGGTGGCAGCACAGGTCGCGCAATCCATTGTCGATCAACAACTCGGCGCCGGTGCCAGTGGCGGCGGCAGTGGACTTACCGAGGCCGATGCGCGTCGCATTGGTGAAGAAGAAGGCCGTCGTGTGGCGCAGGAAGTTGCCACAGCTACCATCCAGCAGACACTGAACAATGGTGGTGGCTACACACAAGAAACCGAGAGCACCAGCGCCGCAGCAAGTTACAGCGGTTCAGAAGAAGCAGCCGCCAGCGGTAGCAGCCAAACGCCAGCGGTATCACCCAGCCCGAAACCCGAAAAAAGCAGGCCGACACCGCAGAAGCCCGGCAATGGTTCAGATGCGTTGACGGCATGGTGGACGGTGCCGCCCAGCGGCGACTTCGGCCTGGTCTATGCGGGGCAGCCCAAAGGCGAACCTGCGATCGCGCTGTTGTTCTCGGAGCAGCCCGCCGACAGCGCACTCAACCAGAATGTGAAGGTCTACGACGCCAAGGGCGCACTGGTCAGCGGCAGCTGGGAGGCCGCTGCCAACCCACGTCTTGCCGTGCTGCGCGGCCTGAAGCCCGGGCGCTATACGGTGGTGGTCGAATCCGCACTGACCGATGCCAGCGGCAAAACGGTGAGTGCGGCGCAGCACGGGCCGGTTTACGTCATCTGACGCCCACCGCTTCGCGCTGTTTGAAAGCCCGGCACTTGCCGGGTTTTTTATGGCCGAGGCGAAATGACGGTCAACCCCTGAAATCCAGCGGAGTTACATAGACCCGAGTCTTGGAGATGGTGGAAAAACACTGGCTTCCTCAGCAAAATTCATCTTCAACTCATTATTTTTATTGAATTATTTTAGTTCAGGAAAACTTCAGGAATCTTTCCGGCTTCTCTCAGGCTTTTGCATGCCGTGATGTCGATGATGCGTCCAGACCGGATCACCGGCCGACACACATCGCCATCCCAGGCGAGCATTTGGAGACCCGAAATGAACACCATCACGCTGGCCCAGACGACCTTGATCGTCAACAACCTGCGCACGAATGTCTTCTGGGCGGAGCTGGATGCCGCCATCCAGAAACTGCACGGCACCGCAGTGATCCACGCCAGCGGCTCGCGGGATTACCGCCTGCCGACCATCGAGATGCGCGTCAACGTGGCAGGCAGTGCCATCACCGTCAGCTGGATCGGCCGCTCGCCCGTGCTCGATGCGCGCGGTCGCATCGACCTGCGCCAGTCCGCAGATGCCTGGCTGGATACCTTGGCGGCGCTGATGTTGCGCCCTGCCCCTGTGGCAGCACGAGTGCAGGCCGCCTCCGCCCTGCTGGCGGCGGGCTTCGACTCGGTTTCGGTTTCGACCACGGGTGCCGCAAGCATGCTGCTGACGCCGGGGTTCGAGCCGGCGCTGGCCGCCTGATCGTCCCGCCGACCCATGTTTTTCAATCGCTGCTGGTGCCCATGCTGCTTTTGCAGAGCACCAAAAATCTTGGGGTGACGCACTGATCCCCATGGGGAGGGCGGAATGCCCGGCAATGATGTTCTGCCGGGTTGAACCGCGGTCTTGAGGCTAAAGGGAGCCCGCAAGATCTACCCGTACTTGGCCGCCGCGCTGCACACAGCACGGCGGCCTTTTTTTGGCCTGAGATTCGACACTCATTTGAGCGCGAACACACCCTAGAATCCCTCAACAAGAAAAACCCCAGTTGAGGAGAAGGAATGACCGCAGCATTGCTGGACACACCCGGTGCCGTGCGTGATGAAAACGCTTTTGACCCATCGCTGATCCTGCCTTTTCTCAAATCGCAGATCAGCGATCTGCCCGATGGGCCGGTAACGCTCAAGCAGTTTTCGGGCGGGGCCTCCAATCTCACCTATCTGCTGACCGTCGGCGACCGCGAGATGATTCTGCGTCGGCCGCCGTCGGGCACCAAGGCCAAGTCCGCGCACGACATGGGCCGCGAGTTCCGCATCATGCAGCGGCTCAGGCCGCACTTCCCCTGCCCCACGCCGCTGGCCTACACCGAAGACGAGTCGCTGATCGGCAGCCCCTTCTACGTGATGGAAAAGCTCACCGGCGTCATCGTCCGTCGTGACCCGCCCAAGGGCCTGGTCTATTCGCCCGACGAGGCGCGGCAGCTTTGCCACAACCTGTTCGACACCCAGATCAAGCTGCACCTGCTCGATTACAAGGCAGCAGGCCTGGATGACCTGGGCAAACCCGAGGGCTACGTCGCGCGCCAGATCAAGGGCTGGTGCGACCGCTTCGAGAAAGCCTGGACCGACGACGTGCCGCGCTGCGAAGAAGTGATCGCCTGGCTCAAGGCCAATCAGCCGGCCGACTGCCCACGCTCGGCACTGATCCACAACGACTACCGTTTCGACAACGTAGTGCTCTCGCCCGCCGACAACATGACCCTGATCGGCGTGCTGGACTGGGAGATGGCCACACTCGGCGACCCCTTGATGGATCTCGGCTCATCGCTCGCCTACTGGGTGGAGCCTGGCGACGAGCCGCGCATGCAGAGCCTGCGCATGCAGCCCAGCCAGCTGCCGGGGATGATGACGCGTGCCGAGATCGTCGAGTACTACTCGAAGAAAACCGGCATCGAGGTCAGGAATGCCGACTACTACTATGTCTTCGGCTTGTTCCGCCTCGGGGTCATCGCCCAGCAGATCTATTACCGCTGGAAGATGGGACAAACCAAAAATCCGCGCGTGCAGATGTTCGGCATGTTTGTCACCGTGTTGTCGCAGGTGGCCGAAAAAGTCATCGCCAAATCAAAAAACTGATCTCGTTCATTCTCGTCAAGGAGAACGCTGTGCCCACAAAACTATTCGACCTCACCGGCAAAGTTGCCCTCATCACCGGCGCCTCGCGCGGCATCGGCGAAGCCACGGCCCGCCTGCTCGCCGAGCAGGGCGCGCATGTGGTGATCTCGTCCCGCAAGCAGGAAGATCTTGATCGCGTTGCTGCTTCAATCGAAGCCACCGGCGGCAAGGCCACGGCAATTGCCGCACACCAGGGCGAGTCGGCTGCACTGAAGAACTTGATGACTGAAATCGAGCAGCGCTTCGGCAAGCTCGACATCCTCGTCAACAACGCCGCCACCAACCCTTATTTCGGCCACATCACCGACACCGACGTCGGGATGATCGACAAGACCTTGCAGGTCAACATCAAGGGCTACTTCGAGCTGGCCTCGCTGGCGGCCAAGCTGATGAAGAAAGGCGGCGGCGGTGCGATCGTCAACATCGCCTCCATCAACGGCGTGAAACCGGGCATGTTCCAGGGCATCTATTCGATCAGCAAGGCGGCGGTCATCAACATGACGCAGGCCTTTGCGAAGGAGTGCGCGCCGTGGAAAATCCGCGTCAACGCGGTGCTGCCGGGCCTGACCGAAACCAAGTTCGCCTCCGCACTCACCCAGAACGAGCAGATCCTGAAAGTCGCGCTGCAAAGCATTCCACTCGCCCGCGTGGCGCAGCCGGCCGAGATCGCACCGGCGATTCTGTATCTGGTTTCGGATGCGGCGAGCTACGTCACCGCCACCACGCTGACGGTCGATGGTGGCTTGATCGGTGCCGGTGGCTTGTGAAAGACGCCGGCCTCGATGGACTCGAATCGGCGCGGTTGAAACTGCGCCGGTTCACTCTCGATGATGAAGCGCTGCTGCTTCGTCTCAACAGCGATCCCGCCGTGATGCGCTACCTCGGCGGGCCGATGACCGCCGAGGCCAGTCGCGCCAACCTGCAAGGCCGCATCCTTGGCTATTACGAAGAACATCCGGGCCTCGGCGTCTGGGCCACCTGTGAGCGGGCGAGTGGTCGCTGCATCGGCTTCCATCTGCTCAATCAGGTGATGGGCGAAGACATGATCCAGGTCGGCTACCGGCTGTTCGAGGCCGATTGGGGCAAGGGCTATGCGACCGAGATGACGATCGCCCTGCTGCGCTATGGCTTTTCCGCGCTGGATATCCCGCGGCTAACGGCAAATGCCGACCTGCGCAACCACGATTCGCAGAAAGTCCTGCTTAAATCCGGCCTGCACCGCAATGGCGAGCGGGTTTTGAACCACCCGATGTACGCGGCCTATGGCGCTTCAGGACCCGTGGCGCATTTCGAGCGGGATGCCGCCGACTGGCTCGCCGAATTCGGCGAGTACTGAAACAACACAGAACATTCAGGACGGGGACAGGCCACATCGCCAAGCTGCTGGGAAAAATCCACTCCTGTCTCGGAAACTTGTCCATGCTCATTCGCGCCGGCTACGAAATCATTTTCGATCTGCCCAACCCCACCGTCGTAACGACACTGCTCAACGTGGTTCCCGAGCGTCGCGAGGCGCTGCTTCGGCCCGATTTGCTGCGGGCCTATGCGAACGGCAAGCGCGTTTTCGACGTGGGCTATTTTCGCGACCACATGGATAACGTCAGGGCACGCATCTCCGCGCCAGCGGGTGAGCTGCGTCTGTACAACGACTTCGTGATTGCCGACAGTGGCGAACACCTGACCGAGCCCTTCGACGCCTATCAGCACGCTCTGGATGAGTTGCCCGGTGAGTGCCTGGAGTTTCTGCTGCCCAGCCGCTACTGCGAAGTGGACAGCCTCTCGCAAACGGCATGGCAGATGTTCGGGCAAACACCGCTGGGCTGGTCCCGCGTCCGGTCGGTGTGCAACTGGGTCAAGTCCAACATCACTTTCGGCTATGCGTATGCCCGCAACACGCGCACCGCGTTGGAGACTTTCAACGAGCGGGTCGGCGTCTGCCGCGACCTGAACCACCTGGCCATCACCTTCCTGCGCGCGCTCAACATCCCGACGCGTTATGCCACCGGCTATCTCGGCGACATCGGCATCCCGATCAATCCGGCGCCGATGGATTTTTCAGCCTGCTTCGAGGTTTATTTGGGCGGCCGCTGGCATCTGTGGGATGCGCGCCACAACGAGCCTCGCATCGGCTGGATCCTGCTCGGGCGAGGCCGCGATGCTGCCGATTGCGCCATCACCACCAGCTACGGCGTTGCCAATCTCAAGAAGTTTCAAGTCTGGACCGACGAGGTCAACTCTGCCGCCATCCCTTCACTCGACGGCATGAGCTGGGAAACCCTGCATCTGCCGGGCGGCCAGACCAATGGCGCAGACTTCAGCGGCGTAACGCGGGACAATCAGGCATTCCGTTAATTCGTCGCGCCCCTGCTTGCTGATCTCGCCTGCCCCTGTTGCTGCAAACACCCTGTCACCCTGGCGCTTCAGCACTGCGCCCTGCATGGATTGGTCTGACCGTCATTGCCGGTTTTTCTGGCGCGGCTTAAGCCGCCATGCGCGGCTCTACAGCGAGATGATCACCACGGGTGCGCTGATTCACGGCGATGCCGATCGCCATCTGGCGTTCGACGCCGCCGAGCATCCCGTTGCGCTGCAACTGGGCGGCTGCGAACCCGATGCCCTCGCCCGCTGTGCCGCGATGGCTGAGCAATACGGCTATGACGAGGTCAATCTCAACTGCGGTTGCCCTTCCGACCGCGTGCAGGTCGGCCGCTTCGGCGCCTGCCTGATGAACGAGCCCGCCACTGTGGCGACGGCCGTTGCGGCGATGCAGCGTGCCACGCGGCTGCCGGTGACGGTGAAGCATCGCATCGGCGTGGACGACAGCGATGACTATCCCTACCTGAAACACTTTGTCGAAACCGTGGCGGCGGCGGGCTGCACGACATTCATCGTCCACGCCCGCAAGGCCTGGCTGAAAGGCCTGAGTCCCAAGGAAAACCGCGAGGTGCCGCCGCTCACCTACGAGCATGTCTACCGGCTCAAGCAGGAGTTTCCAAAACTCACCATCGTCATCAACGGTGGCATCAAGACGCTTGAAGAATGCACGCAGCATTTGCAGCAGGTCGATGGCGTGATGCTGGGTCGCGAGCCCTATGAAAACCCCTGGTTTCTGGCCGGTGTCGATGCCGCCCTGTTCGGCGACGCCAATCCTGTCAGCAGCCGCGAGGCCGCGCTGCGCCGCATGCAGCCCTATATCGAGAACGCCATATCGCGTGGGGTGCCGATGAGTGCCATCACCCGCCACATGCTGGGTCTGTATCGCGGCCAGCCGGGGGGGCGGGCGTTTCGTCGCGTGATGTCCGAAGGCGTTCACAAGCCAGGGGCGAACTGGGCGCTGCTCGAAAAGGCCTTGCTGGAAGTCACCCGCGAAACCCAGCTCGCCGCGTAGAATCCCACCCCTCATACACCGCCGAAATCCAAGTCATGCGCTTCAACAGACTGTTCATTGCCCCGCTCTGCGGCCTGCTGTGCACCGTATTTGCCGGCTCTGTTTTTTCGGCGGATGCACCGAAGCAGCACAAGAAAAAATCCACCAAAACCCCCACCACCGAAACCGTAAAAATGAGCGAAACCGCACCCAAAGTCCTGCTGGAAACCAGCGAAGGCAACATCACCCTCGAACTCGATGCCGTGAAGGCGCCCAAGACCGTCGCCAACTTCGTCGCCTACGTCAAAGCGGGTCATTACGACGGCTTGATCTTCCACCGCGTCATCAAGGATTTCATGGTGCAGGGCGGCGGCTACGGCAAGGATGGTCGCAGCGAGAAACCCACCAACGCGCCGATCCAGAACGAAGGCGGCAACGGCCTGCCCAACGTGCGTGGCAGCGTGGCGATGGCCCGCACCAACGATCCGCACTCGGCCACCGCGCAGTTCTTCATCAACCACAAGGACAATGCCTTCTTGAACGCTGGCGAGCGTGGCCAGTGGGGCTATGCCGTGTTCGGCAAGGTGATCGAGGGCATGGACGTGGTCGACAAGATCGCCATCACCCCCACCGGCGCGCAGGATGTGCCGAAGACGCCGATCGTCATCATCAAGGCCACCATCATTGGTTGAGCCGCGCGCACGCGACGGACATGTCATTGGCTGACATCCGTCCCGACCTGCTGCTGGCAGATCTGCATCTGCCGATCCCGCAGACGGGCGTTGTCCCAGAAGCCTCGTTCTTGAACGAGGCTTTTTTGCGTTTCTGTGCCGGGCCCGCGCGTGGTGCACGACGTGTGTTTCTACTCGGCGACATCTTCGAGTCCTGGGTCGGCGACGACCTCGGGCTTGCGGACTATCCGCGCGAGATCGCCGCACTAGCTGGGTTGTCCCGCAGCGGCGTCGAGGTGCGCTATCAGACCGGCAATCGTGACTTCATGCTGGGCGATGGCTTCGAGCGCGCGACGGGCGCGCATCGCCTGCCGGATGAGCACATCGAGACCCTGGGTGGCGTGGCGACGCTGCTCGCGCATGGCGACCAGTTCTGCACCGACGATGTCGGCTATCAGCGCTGGCGCCGGTTTTCGCGCTACCGCCTGTCGCAGTGGATTTTTCTGAGGCTCTCCGCAGCGCGCCGTCGGCGCATTGCCGGTGGCTTGCGCGAGGGCAAGCGCAACAAGCCGGAGTCCATCATGGATGTGAACGCGGCTGCGATTGCCAATGCCTTTAAGCGCCATCACGTCACTTGCATGATCCACGGGCATACGCATCGGCCTGCCGAGCACTCGCTGATCTTGCAGGGTGTGAGGCACGAACGCATCGTGCTGGCCGACTGGCGACCCGAGCGCATCGAGTGGCTGCGGTTTACCGCTGAAGGCTGGTCACGCGAGGGCTTTGCCACGTCGCCGTAAGCACTCGGTAATTGGGCTTGTCTGTCACGCAAAGGAAATACCGATAATGCTTGCCGCTGTGAGGCGAGGGTCGTTACCATCTGGCTCCTTTTTTGTTGTCTTTCTGGAGAGAAAAATGTCCGCAGCCGTCGAACTCATCAAGAAACTCCCGCAGGCTTATTCCGAAGGTTCGGACTGCGTGATCCAATTCAACGTCAGCCAGCCGCACAACGTCACCATCAAGGGCGGTGTGGCCACCGTCGCAGAAGGCGTTGCCCCCAATGCCGACCTCGGCATCACGATGGAAGACGATGATCTGGTCGCACTCATGAAGGGCGAACTCAACGGCATGACCGCGTTCATGACCGGCAAGCTTCAGCTCGAAGGCGACCTCATGCTCGCCCAGAAGCTGAGCAGCTACTTCGACCCTTCCAAACTGGGTTGATGCAATGGCGGCACTCCCGCCCATTGATGACGCAACCGAAGCCCTGGACCTCACCGTCCGGGGCTTTTTGTTTCATCTGCGCCGCGACAGCGAAGGCCGGCTGACCATCGCCGCTCCGCATCTGGAGGGCTATGCCGCCTTCGCGCTCGACTGGTCCAGCCCCGACGTGCAGCGGCGTATCGCGGGCGGACGCAAACAGTTGCTCGCCAAAGCCGTAGGACTGCATAAAAAACCGGCGGCAACCGTGTTCGATGGCACCGCCGGTCTGGGCCGCGATGGCTTCACCCTGGCCGCACTCGGCGCTGAAGTGACGCTGGCCGAGCGCAACCCCGTGCTGGCCGCGCTGCTGCGCGATGCGCATCGCCGCGCTCTGGCCCTGCCGCTGACGCGCGATGCCGCGACGCGCATCCGCATCATCGAGCACGACAGCGCCGCCAGCCTGGCGGCAGCGCAGGGCTTCGATGCGATCTATCTCGACCCGATGTATCCCGACGACGGCAAGCGCGCCCTGCCCAGCAAGGAGATGCAGATCCTGCGCGACCTCACCGGCGGCGATGCCGATGCCGATGCGCTGCTCGTTGCCGCACGGGCCAGCGGTGTCGGCCGCGTCGCGGTCAAGCGCCCCAGCAAGGCACCGTGGCTGGGTCAGGAAAAGCCCAACTTGAGCATGGAAGGCACGCAGGCACGCTTCGACATCTACCTGCGCTGACCGCCCGCTCAGACAGGCGGCGGCTGGATCGTCGAGGCGAGATCGCCCGTCGAGCGCCGGCGCAGCCAGCGCGCCAGCGTGTGGCGCAGCTCCACCGGGTCGATGGGCTTGGGAATGTGATCGTTCATGCCGGCCGCCAGGCAACGCTCGCGGTCGCCGGTCATGGCGTTGGCGGTCATCGCGATCACCGGCAGGTTGGCGTAGCGCGGGTCGAGTCGCAGCTGCTGGGTGGCCGTGATGCCGTCCATCTCGGGCATCTGCAAATCCATCAGCACCGCGTCGTAGTGCGAAGAGGCGATTTTTTCCAGCGCTTCGCGGCCATTGGTGGCGGTCACCACGGTGACCTTCGCCTGTTTCAGCAGCTCGCCGGCGACTTCCAGATTGATGAAGTTGTCGTCCACCACCAGCACCCGCGCACCGATCAAGGGGTCGGCGCGCGGCGCGTCGGTCTCGATGAGGCTGACGTCGCGCCAGCTCGGATCGGCATGGTCGAAGCTGAGCGTGGTAATGAATATGGAACCGGCGCCGGGCGTGGAATCCGCCGTGATGCGGCCGCCCATCAAAGTCACCAATTCCTTGCAGATGGTCAGACCCAAGCCGGTGCCGCCGAAGCGGCGCGTCGTGGAGTTGTCGGCCTGCGTGAAGGCGCTGAACAGGCGCGTCATCTGGATCGGGTCGATGCCGACGCCGGTGTCCTGCACCTCGAAGCGCAGGGTGGTGCCCGATTCCGCTTCACTCACCACCGTGCAGTTGAGCGTCACCGAACCGCGTTCGGTGAACTTGACGGCGTTGCTGACCAGATTGAGCAGCACCTGGTGCAGGCGCAAAGGGTCGCCCATCAAATCGCGTGGAAGATGCGGCACGCGCCAGACATTGAACATCAGGCCCTTCTCGCTGGCGCGGTCGCTGATGAGCGACTGCACGCGATCGAGCACGTCCCACAGATCAAACGGGATGCGCTCGACCGTCATGCGGCCGGCTTCGATCTTGCTGAAATCGAGGATGTCGTTGAGCAGGCCGAGCAGCGCCTTGGCGGCGTCTTCCACCCGGTTGAGCTGGTCGCGCACCTTGGGCTCGTGGGTCTGCTGCACGGCCAGATGGGTGAGGCCGATGATCGCGTTCATCGGCGTGCGGATCTCGTGGCTCATGTTGGCCAGGAAGCGGCTCTTGGCTTCGTTGGCAGCGTCGGCTTCGAGCCGCGCATGCTCCAGTTCGAGCTCCAGCTCCTTCTGGTCGGTGACGTCGATCCAGTAACCATTGAGCAGCACGCCGCCGTCGGGCTCGACCACCGTACTGGCGGCGGAGCGGATCCAGCGCACCTCATCGCTCTCGCCGTGACTGATGCGATGCACATGGCTGTACGCCTGTCGACGGCCGATGGCGTTGGCGACCACGGCGTTGAGGTCCGATAGATCCTCGGGGAACACCAGGTTCATCAGCGCGTCGTAGTTGGCCAGCGCACGATCACGCGGCACGCCAAAAACGCCCTCGACACCAGCGCTCACAAAGCGCAGCTCCGGCGCCTTGGGCGGGTGCTGCACCACCTGATACACCGCGCCCGGCATCGAATTGGTGATGTCGCGCAGCAGGCGCTCGGCATTTCGCAGTGCGGCGGTGCGCAGTTCCACGCGCTGTTCGAGTTCGCGATTGAGTTTTTCCAGCTGCTGCTGCGCGCGTTCGCGGCGATACGCCAGGCCCAGCTGCTGGGCTACACCTTCGAGCAATTCCTGCTGGCCGGCTTCCATCGTGCTGGCTTCGTCGGCGGCGAACACCCAGACACCGCCACCGCCGCCTTCTGCTTCGATCGGCGCAAACAAGCCGCGCCGGCTTTCGGAAAACCCCTGCGAGACGCTTTGAAACTCGGCGAGATTGATGCGGCAGCCAATCTGCTCGGGCCGTGGCCAGGCCTCTGGCAGAAGTGCTGTAACGCGGTCCAGCATCTCCAGAAACCGGATATCGACCCAACCCAGTGTGTCGGCCACGCGGTAGAGCACCTGCTGCTCGCGCACGCGGTCGGCCAGTTCGCGCTGACGGCTGACCAGGTGCTGCTCGCGTTTTTGCAGCTGCGTGGTCAAGTACGAGATGCCGCTGGAAATGACCCCGACCTCGTCGCCGTAACGGATATCGACAGGTTGCGCCGGGTTGCCGGCGGCCATCTGCACCACGCTGCCCATCAACTCGCGCAACGGTTGCAGGTTGCGCCGCAACAACCGCCGCAACAGCCACAACGTCAACACACCAAAAGCCAGCATGGCCAGCAGCAAGCCTGGAATATGCAGGCTCTGATCGACTGACTGTGTGGTCGGCAGTGCGAGCACGACCGTCCAGCCCAAGGGGTCTATGCGCGCGGCACTGGTGAGTTTCCGGCTGCCATCCGGCCAATCCAGGCTTTGCAAGGGTGTTGTGTCGCCCATCAAGGCGCTGGCGATGAAATGCGCGCGATCGCTGCTGCCCGGCGCCCAGTCGGTGTAGGGACGGGCCAGATAGCGCGACTCCGGGGCGTAAACGAATCGACCTTCGGCGTCGAGCAGCACCCAGTCGGAGTTCGGCAGGCTCTGCTTCAGCGCCGCACCGAGGGCTTCGATGCTCACATCGGCAACCGCCACCCCGTCGAAGCGACCGTTGCGGAACAGGGGTACCGAGTAGCTCACCATCCACACGTTACCGGCGCCTTCATCGAAGTACGGCGGGGTCCAGAGCGGCTTGCCGCCTTGCTGCGCCAGGGTGAACCACTCGTGGGTGCCGTCGGTGCCGTCGTAGGTGTTGGACTGATCCATCTCCCGCAGGTTTTTGCCCTCGCGGTAAACGTAGAGATCCTTGCGCTGGCTCCCGTAGTTGGCGGGCAGGAAGGTCACCCCCGCGCCGTATTGGCCGGGGGTCTGATCGAGCTGTGTTCGCAACAGCGCCAGATAATCGGCGTCTGGCAGATCGGGGCGCCTGACGGCGAGCGCAGCCGTGTTTTGCGCGTTGTAGCAGGCTGCCATCAGCAGGGCGGTCAGATCGGCGGCGAAGCGACGGGTTTCCGCCCTTGCCTCAAGGACGTGGCCGTTCTGGCGTGCGTGGTGGATGGCGACCACCGCCAGCGCCGCGAACAGCAGCAACAGCAACGCTGTTGGCAGCAGAAGCCCTGCGGTGATTTTTCGTTGCAGGTTTAGACGCATTACCCCAATGCCGACCCGTTTTCTTGATGTGCAACGATGCCATAACCGCAATCAAACCGTTACGAACCGCTGCTAACGTCAACCCATGCCATTACTGACACTCGTCCGCCACGCCAAGTCCGCCTGGGACTACCCCGAGCTCACCGATTTCGAGCGCCCTCTGAACGAACGCGGCCGCCGCGATGCGCCGCGCATGGCCTTGCGCACGCAGGGCCTGCCCAGAGCGACCCGGCTTATCAGCAGTCCAGCCAATCGCGCGCTCACCACCGCGAGGATTTTCGCCGAGCATCTGGGCATCGACTTCGACGCCATCCACATCGAGCCGAAACTCTACGAGGCCACCCGTAAAACCTTGCTGGACGTGGTGACGCACATCGAAAACAACCCGGCGCACGTGCTGCTGTTCGGCCACAACCCGGGCTTCAGCGAGCTGGCCCACACCTTGGGCCACTGCCCTTTCGACGAGATGCCGACCTGCGCCGTCGCCCACTTCAAACTGGATGTGAAAACCTGGAAGGAAACAGGCCCAGGCTCGGCGACTCTGGTGAAATATCTGTTCCCCAAAGATGGCTTCGAGTAGAGCCATGCAAGAGCGACTCGCACCAATGCGCCTCGGGTGGAGCACTACACCGATCTCGACCCGGACGGCCAGAGGGACGCTCTCGCTGAGCGGTATCAGCCCAGCGGCTTGAGCTTGGTCGCATAGCGCCGCGCATTCTGCACATAGTGCTTGGCCGAGAGGCCGATGAAGGCGATTTCCTGCGGGCTCAATTCGCGCTTGACGATCGCCGGCGAGCCCATCAGCAGCACGCCGTCGGGATAGCTCTTGCCTTCGGGCACCAGCGACCCCGCACCGACGATCGAGTTCTTGCCGATCTTCGCGCGATTCAAGATCACGCTCTGGATGCCGACCAGCGTGTTGTCGCCAATGGTGCAGCCATGCAGCATCACCTGGTGGCCGATCGTCACGTCGCGACCGATGGTGAGCGGCACGCCGACATCCGTGTGCAGCACCGAGCCATCCTGCACATTGCTGCCCTCGCCGATGGTGATCGGGTCGTTGTCGCCCCGCACGGTGCAGCCGAACCAGACACTGGCGCCTTCCTTGAGCACCACATTGCCGATGACGGCGGCATTGTCGGCGACCCAGTTGTCACCGAGCAGCTGGGGTTGCTTGTCTTCGAGGGCGTAGAGCATGGTGGACTGCGTTCAGATTGGGGCGCTTAATCTAGCGGCAAGCATCCCAGGAGTCTTCAGATGAGCTTTCTTGCCCGATTTTTCGGTGGACTGAGCGGCCGCATATTGGCGGTAGGGCTGGCTGTGGGTGCCGCGCAGTTTCCCGTCTATTACGCCCAGTATTTGCAAACGCTCACGGGCGCGCGGCAGGAAGCCTCGCTGCGTTATGAAGAACTGATGCGCGAAGCCGGCGTGCTCAATCTGGGCGCCGAGGATTTCATCGTCCGCCACGAGGAAAACAGCGACCCCGTGTTCCAGGCTTCCGGTCGCATCCATCGCACGACGCTGGCGCGCTTCAACAAGGTGGATGCGGCCTGGCAGGCCCTGAGCAACGCCACCGTGTTCGAGAAACCATTGGCGCTGCTCAAGCACTTCGACCGCTCGCTGGCCGATGCCGTGCGCTTCACGCCTGGCGTGCCGCTGACGCTCGAAGCCGCGGGCTATGCCTTGGGCGGCATCGTGCTGGCCTGGCTGATTTCGATGCTGTGCGGGGCGCTGCTGATGCCTCGCCCGCGTCCGGTCACCGTGCGTTAACCGAGCAGCGCAAGCACCTTCGCCACGTCAGGCTGCAAGATCACGCCACGCTCGCAGACGATCGCATCGATCAGCGCGGCGGGCGTGACATCGAACACGGGATTGAAGGCATCCATGCCGGTCGGCGCGATGGGCTGGCCCTTGAACTCGGTCAGTTCGGTCGCCGTGCGCGACTCGATGGGGATGGCCTCGCCATTCGGGCACTGCAAGTCGAAGGTGCCGGAGGGTGCGACCACCATGAACTTCGCGCCGTGCGCCTTGGCGGCGAGTGCGAGCGAATAGGTGCCGATCTTGTTGGCGGTGTCGCCGTTGGCGGCGATGCGGTCGGCGCCGACGATGACCCAGTCGATCTTCTGCACCTTCATCAAATGCGCGGCAGCACCATCGGCGATGAGTTGGGCGGGGATGCCCTCCTGCATCAGCTCCCAGGCCGTGAGCCTTGCGCCCTGCAACCAAGGGCGGGTTTCGGTGTTGTAGACGCCCGCCAGCTTGCCTTCGGTGTGCGCGCTGCGGATCACGCCGAGTGCCGTGCCATGCCCACCCGTGGCGAGCGCGCCGGTGTTGCAGTGGGTGAGCACGCGCGAGCCGGGGGCGATCAGTGCCGCACCGAGCGCGCCCATCTTCAGGTTTTGCGCCAGATCTTCGGCGTGGATGGCCTTGGCCTCTTTCAGCAGCGCCTCGGCGGTGCGCGGTGTGACGGCTGCCATGCGCAGCAGCGCCCAGCGCAGGTTGACTGCCGTCGGGCGCGAATCCGCCAGCACTTTTTCGGCGGCTGCGTAGTCGCGGCCTTGCAGGGCATCAATCACCAGCCCGTATGCCGCCGCAATGCCGATTGCAGGCGCGCCGCGCACCGCCATCGCATGAATCGCATGCGCCACACCTGCTGCCGAGCGGCATTGCAGATAGGTCAGCTCCTGCGGCAGCACGCGCTGGTCGAGCAGGCTCAGGTGGTCTTTATCCCAGATGATGGGTTGCACGACAGATGACATGGGTAAGTCCCGTAAAATGCGAAGCACAAGAATCCCTGAATTGTATTGCGCCCATGCAAGCCATTGACCTCCTCGTCGCCCCGCGCTGGATCGTGCCCATCGAACCCGCTGGCGTGGTGCTGCAAAACCATGCGCTGGTCGTGGACAAGGGCCGCATCCTTGCCCTGCTGCCGCTGGCCGAGGCAACCGCCCAATACGCGCCGCGCGAGACGCTCACGCTCGCCTCGCACGTGGTCATGCCCGGTCTCGTCAACGCTCACACCCACGCGGCGATGACGCTCTTGCGCGGCATTGCCGACGACCTGCCGCTGATGGACTGGTTGCAGAACCACATCTGGCCCGCCGAGGGCGCGCATGTGTCCCGCCAGTTTTGTGTGGATGGCGTGAAGCTCGCCGCCGCCGAGCTGATTCGCGGTGGCGTGACCACCGCCAATGACATGTATTTCTTCCCGGATGCGAGCGCCGAAGGCTTCACCGCCGCCGGCATGCGCAGCGTGGTCAATCTCATCACGCTGGACTTCCCCACCGCCTGGGCGGCGGATGCGGACGATTACATCCGCAAGGGTCTCGACGTGCGCGATGCGCTGCACGGCAATCCCCTGGTCACGACGATCTTCGGCCCCCACGCGCCCTACACCGTAAGCGATGCGCCACTGCGCAAGATCCGTACGCTGGCGAACGAACTCGGCATCGGCATCCACATGCACGTGCACGAAACCGCCGGCGAAGTAGCGATGGCCGAAGGCCAGACCGGCATGCGCCCCTGGCAGCGCCTGAAGGAGCTCGAACTGCTCGGCCCTGATTTCGTCGCCGTGCATATGACCCAGCTCACCGACCAAGAGATTGCCGAAGCCGCCGAACTCGGCGTGCATGTCGCGCACTGCCCCGAGAGCAACCTCAAGCTCGCCAGCGGCTTCTGCCCGGTGGACAAGCTGCTCAAGGCCGGCGTGAACGTCTGCATCGGTACCGACGGTGCGGCCAGCAACAACGACCTCGATCTGTTCGGCGAATTGAAGACCGCAGCACTCTTGGCAAAGGCCGTCGCAGGCGACGCCCAAGCCCTGCCCGCCCACGCCGCCCTGCACATGGCCACCCTCGCGGGTGCGAGGGCCCTGATGCTCGACGAGCAGATCGGCTCGCTGGTCGCCGGCAAGCAGGCGGATTTCATCGCAGTTGATCTCGGCGCACTCAACACCCAGCCGGTCTACAACGTGCTCTCGCATCTCGCCTACGCCGTCAACAGCCAGCAGGTGACGGATGTGTTCGTGGCAGGCAAACCGCTGCTCAAAGGCAGCGTGCTGACGACCTTGAGCATTGATGAAGTGCTCGCCAAGGCCAACGAGTGGGCGCTAAAGATCAAACCATGAGTTTCTCGAAACTCCCCGCGCCACCCTATTACGCGGTGATCTTCTGCTCGCAGCGGCCCGACGCGGATGACGGCTACGTCGAGATGGCCGACCAGATGGCTGAGCTCGCCACCACCATGCCCGGCTATCTCGGCCGCGAGAGCGCACGTGGCAGCGATGGCTTCGGCATTACGGTGAGCTACTGGCAGGACGAAGTCGCGATTGCAAATTGGAAAGCCAACATGGACCACAAAGCCGCGCGCGACTACGACCGCACGCGCTGGTATGAGCACTACGAACTGCGCGTCGCCAAAGTCGAACGCGCCTACGGCAAACCCAAAGGCTCCGCATGAGCAACGCAGACAGCGCCGAACTCGCCAACTTCCAGAAACAGGCCGCGACCTGGTGGGATGCCAAGGGCCCGATGCGCGCCCTGCACCACATCAACGGCCCGCGCGTGCGCTTCATCGAGCAATGCGCAGGTGGCTTGAAGGGCAAGCACGTGCTCGATGTGGGCTGCGGCGGCGGGCTTCTGACCGAAGCGCTTGCGGCCAAGGGCGCTGATGCCACCGGCATTGATCTGGCCGATGACGTGCTCGAAGTGGCCAAGCTGCACGGTCTCGAATCTGGCGTGAAAGCCACTTACCAAAAGAGCAGCGCCGAAGAGCTGGCAGTGAAAGAACCCGCCAGCTTCGATCTCGTTTGCTGTCTCGAAATGCTCGAACACGTGCCTGATCCAGCCAGTGTGATTGCTGCGGTGGCAGCACTCGCCAAGCCCGGTGCGACGGTGGTGTTCTCCACCATCAACCGCAATCCCAAGGCCTTCGCACTCGCCGTGGTTGGCGCGGAATACGTGCTCAATCTGGTGCCGCGCGGCACCCACGACTACGCCAAGTTCATCAAGCCCAGCGAGCTGACGGCCTGGGCGCGTGCGGCGGGTTTGGAACCCGTCGAGATCAGGGGCCTGCAATACAACCCGCTCACGCAACTTGCGAAGATCAACGACGACATCGACGTGAATTACTTCTTGCACTGCCGAAAAAGCGGTGATGGGGTTCAGGGGACGGGGAACGGGGTGACACGCTGATGTCCCCATCCCCCATTCCCCGCCCCCCGTCTCCGCTGGCCATCTTCTTCGACCTCGACGGCACGCTGGTGGATACCGCACCCGACCTTGGCGGTGCGGCCAACTACATCCGCGGCACCCAGGGCTTAGGCCCACTGCCCTTGTCGGACTATCGCCCGGTCGCATCCGCCGGCGCGCGCGGACTGCTGGGCAAGGCGCTCGGCATCACGCCCGATCACGCGGACTTTCCGCGTCACCGCGACGCCTTTCTCGCCCATTACGCAGAGCATCTGGCCGACAGCTCCGGCCTGTTCGATGGCTTCACCGAGACGCTCGCTGGCTTTGCGCAAAGCGGCGTGCAGTGGGGCGTGATGACCAACAAGCCGAAGCAGTACACCAACCCCTTGATGGCCGCACTGAAGCTCGACAAAGACGCCTGCGCCATCGTCAGCGCCGACGAGGTGCCCAAGGCCAAGCCGGCACCCGATGGCCTGCTGCTCGCCTGCGAGCGCGCCGGTGTCGCCCCCGAGCACTGCTGGTACGTGGGTGACGACAAGCGCGATATCGACGCCGGCCGCGCCGCCGGCATGAAAACCGTCGCTGCTGCCTGGGGCTACGAAGGCGAGCATCCCCTGGTCACCTGGGGTGCGGACTTCATCTGCGCGCATCCCACCGACCTACTCAAACTCATCGCATGAGCATCACGGAACCACCGGCACTGGCTGCCGACGCGCTCAAGGGCCGCGTCATCCTCATCACCGGCGCGGGCGACGGTCTGGGCCGTGCCACGGCTGTTGCGGCGGCAAGTCGCGGTGCGACCGTGATCCTGCTCGGCCGCACGATCAGGAAGCTGGAGGCGACCTACGATCTCATCGAGAAAGCAGGCGGCGCACAACCCGGCATCGTGCCGCTCAATCTCAATGGCGCGACCTGGAACGACCACGAGGCCGTGGCCGAGACGCTCCAAGCCGAGTTCGGCAGGCTCGATGGCCTAGTGCATTGCGCGACCCACTTCACCGGCTTCATGCGGCTGGCTGAAGTGCCGCCCAAGGACTGGCTCGACGGCTTGCAGACCAACCTCACCGCCGCCTACGTGCTGACGCGCAGCTGCCTGCCGCTGCTGGAGAAATCCGCCGACGCGCCGGTGGTGTTCGTCACCGACACGGCCGGCCGCACGCCCAAGGCCTACCACGGTATCTACGGCATCACCAAGGCTGCCATCGAGGCGATGAGTGCCACCTTCGCACTCGAATACGCCAGCCTGCATCCGCAGCTGCGCTTCAACACTTTTTATCCGGGACCGATGCGCACGGCGGTGCGCGTCAAGGGCTACTCCGGCGAGACCGGCATGGCACATCCGGGGCCGGAAGCCGCTGCGCAGCAGCTGGTCTCGCTGCTTGCTGGCAAGACCGAAAGTGGAAAGCCGCTCTGACCGGAGTCAGCGCAGCACCCACTCAATCGTCCGACTCAGGCTTCTTTTTCTTCAGGCCCATTTGCGGCTTGCCGGGGCGGGTGGCAGCGCCATCCTTGACGACGAAACGCTGCGTCGGCTTGCCGGTGCGTGGGGCTGGCTTGGCACCAAAGATCTTGCGCTCGCCACCGCCGAAACGGGGACGTTCGTCGCCACCCGGTGCGCGCGGCTTGTAGGCCGGGCGGGTGCCATCGCCTGAGGCGGCGCTGAAACGGGGTTTGAAGCCGGGGCCTTCGCTGCTGCGGGCCCGATCACCGTAGGGCTTGCGCTCGGCACCCATCTCGCCGCGTGGCTTGAAGGGCGGACGCTCGCCGATCGTGCCGTCCTTGCGGGGATAGGGCTTGCTGACGCTGGGCTTGTCGGCGCGGGCGAAGCGCGGTCGCTCACCCTCATCGCGTGCCGGGCGATCACCATACGGCTTGCGGGGCGCGGCATAGTCCGGCTTCTCACCGTACGGTTTGCGCTCGCCAAAGCTGGGTTTGTCGCCGTAAGGCTTGCGCGGGGCAGCGCCTTCACGCGGGGCATAGGCGGCGGATTTTCGCGCGCCGTATGGGCCGGCCGCGCGGCTTTCGCCATCGCCTGCCTCGCGCTTGTAGCTGCGCGTCGGCGCTTCGGGCGCGCGGTCACCGCGCTCGCTGTAGCTGCGTTCGCTGCGCGCACCAAAGCCCTTGGCCTTGTGCTGGGTCGGTGTGGCTTCGCTGACTTTTTCGATGGACTCCACCGCCGCGATGCGGGTCTTGCCCCAGGGGCTATCGGCGGCCGCACGGGCCTTCTGCACCACGTAGGTCGACTCTTCATTCTCGCTGCCGCCGCGGCGTTCGGCGCGCTCGACCAGCTTGCGCTCGTCCTTGGTGGCCTTCACCCAACGCGCACCATCGTTCTCGCGGCGCGCATCACGCTTCACTCTCGCAGCCGCGCGCACGGCGGTTTTGCTGTCGCCGCGCTTCACAGGTGCGGCTGGAGCTGCCTCGCCCTCCTTCTGCGGCTTGTTCAAGCTGTAGTCGCTCTTGGTGCGATGGGACTCGCGCACGCGCTCTGGCAGCAGCTCCTTCTCGTCGAGGTTCACCGCCTCGATCAGCCGGCGCAGCTCTTCGGCCGTGCCCTCACGGTAGCTGCCGCTCTTGATGCCGCCGCCGAGCTTGATCGGCCCGTAGGCGGTGCGAATCAGCCGGTTGACCGTGAGGCCCTGGCTCTCGAACAGGCGACGCACTTCGCGGTTACGGCCTTCGCTGATGGTGACGATGAACCACTTGTTGGCGCGGCTGGTGCCGCCACCCTCGCCTTCGCCCTCGTCGTCCTCAACCTCGTTGTCGCCGAAGCGAATCGACTCGAAGCTCGCCTCGCCATCTTCCAGCATCACGCCCTTGCGCAGATTGGCAAACGCGTCTTCGCTCACTTCACCCAAGGCGCGCACGGCGTATTCGCGCTTCTGCTCGAAGCTGGGGTGCGTGAGGCGGCGGGCCAGTTCGCCGTGGTTGGTCATCAGCAGCAGGCCGGACGTATTCACATCGAGACGCCCCACGGCGATCCAGCGGCCCGTCTCAAGTTCTGGCAGTTTGCGGAACACCGTGCGGCGGCCTTCGGGGTCATCGCGCGTCACCATTTCGCCCGTGCGCTTCTTGTAGAGCAGCACGCGCATGGGCTCGTTGCCGGCTTTCAGCGACAGGCGCTTGCCGTCGAGTTTCACCGCATCGGCTTCGCTGATCTTCTGGCCGACCGTGGCGGCCTCGCCATTGACGACAAGGCGGCCTTCAACGATCCAGTCCTCCACCTCGCGGCGCGAGCCATAGCCGAGACCGCTGAGAAACTTCTGGATTCTTTCTGACATGGTGTGACGCCTCCCGGCGTGTAGGTGCTGCAATACCGCAAAGGTGAATCAGTGAATCGTGGCGTCGCTCGGTGGCGTGGCCACGTCGTCGGGTGCGGCCGTGGTTTCGGTGAGACGCGTGAGCGCCGCTTCGAGCTGCTCCATGTCTTTGATCGCCGGCAGCTCCGGCAACTGGTCGAGGCTCTTGAGATTGAGATCGTCGAGCAACTGGTGCGTGGTGCCGAACAAGGCCGGGCGGCCAATCACTTCCTTCACGCCCACCTCGCGAATCCACCCGCGTTCGAGCAGGGTCTTCAAAATGTTGCTGCTCACCTGCACGCCGCGCACGTCTTCGATCTCGCCGCGGGTGATGGGCTGGCGGTAACAGATGAGCGCCAGCGTTTCGAGCAGGGCGCGCGTGAGCTTGGGCGGTTTCTCGTGCCACAGGCGCGAAACGATATCGGCGTAGGCCGCACGCACCTGGATGCGCCAGCCGCTCGCGACTTCCACCAGCTCGGCGGCGCTGTTGCGCAGGCGCTGGTCGAGCTGTTCGAGCGCCAACCGCAGGTCGCGCTTGGCGACCGGGTAGTCCACCGCGACGAGCTTGACCAGCTGTTCAATGGCGACCGGCTGGTCCGCTGCCAGCAACAGCGCTTCGACCACACGCGACACGTGCTCGTAATCGAGCGTTGCGGGTGCGGGATGCGGCAGCTCTGCGTCGGTCTGGGTGTCGCTTTTCGCCTCGACGACAGCTTCTGCCGGCAGCGTGTCTTTGGGGTCAGTCATAGCTCAGTTCTCCATCGCCAGTCGCCTCGCGGGGCTTGGCCTTGTCGAGCAGGATGGCCTCGAAGGGACCGTCCTGCACCAGATCGATCAATGCGAGTTTGGTGAGTTCGAGGATGGCGAGCAGCACCACCACGACACCGCCCTTGCCCTCACTCAAATCGACGAGTTCGTAAAAATCCTTCGGCCCGCTCTGGACCATTTGCAGCACATGGCTCATGCGCTCGCGCACAGAAAGCGGCTCGCGCGCGATCTGGTGCTTGGTGAACAGCTGCGCCCGCTGCATCACGTCTCGGAAGGCCATCAACAGCTCGCGAAGACCGGGCACCGGCAGCGGCAACTCGGTCTTGATGACCTCCGGCTTGGCCGATGCGGTGTGCAGCTCGCGGCCCATGCGCGGCAGCTGGTCGATCTGCTCGGCGACGTTCTTGAAGCGCTCGTATTCCTGCAGGCGGCGCACCAGCTCCATGCGCGGGTCTTCATGCGCGGCGTCTTCGCGCACCGGCTTGGGCAGCAGGATGCGGCTCTTGATCTCGGCCAGGAGGGCGGCCATCACCAGATACTCGGCCGCCAGCTCCAGCCTGAGCTCGGTCATCAGCTCGATGTAGAGCACGTACTGCTTGGTGATGGTGTGCACCGGAATATCGAGGATGTCGAGGTTCTGGCGGCGGATGAGATACAGCAGCAGATCCAGCGGTCCCTCGAAGGCTTCGAGGATGACCGAGAGCGCGTCGGGCGGGATGTAGAGGTCTTCCGGCAGCTTGTCTAGCGCATGGCCGTTGACGCGCGCCAGCACCGGGCCTGTGGGCTCGGCAGGGGCAGCAGCTTCGGGGAAGAGTTCGGGTTCGCTCACTTCGGAGCAAGGCCTGGCGGCCGACCTTATGAAATTACAGCGGGTAATCAATGGCTTGAAGCTGCAAAACGCCCGCAAGCCGCGTGTGAGACCAGGTGACCCGAAAGACCCTGAGCGTCATGTGGGCGGAGACTATCGACTCACCGATGCGCTTGCAAACGCATCGCCCGGTTCGCATCGCCAACTGACGGCGGCTGGCGCACGTCAGGGTTTGGTCACCGGTGCGAACTCGACCGAGGGATGCGCCGAGCTGCCCGCCGCGTCGTAGTAGTCGAGCATCCGCAGTTTCCAGTAGTTGCCGTCGCGTCCCTTGACCACGTAGACCACCTCGCGCGGGCTGATGTGATGCACGCCGTCGCCATCGTTGCAGAAGCCCGAATAGTAGTACCAGCCAAAGTCGCTGTTGATGCCGCCACAGGCCGTATCCCCCGTGCGCTCGGCGGCCGGATAGGTGATGAAGGCCAGCGCATCGGCTGCATCGACGTGATATTTCGCGGTGTCGGTGTAGGCCGCCGTGCGGGTCTCCCAGCTGTCGCGCAGGCCATCGGCGATCGCCACCGTGCCGCTGCCGCTGGCACCGCTGTTGGCCTTGATGTCGGTGCGCTTGAAGGCGATGTCCCAGCTGTTGGCGTCGTTGTCCGGGTTGCTCGGCACCACCTGCTGCGCGGCGGTGAGGTCGATATGCACCCAGGCATCCTCGTCGGTGGCGTCGATGGCGATCTTCCAGCTGTTGCTGGTGGCGGTGAACACCGCACGACCCAGTGGTGCGACCGCGCTGCTGCCACCGCCGCTGCTGCAGACCGGGCCGGGAATCTCGCCAAACTCGAACGCCGGATGGCCCGCCACACCGCCGGCATCGGCGTAGGCGGTCATGCGCAGCTTGTAGTAACGGCATTCGACACTGCGGATGACATAGGCGACGTTGCCGCGCACGGTGATCGCATTCATGCCGGCCAGGCCCGCATCGCGGTACCAGCCGTAGTCGCCCGCGCGGGTAACGGCGCCTGGACTCTGGTCGGCCTCGGGATAGGTGGTCATCGCATAGACCGGCTGCCCGCCCGTGCTCAAACCGGGGATCAGACCATCCAGCGGGCCGGCGGCGGTGAGCGTGTCGGTCTGGTATTCGACGGCCGTCTCAGTAGGTGCGCCGGTGATCTGCGCGAACGGATAGACCACGCCCTCGGCCACCTTGTCGCCAAACAGGCGCACTGCATGACCACCCGGCGGCGTGCCGCTGCTGCCGCCATTGAGCTTCACCTCGCTGCCTTTGAACGCGAGATCCCAGTCACCGCTGGCGGCCGGGTTGGCCGGCACGATCTGTTTCTGGGTTTCGAGATCGAGATAGATCCAGTCCGCACCGGTGGCGTCGACCTTGCCGGTGTAGAGGCTGCTGCCGCTGGCCGCGAAGCTCGATTGCGCGCCGCCGGGGCCGGGCAGTGTCGGGGTGGCGACCGGGTCGCCCTCCACCGCAGTGGAGGGCGGCAGATGCAGTTCGCCCGCGCAAGCCGAAAGCAGCCACGCAGCAGCCAGAGGGAGTGCGATGCGATTCATGGGAAATCCTTGCTCAATTCAAAGAAAACGCTGCGGGGCTGGATCGGCAGAAAGCGCGGCTCGCCCTCGTCGAACAGGTTCTGCACGCCGACGCTGACATCGAAGACCCGCCAGCCTTTCCACTGCGCGCGGGTGTCGAACAGGAAGTAGGGATCGGCGGTGCCGGCACCGGTCGGTGCGCCGCCGGTATCGAGTTCGGTCTGGAAGATGCGCTTGCCGATCCACACGCCGCGCAATCCCAGCTCGTACTCCGCTTGCCGCCACCCGATATCGGCATTGGCGCGATGCCTGGCGCGGCCCGAAAGCGGCTGGCCGGTGTCGGCGTCCTCGCTGTCGAGATAGCCGTGGCCGACCCGCAGCGACAGCGGCCGCCGGGCATCGAGCGCGGGCCGCCATTCGATCTGCACATCGCTGCCCGTCAACCGCGCGCGGGCGATGTTGACGTAGCCGAAGATCACCGGGTCGCCCGGCGTCGGCCGCCCCGGCGTGAGCTGCACGATGTCGATGAGGTTCTTCACCCGGTTGTGGAACACCGTGCCGCTCAGGCTCAGGCCGGCATTGGCGTACCAGGTCGCGCCCACATTGAAGCCGGTGCTGCGCTCGGGTTTGAGGTCGGGATTGCCCTCGACGCGATAGCCCACCGCGGGATTGTCGAAACGCAGCAGCAGCTGTTTGAAGTCCGGCGCGCGATAGCCCTGCCCTGCGCCGACACGCACGAACAGCTCGGGGCTGAAGTTGTAACGCAGTGCCAGCTTGGGCGAGAGCGCATCGCCGAACTGCGAGTCGCGGTCGTAGCGCACACCGGGCACCAGCGTGAGCGCGTCATCGGCCAGAAGGCGCAACTCGTCCTGCAGAAACACTGACTGCCGGTCGCGCTCGCCGTCGGTGGCGAGGCGATCGGCAGTCAGTGTCTCGAACTGCGCCTCCAGCCCCACGCTGAGTGCGTGACGGCCCAGGCGATGGTTGAGCTGAGCACCCGTGACATAAAGCTGATCGACGGTTTTCTCGACACGATCGTTGGCATCGGCACCGCGCTGGTCCTGCAGGAACTGATCGTAATAGCGGGTGTAATAGCCATCGAGCACGAGGCTGGTGTCCGCACCCAGCGTGAACTCTGGCGCCAGGCCAAGGCGCAGTTCTTCAATGCGCTTGACGATGTCGAACACGGCCGAGCCCGCATCGACGCGGGAGGTGTCGTCCAGCGAGTAGTCCAGCGTGCCGCGCACGCTCGCACCGGGCGAGAAGCGCTGGGTGTGGCTCAGCGCGGCAAACCGCGTGTTGCCGGTGATGCCGTCGGTGGAAGGTGTGGATTTGTCGAGGTCGTAGCTGTCGGTGAGCGTGCCGCCGAGAGTGACGTTGCCGCCGGATCGCGCCCGCTCGTAGGCGACGCCGCCGAAGGCTTCCATGTTCCTGCCGCTGTCGGCGCGCGCCGTCACCGTGCTGCCGGACCCACCGCTCTTGGTGATGACATTCACCACGCCGCCCAGCGCATCGCTGCCGTAGAGCGCGGAAGAAGGCCCTTTGACGATCTCGACGCGCTCGATGTTCGCGGCCTTGAGCCGGGTCAGGTCGATTGCGCCGTTGATACGCCCCACCACCCGGCGGCCGTCGATGAGGATCAGCACCTGATCCGACGACAAGCCCTGAATCTCGATGGAGGTGCCGCGGCCGGCAACGCGCGTCACCGTCACGCCGCCTTCGCGTTCGAGCAGCTCGGCGACATCGCGTGCGCCGCTGTCCTTGATCTGCGCGGCGGTGATGAGCTGCACCTCCACCGGCGAATCGCTCAGCGTGTGCGCGGTGCGGGTGCCGGTGACCACCACCTGTTCCAGCCGCACGGCGCGCTCGCGTCGTTCGACTTCGGCCTCTCCCTCGTTGGCGCCGAGGGACTGCACGGCAATGGCGGCAGGGGGTGCGTCCTGTGTCGCCGCCTCGGTGGCCCACAGCGCAAGCACGACGGGCACCAGCAACCAGAGCATTCCCTTGATGAAGAAAAACCAGAAGCCGAGCTTTGCCACGCGCTGCAAGCGGGCGCGCCATCGGGGTGGCAGCCGTGCGCCCCAGCGGTGCAGCGTCGGGTTCATGCCGCGAGTACGGCGTTGGCCTGCCCTGCCGCACTGCGCGCGCGTCGCGTCAGCGCGACCATCGCCATGCGCACCTCCTTGGGCGTGAGGGCGGGCGCATCGAACTCGAAGCGCAACAGCTTCTTGCCCAGCAGCAGGTCGCAGCCTTCCGGGTCGATGCCGCTCATCTGCGGCGCCTCGGTGTCGGTGGTTTCCACACCCGCCATGCGGCAGAAATCGCGCATGGCATCGACGTGGTCATCGTTCATGTGCGCGCACATGCCGCGCTCGGACTCGCCGAGGAAGGGGTTGGCAAACTGAATGCCTTCTGCCGACACCCAGTGGATGCGCCCGAAGCCGCCGATGAAGCGGGCCTTGAGCACGCGCAGGCGGTAATAGGCAAAGTCATGCGCTTCGTGGTACTGCGCCGCCGCCGGAAAACGCCGCAGGTAGCGATCGGCGATGCCCGAGCTGCCAGGGTCGGTAATGAGCTCGGCATCGCCTATCAGCGTAAGGCGCCCGCCGGCCTGCGGATCGTCGTTCGGCTCGGCGAGCGTCAGCGAGACCCTGGCATCTGCCTTGATGTTGGCGGTGTGCTGGGCGATGTCGCTGAGCAGCAGCACCGGCTGGCCCGCGGCATCGGTGGCAAAGGTGACGACACTGCCGAATGGATAACCCTCCACCGCCAGGGAATGGGTGGAAAGCACGCCATGCGAAACGCACTGCATCAGGCGACGCGCATCGCGCGCGATCTTGGGATTTTTATCAGTCATGCCAGCGATTCCGAACATATAAATGAGGAGGCTGGCTGGGCGCGTTCGCCACCGGCTGGCTGATGTTCAGATCATACGCGGGATAGCACCCGGATGAAAGTCATTCGCATTTGAAGCGCGCCACTTCGGGGGCCCCAATCTGCCTCATGCGACCATCGCAACGTGTGCCAACTCGATCATTCATCTGCAAGTCGGCTGTTTGCGATATTTCGGTGCCATCAAATAAACAACGACGGCCGGGTAAGTGGCGATGCGAATACTTTTGGTGGAGGACGACGAGGCCGTGAGCCGCTTCGTGCAGGCCTGCCTGATTGATGATGGTCACGAGGTCATTACAGCGGTCTCCCCCGACAGCGCGCTTGAAGCCGCAGGGCGCGACCCGCAGTTCGATCTGCTCATCGCCGATCTCAATCTGGGCGCGACGATGGACGGTGCCGATATCGCGGTGACCCTCCAGAACCGGCAGCCGCGAATGGCGGTTTTGATGATCACCGGTCTTCCCTACAGCGCGAGGAAGCGCCTGGCCAACGGGCGCCGTGCCGTCATTCTGGGGAAACCATTTGTCGCATCCGACCTGTTGGCGGCGGTCGACAACGCAACCGCCGATCTCGAAATCTAGCAAGGGTTTCGCAGGCAAAACTTTCGACCTCGCCAGAAAGCCTTTCTGATTCCACGATGCTGTAGAAGCCCTACACGCGGGAGGGTGTTGCTGCGGCGGTGGCCGCGTTGTTGAAAGACTAACCAGGCGACATTTTCAGTGGCGGCTCAGCAGCCTGACGTCTACTGCATGCTGATTGGTGGGCCAATCTGGCCTCCGCTGCCGTGGAGAACCTAAGCATGAGCAAGCGCATTCTTCTTGTGGAAGACGATCAGATCATCAGGGAGTTTCTGGAGGACTGCCTCGTCGAAGAGGGCCATAGCGTGCTGGCCGTGAGCGATGGAGCCAGCGCCACCGATTCCGCGGCGCAGCTCGAAGAGGTCGATGTGTTGATCACCGATTTCAATCTCGGCCACGGCCCGGATGGCTTCGACGTCGTCAAACGCTTTCACGAATTGCACCCGCAGTCTCGCGTGCTGGTGATCTCAGGCCGTCCGGATCTCGCCAAAGCCAAGCTCGGCGAGTTCACCTTCGCGGGCATATTGCCCAAGCCCTTCATGGTTGCGGAAGTTCTCAAGGCGATTGCCTGAGGTGGAGCACGACATGGAGGTGTTGACCTAGCCGTTCTCGATTGCCGACCTCGTCAAGCGGGCAGACCGCATGCTGGAAGAAACCTTTAGTTCACTGGTCCCGTTCGGATCGCATCTCAAGACTGCGGTTCACTCCGAGTGCAAGCAGTGTCCCGACCGATCCTGAAAGCAGGTAAAGCCCCACGTAGCCGACGCCAAAATTGGCGGCGATGAACAGCGCCACCAAAGGCGCGAAAGCGGCCCCGAACAGCCAGGCCAGGTCCGACGTGACGATTGCACCGCTGTAGCGGTACTGGCTCGGAAACGTGGAGTTGATCGCACCGGCTGCCTGGGCATGGCAGAAGCCGAGCAGCACGAAGCCACCGAGCACGAACAGCAGTGCGCCGAGCGGCGTGCCCTGCAGAAACACCGGCAGCAGGCCGACGAGACTGAACAGCGCGATCAGCCCTGCGCCGATGGCCAAGGTGGCGCGGCGGCCGATGCGATCCGCCACCTGCCCGGACAACAGCATGCTGACGATGCAGAGCACCGCGCCGAACATCTGCACGATGAGGCAATCGACCACCGATTGATCGCTGAACAAGGTGACCCAGGACAGCGGGAAGACGGTCACCAGATGGAACAGCGCAAAGCTGGCCAGCGGTGCGAAGGCACCCAGTACGATGCTGGCGCGCTGGGTGCGAAACAGATCGCCCAACGGCGAGGGATCCAGCTCGCGCGTCTTCAGCAACTCGGTGAACTCGGGCGTTACCACCAGCCGCAGTCTTGCGAACAGCGCCACGACATTGATCGCAAAGGCGACGCAGAAAGGATAGCGCCAGCCCCAGTCGAGAAAGTCCGCCAGCGACAGTGACGAATACAGAAAAGCAAAGAGGCCGGCGGCGATCAGGAAGCCGATCGGACCACCGAGCTGCGGGATCATCGCGTACCAGCCGCGGCGGTTCTCCGGTGCATTGAGTGCCAACAGCGATGGCAGGCCATCCCAGCTACCTGCGATACCCAGCCCCTGCACGATGCGCATGAAGGCGAGGATCGCAATCGAGTAGGTGCCCAACGTGGCATAGCCGGGCACGAAGGCGATGCCGGCCGTGCCGGTGCCGAGTGCGAACAGCGCGATGGTCAGCCGCGTGCCGCGGCCATAGCGTGTGTGCAGGATGCGAAACAGCAGCGAGCCGAATGGGCGTGCGACGAAGGCGAGCGAAAACAGGGCGAAGGAGTAGAAGGTGCCGGTCTGGCTATCGACGTGCGGGAAAAACACCGCCGGAAACACCAGCACGCAGGCGATGCCGAACACGAAAAAGTCGAACATCTCCGACAGGCGGCCGATAATCACACCGATGGCGATCTCGCCCGGTGAAACATGGGCACTGGGGTCATCCTGAACGGGACGGTCTGGTGACGGATGCGTGGCAATCGGCATAAAGGTCTCGCGCTGGGGCTCGGTGCCCTTTCAGAGAATTGGACCATCGCATGATGTCGCGGCGATGGACATAGGACAAAACGTCCAATCGCGGATGGCAGGGCGTGCGCCTAGAGTAAGCCCATCGCTTTCAAGGAGGTTTGTCATGGCCGCCCGCCTCACCCGCTGCCTTCTGCTCTTGTTGCTGCCTGCGCTGCTGACGGGTTGCAATGCAGTGGTGATGGCGCCCTCGGGCGACATCGCGGTGCAGCAGCGCGATCTCATCGTGATCTCCACCGTGCTGATGCTGCTGATCGTGGTGCCGGTGATGGTGATGACCGGCGTGTTCGCCTGGCGCTACCGGGCCAGCAACACCAAGGCCAAGCACACGCCGGACTGGCACCACTCCACGCAGCTCGAACTGCTGATCTGGGCTGCACCGCTGCTCATCGTCATCGCGCTGGGCGCCGTGACCTGGATCGCCACCCACACGCTCGACCCGTTCCGCAAGCTCGGTCGCATCGATGCCATGCGCCCACTACCGGCGGACATCAAGCCGCTGAAGGTGCAGGTGGTCGCACTCGACTGGAAGTGGCTGTTCTTCTATCCCGACTACGGCATCGCCAGCGTCAACGAGCTGGCCGCACCCGTGGACGTGCCGATCGAATTCGAGATCACTTCTTCGACGGTGATGAACTCGTTCTTCATCCCGGCGCTCGCCGGGCAGATTTACGCGATGCCCGGCATGCAAACCAAGCTGCACGCCATCATCAACAAGGCCGGCGATTACGAGGGCTTCTCGGCCAACTACAGCGGCGCGGGTTTTTCGCACATGCGCTTCCGCTTTGCGGCCCTGGACGGCGCAGGTTTCGACCGCTGGGTCGCCGACGTGCGCGCCAAGCCGGAGGCGCTGACCCGCGAGGCCTACCAGGCGCTGGAAAAACCCAGCGAGCGCGAACCCGTGCGCCATTACGGCAGCACGATGGCCGGCCTCTACGACGCCATCCTCAACCTCTGTGTCGAGCCGACCAAGATGTGCATGCGCGACATGATGCGCATCGATGCCAAGGGCGGCCTGGGCCTCAACAACGTCTACAACGTCGCCCGCCTCACCTACGACCAGCCACGCCAGCCGGGCCGCGGCGCCTACGAGGACAGCTACGTGCTCGCCCTCTGCCAGATCAGCCCCGATCAACTGCAAGCCACCCGCAGCGACGCGCCGCGCTACAGCCCGCTGCGCTGACGCGGCGAACGACCGATACCGAGAACCGCCATGACCATCGAGCCCACCGAACGCTCACCGCTGATGCAGGCCATCTTCGGCCGCCTGAGCTGGGACGTGATCCCCTTCCACGAGCCGATCCTGCTCGCCACCTTTGTCGGCGCCGCACTGCTGGGCGTGTTCGTGCTGGTGCAGATCACCCGCGCCAAGGCCTGGGGCTGGCTGTGGCGTGACTGGTTCTGCACCATCGACCATAAAAAGATCGGCGTGATGTATATGGTGCTCGGCATCGTCATGCTGATCCGCGGCTTCGCCGACGCGATCATGATGCGACTGCATCAGGCGCTGGCCTTCGGTGATTCGATGGGCTATCTGCCGCCGCACCACTACGACCAGATCTTCACGGCGCACGGCGTGATCATGATCTTCTTCGTGGCCATGCCCTTCGTCACCGGGCTCATGAACTACGTGGTGCCGTTGCAGATCGGCGCGCGCGATGTGGCCTTCCCCTTCCTCAACAACTTCAGCTTCTGGATGACTGCGGCGGGTGCGGCGCTGGTGATGGTGTCGCTGTTCGTCGGCGAGTTCTCGACCACGGGCTGGCTTGCGTATCCGCCGTTATCAGGCATCGCCTACAGTCCCGGGGTCGGCGTCGATTACTACATCTGGTCCTTGCAGATCGCGGGCGTCGGCACCTTGCTCTCTGGCGTAAACCTGCTCGCCACCATCATCAAGATGCGCGCGCCGGGCATGACGCTGATGAAGATGCCGATCTTCACCTGGACCGCGCTCTGCACCAACGTGCTGATCGTCGCGGCCTTCCCCGTGCTCACCGGCGTGCTGGGTCTCTTGTCGCTCGATCGCTACGTCGGCACGCACTTCTTCACCAACGATTTCGGCGGCAACGCCATGATGTACGTGAACCTGATCTGGATCTGGGGCCACCCGGAGGTCTACATCCTGATCCTGCCGCTGTTCGGCGTGTTCTCCGAGGTGGTCTCCACCTTCAGCGGCAAGCGCCTGTTCGGCTATGCCTCGATGGTCTACGCCACGGTGGTCATCACCATCCTCAGCTACCTCGTGTGGCTGCATCATTTCTTCACGATGGGCTCAGGTGCGAGCGTCAACAGCTTCTTCGGCATCACCACGATGATCATCTCGATCCCTACAGGCGCGAAGATGTTCAACTGGCTGTTCACGATGTATCGCGGCCGCATCCGCTTCGAGGTGCCGATGCTGTGGACGATGGGTTTCATGTTCACCTTCGTCATCGGTGGCATGACCGGCGTGCTGCTCGCCGTGCCACCGGCGGATTTCGTGCTGCACAACTCGCTGTTCCTGATCGCGCACTTCCACAACGTCATCATCGGCGGCGTGATCTTCGGCGTGTTCGCGGGCATCAACTACTGGTTCCCGAAAGTGGCCGGCTTCAAGCTCGACGACTTCTGGGGCCGTGTCTCGTTCTGGTTCTGGCAGATCGGCTTCCTGTTCGCCTTCATGCCGCTCTACGTGCTGGGCCTGATGGGCGTAACGCGGCGCGTCTCGCACTTCGAGGACATGAGCCTGCAACCTTTCTTCGTCGTCGCCGCCTTCGGTGCCGTGCTCATCGGCTTCGGCATCCTGGCCTTCCTGATCCAGCTCTACGTCAGCTTCAAACGCCGCGAGGCGCTGCGCGACGACAGTGGCGATCCCTGGGGCGGCCGCACGCTGGAATGGTCTACCTCTTCACCGCCGCCTGCCTACAACTTCGCCTTCACGCCGCGCGTGCACGAACTCGACAGCTGGCACGACATGAAGGCCCGTGGCTACGAGCGTCCGCGCGATGGCTACGTCGACATCCACATGCCAAGCAACACCTCGGCGGGCATCATCCTGGCGGGCATCAGCGCGGTGCTGGGCTTTGCACTCATCTGGCACATCTGGTGGCTGGCCGGCTTGAGCTTCGTGGCGCTGATCGGCACGGCCATTGGCCACACCTTCAATTACGACCGCGATTTCCACATCCACGCGAACGAGGTGACGGACATCGAAGACACGCGAACCCGTCAGCTTTCGGCACTGAGGTCCTGACATGAGCAGCCTTGCCACCACACTCAGCCCGGAAGAGCGCAACTCGTTCTACCTGCGCGAAGATCATCACCCCGAGAACGCCACGCTGCTCGGTTTCTGGCTGTATCTGATGAGCGACTGCCTGCTGTTCGCGGTGCTGTTCGCCGCCTACGGCGTGCTCGGCGGCAGCTATGCCGCCGGCCCCGGCCCGAAGGATCTGTTCGACCTGCCGCTGGTCGCCGTCAATACCTCCATGCTGCTGCTGTCGTCGATCACCTACGGCTTCGCCATGCTGGAGATGGCGCGCAAGCGCCAGACTGCGACGCTGGTCTGGCTCGGCATCACCGGCCTGTTCGGCATCGCCTTCATCGCGCTCGAACTCTATGAGTTTCATCACCTGATCCATGAGGGCGCGGGCCCGCAGCGCAGCGCCTTTCTGTCGGCCTTTTTCACTCTGGTCGGCACCCACGGCCTGCACGTCACCTTCGGCATCGTCTGGCTGGTGGTGCTGATGGCGCAGGTGCATCGCCGTGGCCTCACCGTGCCCAACATGCGGCGCCTCGCCTGCCTCAGCCTGTTCTGGCACTTTCTCGACGTCGTCTGGATCGGCGTCTTCACCTTCGTCTATCTGATGGGAGTGCTGCGATGAGTACCGCGATGCACAAGGAAAACGAGGCAGGCAGTCCGCAGGTTCACGGTCACCACGACACCGGCGGCCACGACGAGCAGGAGCCGCACGGCAGCTTCAAGGGCTACATGACCGGCTTCATTCTCTCGGTCGTGCTCACCGCCATCCCGTTCTGGCTGGTCATGGGCGACGTGCTGCCCAGCAAGCAGGCGACGGTGCTGATCATCATGGCCCTCGCCTTCGTGCAGATCCTCGTGCACATGATCTATTTCCTGCACATGAACACAAGTTCCGAAGGTGGCTGGAACATGCTGGCGCTGATCTTCACCGCCGTGCTGGTGGTCATTACGCTCTCGGGTTCGCTGTGGGTGATGTACCACATGAACGAGAACATGATGCCGATGGACGCCCACGAGATGCGGCAGGCGCCTTGAGCGCTTCGAGATGGATGCCGAGCCTGCCCGGCCGCTGAGCCGCGTTGCCAGGACGCTGCTTGCGCTGCTGGCCGTCGCGAGCTTTGCAGGGCTGATGTTCTTGGGCATCTGGCAGCTGCATCGCCTGAGCTGGAAGCTCGACCTCATCGCCCGCACCGAACGCATGCTGGCCGCAGCGCCGGTTGCTGCACCTGGCCCTGCCGACTGGCCCCGTATCGCGCCTGCGGATGCCTATCGCCGTGTGCGCGTCGAAGGCGAGTTCCGACACGACCTCGAAGCCTGCACACAGGCCGTCACCGAACGCGGACCCGGCTGCTGGGTGGTGACGCCACTGCATACGAGCGATGGCTGGTGGCTGCTGGTGAATCGCGGCTTCGTTGAAATGCAGAAACGCGATGCCACCACTCGCGCCGAGGGGCAAGTGGCCGGCTCAGTCAGCGTCGAAGGCTTGCTGCGACTGACCGAGCCGAAAGGTGGATTCCTGCGCCACAACGATCTAGCGAACAACCGCTGGTACTCGCGCGATGTCGCGGCCATCGCCGCCGCACGCGGCCTGCCCGCGCGCGAAGTGGCCCCCTACTTCGTCGACGCGGCCGCGACCATTGAGGGCGGCCCCATCGGCGGCCTGACCGTGGTGCGCTTTCACAACAGCCATCTCGTCTACGCGCTGACCTGGTTCGGTCTGGCGCTGATGGTGCCGTTCGGGGCCGCGTTGGTGATCCGCCGCGAACGCAGCCTGCGACAGGACTCGCGAGCCTGAGCCAGCCCGCCGCAACGGGCTGCTAGGATCATGGTCATGTCCACTGCAAAAGCCTTCGCCAGTCATCCCTCGCTGCTGGATTCCCTGGGCGAGACCGCCGGGCAGCGCAACGCCCTGCTCTTGATCCAGCTGCGCTGGCTTGCGGTGTTCGGCCAAGCCTTCACCATCGTCTTCAGCACGCTGGTGTTCGACGTGCAGCTGCCACTGGGGCCGATGTTCGCCGTCATCGGCGGCCTGGTGCTTCTCAACCTGGTCAGCATGATGCGGCCGCGCCGCAAGGGCGAGGTGCGCAACGCAGACCTGATGGCCGGTCTGCTGCTGGATGTGGTGGCACTCACGGCACTGCTCTACTTCAGTGGCGGGGCGACCAACCCCTTCGTGTTTCTCTATCTGCTGCAGGTGGTGCTCGCCGCCACACTGCTGGAGTCTTGGTCGACCTGGGTGCTGGTCGCTGTGAGTTGTGTAGCCTTCGCCGCACTGACGCAGTTCTACGTCCCCTTGAGCCTGCAAGCCAACGACGCCGAACGCATGTTCGCGCTGCATGTGCGCGGCACGCTGATCTGCTTCGTTCTCAATGTCGTGCTGCTGGTGCTGTTCTTCAGCCGCATCAACGCCAACCTGCGCCGTCGTGATCAGCGCCTGGCCGACCTGCGCCAGCATGCTGCCGAGGAAGACCACATCGTCCGCATGGGTCTGCTCGCATCCGGCGCCGCCCATGAGC
The DNA here is from genome assembly GCA_030652575.1 of Stagnimonas sp. Taxonomy (GTDB): domain Bacteria; phylum Pseudomonadota; class Gammaproteobacteria; order Nevskiales; family Nevskiaceae; genus Stagnimonas. The sequence goes on along the minus strand of JAUSQI010000172.1, from coordinate 1,518 downwards.
TGGGCACGCCGCTGTCCACGCTGTCGGTGATCCTCGGCGACTGGCGTCACTTCAAGGAGTTTCGCGATCACCCGGAGCGGCTTCAGGAACTCAACGAGATGGATGCCGAGCTGAAGCGCTGCAAGAACATCGTCAGCGGCATTCTGCTCTCCGCTGGCGAGGCGCGTGGCGAGTCGCCGGTGCTGACGACACTCTCGCGCCTGCTCGACGAACTGGTCGGCGAGTGGCGAGGCCTGCATCCGGGCATGGCGCTGGACTACGTCGTCGAAGAGCCTCTCGACTTCAGCACCTTCTCGCGTGCGCCGATCGTCTCGGACACCGCGTTGCGACAGGTGATCTTCAACGTGCTGGAAAATGCCCGCGAAGTCTCGCCTGCCTGGGTAGAGCTGTTGGTACGCTGCGATGCCGACCAGCTTCGCCTTGCCGTGCGCGACCACGGCCCCGGCTTTGCACCCGAGATGCTGGAGCGCTTCGGCAAGCCTTATCAATCCAGCAAGGGACGACCCGGCAGCGGCCTGGGGCTGTTTCTGGTGGTGAACGTGCTGCGCAAACTGGGGGGCACCGTGCGGGCGGCCAACGCGGAAAACGGCGGCGCGGTGGTGACACTCACCCTGCCCGTCGCGGCCTTGGCCATCGAGGGCGAGGTAGCGCAAGGTGACTGAGCGCGTGCTGCTGATCGTCGAGGACGACGAGGCCTTTGCCCGCACGCTGCGGCGCTCTTTCGAGCGGCGCGGCTACAGCGTGCTGAGCGCTGCGGCCCTGAATGCCGTGGTGGCATTGCTGAGTCAGCACACGCCCACGCATGCGGTGGTGGATCTCAAGCTCGGGCATGAATCCGGCCTCGCCGTCGTGCGCCATCTGCATCTCCACAATCCCGAGCTGCTGATCGTCGTGCTCACCGGCTTTGCCAGCATCGCGACCGCCGTCGAAGCCATCAAGCTCGGCGCGAGCAACTACCTGGTCAAGCCGGCCAACACCGACGATATCGAAGCCGCCTTTGCCGGCGACACGACCGCCGAGCAGGCCGAACTGCCGGTATCGACACGCGCGACGTCGATCAAGACGCTGGAGATGGAGCGTATTCACGAAGTGCTGGCCGAAACCGACTTCAACATTTCCGAGACGGCTCGCCGCCTCGGTATGCACCGCCGCACACTGGCCCGCAAGCTGGCCAAGCGCTGGGTGCCCTGAAGCCGCTGTTGTGCGGCGGCCGATCAATCTGAGCAGCACTTGTACGCCGAGCAAAAAGTGCGACTCGCTCATCGGCGGGCTCATGGGATCAGAAACCGAACTTTGAACCTGCGCCCAGCAGGGTCGCCGCACCAAGCACGGCGAAGATGGCGGCGGCAATGGAATGCACGAGCTTCATCGGTATCTTGTTGGCCAGTTTGTCGCCCGCGAACACCGCTGGCACGTCGGCAATCAACATGCCCAGCATAGTGCCTGCAACCACCGTCAATGCCGCTGCGTAGTGCGCGGCCAGGGCCACGGTGGCGATCTGGGTCTTGTCGCCCATCT
>JAUSQI010000169.1 GCA_030652575.1 Stagnimonas sp. | reverse complement strand
TCGTCCATGTTGACGTCGATGATCTGCGCGCCCGCCTCCACCTGCTGGCGCGCCACCGCGACGGCGGTGGTGTAGTCACCGGACTTGATGAGGTCGCGGAACTTGGCCGAGCCGGTGATGTTGGTGCGCTCGCCGACGTTGACGAACAGCTGTCGCTCGCCTTCGAGGCCGATCGTGAAAGGTTCGAGGCCTGCAAGGCGCAAGGCCTTGGGCGGTGTCGATTGCTTGCGCGGCGGAATCCCCACCACGGCCTGCGCAATCGCGCCGATGTGTCCCGGCGAAGTGCCGCAGCAGCCGCCGACGATGTTGACGAGACCGCTCTCGGCGAACTCCTTGATGATGGCCGCCGTCTCGTCCGGGCGCTCGTCGTACTCGCCGAAAGCGTTCGGCAAACCAGCGTTCGGATAGCAGCTCACATAGCAGTCGGCGACGCGTGCCAGCTCGGCGATGTAGGGGCGCATGTCCTTGCCGCCGAGTGCGCAGTTGAGGCCCACGGCGAGCGGCTTGGCATGGCAGATCGAGTTCCAGAATGCTTCGGTCACCTGGCCTGAAAGCGTGCGGCCCGAGGCATCGGTGATAGTGCCGCTGATGATGATCGGCCATTTGCGGCCGCGCTCTTCAAACAGGGTGAGGCAGGCGAAGATCGCGGCCTTGGCGTTGAGCGTGTCGAAGATCGTTTCGATCAAGAGCACATCCGCGCCGCCGTCGATCAGGCCATTGCCCTGCTCGATGTAGGCGGTCACCAGCTCCATGTAGGTGACGTTGCGGGCACCGGGGTCGTTGACGTCCGGCGAGATCGAGCAGGTGCGCGACGTCGGGCCGAGCGTGCCGCAGACGAAGCGCGGCTTGTGCGGCGTTTTGGCCGTCCACTCGTCGCAGGCTGAGCGTGCGACCTTGGCGGCCTCAAAGTTGAACTCGTAGGCGAACTCGCCCATGCCGTAGTCGTGCAGCGAGATGGTGGTCGCGTTGAAGGTGTTGGTTTCGAGAAAATCCGCGCCGGCTTCCAGATATTTGCCGTGGATCTCCTGCACGATGTGCGGCTGGGTCAGCACCAAGAGATCGTTGTTGCCCTTCACGTCGTGCGGCCAGTCGGCGAAGCGCTTGCCGCGATAGTCCTCTTCTTCGAGCTTGTAGCCCTGGATCATCGTACCCATGGCGCCGTCGATCACCATCACGCGCTCGGCCAGGAAGCCCTTCAGCTGCTCGGTGCAGTCGGGGCGGATCAGCGAGCTGGGGGTTGATGAGGGTGCAGATGCGTCAGCAGCCATAGGTGAACTCCTTGCGGCCTTGCAGTGTATCAATTATCCGCCTATGCGGATAAGCGGATATAAGATGCACCGCCGCTCGTCAGCAGGCGATGGCCTTGTGTCTCGCCACATCAGCGGCAAGTGGTGTCGCGCCTAGTGTGACCGCATGGCCGCTCAAATCCAGACGCTCTATCCCCAACGCCCGCTGCAATTGCAGCCGCTTGCGGGTGAGGCGATGGGCGCACCCGCGTCGGTGACGCATCCCCTGCAGGCGCAGCTGCGCGAGCGCATGGTGCAGGCAGGCGAAGACGTCGTCCGCGCGTTTGTCGATGAGATGGATGCCGCCGTGCAAGCGCTGCTGGCCGAGTCGCGCAATGCCAGCGAAACCCGCGCGGTGCTCGATCTCGGCCACTCGCTGTCGATGAACCGGCCGGCTTTTGTGCGCGGCTTCGTCGCGGCGCTCAAGGCGCGGTTCGATCCGCTCAAGCGATCTTCGAGGACAGGCGTTTTTGATCTGGAGCGCCTGTGCCTGCTGCCGACGGAAGAGATGGAAGAGAACATCGTTCTCAGCCACCTTGCACAGCAGGCAGAAGAAAAGGCGGGCGAAGACGGCCGCCAGTTGCTGTCTCGCCTGCAATGGGCGGCGCGTGACCTGGGCCTGCCGGCGCTGAGCAGCGCCTTGAATGCCAGCACGCTGCCCGATTGTTTTGCACAGGCGCTGCGCGCCGCCGGGCTTGCGATGTCTGAACGTGTGCTGGCGTATCGGCTGGTGGAAAGCCATGCGCTCAACGCCTGGCCGCTGCTGGTGCAGACCGCGCTCGCGATACTCGATCAGCTCGGTTTGCAGCGCGCCCGGCCGTTGTCGGACCGTCTGCATAACGCGGTGGCGCAAGATGTTGCCCCGATGATCTCGGCCGCCACGCTGCAAGCCTTGCGGGCTTTGCACACGTCCCCAGTTGCGGACACGGACGCAACGCTGGCGCAGGCTTTGCTGCGAGCCATAGAGCCTCCTTTCGGCGGCAGCGATGCGGGGTTCATCACGGCCCTGGCGGGCAGCTGGATGGACAGCCTGATCGCGGAGCCCGAACTGCCGCCCGCTTTTGCGCCCGAGCTCGAATCGCTGCGTCTGGCCATCATCAAGGCCGCGCTCTGCGACCCCACCTTTTTCACCCAGGCGGTGCATCCGGTGCGGAAGGCGGTGGACGAGTTGCTGCTGCAAGCCGCTTTCATCGGTCTTCAAGGTTATTCGCTGGCGCCGCTGCGGCTGGAACTCAAGCACATCGCGGCGCGCATCAGCATCCACGGCCAGTTCGCGATGGATGCCTTGTCCATGCTGCTGCCGCTGGATGGCGATCTCGCCTACCAATTTCGCCAGCAGATGAGCAGGGAGCAGGACGCCCGCCGAGAAAGCCTGCTGCACCGCATACGCGCGCTGGCCACTCGCGAGATCGACGCGCGCACGCTGGACCTCTCGCTGCCGACGGCCGCCAGGGGCGCGCTCACGCGCGGATTTTTACCGCTGCTCTGCACGCTGATGCTGCGCCACGGCGCGGCCTCGCCGCAGACCCGGCAGGCGCGTCAGCTGCTGGAGCGCTTCGTCGACAGTTTTGCGCTGTGCATCGGCCATGAAGAGCGGCAAGCGGTGCTGCGTGCGCTGCACACGATCTTTCTCGATGTCGGGCTGCCGGACCTGCACATCGCCGACGTCTGCGCCGAGCTTGAAAAAGCCTATGCGGAGCTGGAAGAAGAAGCGCAGCGTGCGAAACCATCCAAAGCGCTGCCTGAAGCCGGCAATGCCCCGGTCGGCACGGGTGTTGCAATGGTTTCTGCACCTTCGCCAGGGCGCCCGTCCACGCCAACTTCCATGAGCCATATGCCGGACGTTTATTCACTCACTCCCATCATCGCCAGCAATGAGATGCGCACCGGCGTGCCAGAGGCTGACCCGCTAGTGGCGCTGCTCAAGACCGGTCAATGGTTTCGCGTGCGCGACTACAAGCGCGGCGACGACCGCTGGCTCTCGCTGGTGGGTGTGCACCTGGAACAGGACCGCGTCAATTTCAGCGGCTTCGATGGCGTGATTGTGCTCGCCATGCGCGCCAGCCAGTTTGTGGAAGACCTCACTTCCGGTCTGGCCGAGCCGCTCAATCCCGAGCCGTTGGTGCAGCAGGCGCTGCAAACCCTGCGTGCCCGCGCGGCATCCACGGCCGAGCGGCTGCGCAGCTTCGGCTGATCGCGGCGCGGTGCCGCCGCGGGCCTTGCGGGCGGCGCAACCCACCTGAAGCATCTCCCACCTGACCAGCGGCGTTGACACTTTTTCTGCGCTCTTTTAACTTAATTGAACGTTCGGTTAGTTAAATAAAGAGGAGAGAGTCATGGCAACAGCCACCCTACCCACATCCGGCAATTGGTCTGACAGCAAGCGTTATCTGTGGCCCCTGGGGGCACTCATTCTGCTGTTGCCGATTGCGGGCACCATCGGCTACGAGCAGACCGGCTGGGCCGTCACGCTCTGGTTCGCCTTCATCATCCTGTATGCGGTCATCCCGCTGGCGGACTATCTGATCGGCGAAGACCATGCCAATCCGCCGGACTCTGCAATGGCCTCGCTCGCCAGCGACCGCTATTACCGCTATGCGCTGTTTGCCTCGGTGCCGGTGTATCTCGGCATGTGGTTCTACATGGCCTGGTTCGGCGCGACGCACGACCTGCCCTGGTATGCCTGGCTCGGTCTCACGCTGTCGCTCGGCGTCGGCTGCGGGCTTGCCATCAATATCGCGCATGAACTGGGGCACCAGACCAGTCCCGTCGAGCGCTTTCTGGCCAAGCTGATGCTGGCGCCGGGCTTCTACGGGCACTTCTACGTCGAGCACAACCGCGGCCACCACATTCAGGTCGCGACACCGGAAGACCCCGCCAGCTCGCGCTTTGGCGAGAACTTCTATGAGTTCTTCCCCCGCTGCGTCGCAGGCTCTTTCAAGCGGGCCTGGAATATCGAGAAGAAGCGTCTCGAACGCGAGGGCAAGAGCGTCTGGCACTGGAGCAACGACAACCTGCAAAGCACGGCGATGACCATCGTGCTCTGGACGATCGTCGGCGTCTGGCTCGGCTGGCAGGCGGTGTTGTTCGTCGCCATTGCCGGTGCCTACGGCGGCAGCCTGCTCGAAGTCATCAACTACCTCGAACACTACGGCCTGATGCGCCAGAAGCGCGCCGACGGCAGCTACGAGCGCTGCCAGCCGCACCACTCCTGGAACTCGAACCACATCGTCACCAACGTGCTGCTCTATCACCTCCAGCGCCATAGCGACCACCACGCCAACCCCACGCGCAGCTACCAGACGCTGCGCCATTTCGAGGGCGTGCCGTCGCTGCCTTCGGGGTACGCGGCGATGATTCTGGTCGCCTACATCCCGCCGCTGTGGTTCCGCCTCATGGACCCGAAAGTGGTGGCCCATCATCAGGGCGACATGCGCAAGGCCAACATCAAGCCCTCGGTGCGCGACGCGGTGATCGCCAAGTATTCGCAATCGGCGTCCGTCGCCACCGCCTAATAGCGTTTGCGGTCGTATAGCCTCGCCCCCGCGGGCGAGGTTAAACTCGCGCGCCTTCAACCCATCGGAACCGGTTCATGAAAAAGTGGCGCTGCCTCGTTTGCGATTACATCTATGACGAGGCCAAGGGTTGGCCGGAAGAAGGCATCGCCGCCGGCACGCTGTGGGACGATGTCCCTGCCGGTTGGTCGTGCCCCGATTGCGGCGCGTCTAAAGCCGATTTCGAGCTGATCGACAACTGAGGCGTCGCCGCACATCACCGCATCCGCAACAGCGCGGAGGGCGTAAGGCCCTTATCTGTTTTGATGCGGGATCAGGCATGACGGTGGTTGGCGGAGCGGAACAATCAGATGGCACCCAAGCGCCTCTTTCTGCGGGCGGCCGCAAGCGGCGCTCGGGATCTGCGAAAAGCCTCGCAGCCTTGGCGCTTTCGCTTTCAGCGTGGGCCGCGCACGCTGCCGAACCCTACACACCTTCATCCTCCGATACCGTGCTGCTGCAACGCGCAGCCGGTGCGGCCAAGGCGCTGCGTGAGGCCCGTGGCCTAAGCCTGCCCAGCGACCCCGCATCGCGCGTCGCCGCCGCGCAAGCTGCCATCGACCGCGGCCGCAGCACGGGTGATCCACGCTACTTCGGCCAGGCTCAGGCGCTGCTGGGCAGTGACTGGACGGCACCATCGCCCTCGCTGCCCGTGCGCCTCGTGCGCGCCACGCTGTTGCAGCAGCGCCACGATTTTGCCGCCGCGCTGGCCGATCTCGACGCCGTACTCGCCACCGACGCGCGGAACGCACAGGCCCACCTCATCCGCGCCAACATCCGCATGGTGCAGGGCGAGCCACAGCGGGCGCGGCCGGATTGTGCCGCACTCATCGGGCAAGCCGGCCTGCTGGTCACGGCGACCTGTATCGGCACTGTCGGCGGGCTTACCGGGCAGGCCAAAAGCGCGCTGCAAGCCATCGAGTTGACACTGGCCCGCGAGCCGGAGGCGCCGCGCCAGATCCGCATCTGGGCGCTCACGCAGGCCGCCGAGATTGCCGAGCGTCTGGGCGATCTGCCGCGCGCCACCGAGCACTACGCCACCGCCCTGGCCGAAGCCACGGCAGCAGGCGAAAACGACGTGTATCTCAAGGCTGCCTACGCCGATTTTCTGCTCGATCAGCAGCGTTCCGCCGAAGTCAAAACGCTGCTGGCGGGCGAGGCCGATTTCGATCCGCTGCTGCTGCGGCTGGCACTGGCCGAACAGCAGCTGGCCGCCGCCGGCGACAGCAAAGCCAGCGGTGCTGCCGCGCTTCACCTCAAGGCGCTGCAAGAACGCCATGCGCTCGTCGCCAGCCGCGGCGACCCTCCGCACCGCCGCGAGCAGGGCATGGCAGCACTGCACTTGCAGCGCGACGCGAAAGCCGCGCTGGTGCTGGCGCAACAGAACTGGGCCGAGCAGCGCGAGCCCGCCGACGCGCGCCTGCTGCTGCAAGCCGCTCTGGCCGCTGGCGATCATGCCGCCGCAGAGCCGGTGCGCGTCTGGATGCTGAGTACGAAGATCGAGGATGTGCGACTGAAGCCGCTGCTTGTCCAACTGGACGCCGCGCCATGAGCATTCTCCGGCGCGCAGCACTGGCCGCATTGGCGCTTGCCGCAAGCGTCGCCCACGCGCACAGCGGCAGCACGGCCTACCTGCAGGCGGTGGTCGCGGCGGACCGAGTGGAGCTGCGCGCCGACTACGCGCTGCGCGATCTCGACGACGCCCTGGGCGTGGATGCCGACGACAACGGCCAGCTGACCTGGGCCGAATTGCAGACGGCCGCACCTGTCTTGCTGGGTTACCTCATACCGCGATTGCACATTGCAGGCGATGCCGCGCCCTGCGCGCTCACCGCCAGCCCCGAGGTGAAAGTCACCGACCATGCCGATGGCCCTTATGTGGTGTTTCAGTTCATTGCCAAATGTGCCTCGGTGCCCGGCGAGTGGCAGCTGACCGATCGCGCCCTCTTCGAGTTCGACGCCAGCCACCGCGCGCTCGTGCGCTGGCAGCAGGAGGGCCACAGCAGCTCGGCCACCCTCACGCCTGAGCAACAGACCCTGACCCTGCGCGGCGCGCGTAGCGGCTGGGCGACGCTGCGCGAATATGTGCATGAAGGTCTGGCGCATGTCTGGAGCGGCTGGGACCACATGTTGTTCATCGCCGGACTGTTCCTGCCGGCCGCGCTGCGTCGTGAGGGCAAGCGCTGGCAGCCGGTGCAGCGGCTAGGCCCCGCGCTTGCCGATGCCGTCAAGCTGGTCACCGCCTTCACCATCGCCCATGCCATCACGCTGTGCCTCACCGCGCTGGGCGTGGTCTCGCTGTCGACCCGGCTGGTGGAATCGCTGGTCGCGCTCAGCGTGGTGTTTGCCGGCCTCAACAATCTGGTGCCGATGGCGGGGCGGGTCGCGCTGTTCGCGCTGGCCTGGGTGTTCGGCCTCATTCACGGCACCGCCATTGCCGGCGCGCTGCTCGAACTCGGCCTGCCCACCTCCGGCCGCCTGCTGGCACTGCTCGGTTTCAACATCGGCGTCGAAGCCGCACAGCTGTTGCTGGTCGCGGTGCTGGTGCCGCTGGCTTTCGCGCTGCGTCGCTGGCGGGGTTATCAGCCCGCGGTGCTTTGGCCCGGTTCGGCCCTGGTGGCCTTGGCGGGACTGGTCTGGTTCATCAACCGCGCCTTCGACATGGGGTGGAGGCTGCCCATCTAAACGCGGCATCTGCGGCACGGACTGGCGCGTATGAGGACTCGACTGTTGTTCATACGTCGAATCCCACCATGCAGCGGAGTCACCGATGACCCAATCCAAGAGGTGGGCGAACAGCCTTGCAGCCCTGCCTTTGATGAACCTGCCGCTACTTGCGACGGCAGCGGGCGTTCCGGGCGGTGCGGCGGTCAGGCTCGACACCGTGACCGTCACGGCCGATCAGCAGCTGGTGGGCGAAACCGACTCGGCGACCATCGGCACCGTTTATGCCGAGCAGATCGAAAACCGGCCCATCTCCCGCACCGGCGAACTGCTGGAAGTGGTGCCGGGCCTGATCGTCACCCAGCACAGCGGCGAGGGCAAAGCCAACCAGTATTTCCTGCGCGGCTACAACCTCGACCACGGCACTGACTTCGCCGTCTTTGTCGATGGCTTGCCGGTCAACATGCCCAGCCACGGGCACGGCCAGGGCTATGCCGACAACGGTTTCATGATCCCCGAACTGGTGGATTCGATCGAATATCGCAAGGGCCCGTACTACGCCCAGTACGGTGATTTCTCAGCCGCCGGCGCGGCCGAGGTGCGCTACAAGGAGCGCTTCGACCAGCAGCACGTCGAGACCACGGGCGGTGCCTACGGCTATGGCCGGCTGCTCGGCGTCGGCTCCATCAAGATGGGTGCCGGTGACCTGGTCTACGGCGCGGAATACGTGCACTACGACGGCCCGTACGACCTGTGCCAGGACTACAACAAGGGCAATCTGGTGCTGCGCTATAGCGAGCGCGATGACGACGGGGGTTACCACTTGGCCGCGACGGGTTTCAGCACCCGCAACCGCTCGCCGGACCAGATTCCGCAGCGGGCGGTGGACCAAGGCCAGATCGGCCGCCTGGGTTTCATCGACCCCACCGATGGCGGCCGCAGCCATCGCATCAACTTCTCGGGCGGTGCCGACCGCGCGCTGGGGCCGGGCACGCTGACGGTTGCTGCCTACGCGTTCCGCTACCGGCTGGAGCTGTTTTCCAACTTCACCTATTTCCTCGACGACCCGGTCAACGGCGACCAGTTCAACCAGTCCGACAAGCGCAACGTCTATGGCGGCAGCGCCAGCTACAAGCTGAGCAGCACATTGCTCGGCCTGAAGTTCGACAACGAAGTCGGCCTGCAAACCCGCTATGACGATATCGACGACGTCGGCCTCTACCTCACCCGTGCGCGGCAACGCCTGAGCACCACCACCGTCAGCGACGTCAAGGAGTGGAGCGGTGCGGCCTATGTGCAAAGTGCGGCGCACTTGAGCCCCTGGGCGCGCTTCACGCTGGGTGCCCGCTTCGACAGCATCGACTTCGACGTGGCCAACAACAACGCGGCCAACACCGGCACAGCGTCAGATACCTTGTTCAGCCCCAAAGCGGCACTGATTCTGGGGCCGTTCGCCAAGACCGAGTTCTTCATCAACATCGGACAGGGTTTTCACAGCAACGACGCACGGGGTGCGACGCAAACCATCGATCCGCGCAGTGGCGATGCGGTGGCCCCGGTCACGCCGCTGGTCGCGGCGCGCGGGATCGATCTGGGCTTGCGTACGGCATTGATCCCCAAGGTGCAGGTGGCCGCCAGCGTGTTCCGTCTGCGCTCGGACTCCGAGCTGGTCTATGTCGGCGATGCCGGCACCACCGAGCCCTTCGGCGCCACCGAGCGCTACGGCGCCGAGCTGGCGGTGTATGCGCGCCCGATCAAATACCTGCTGGTCGATGCCGACCTGGCCTACACCCAGGCCCGCTTTCGCCAGCAGCAGCGCGACGAAACCGGCGCCGTCATCGGCGACCACGTACCGCAAGCCGTGCAGGGTGTCGCCGCCGTCGGCATCACCTACGACAGTCCCCAAGGCTGGGAGGCGGCGCTGCGCGTGCGTTACTTCGGCAAGCGCCCGCTCGACGAGGCGGCCACGGTGTCGTCGCAGCCCACCACCATCGTCAACGTTGGTGCCGGGTATCACTTCACCAAGAATCTGAAAGTCAGCGCGCAGATCACCAATCTGTTCGACTCCAAGGACCATGACATCGACTACTTCTACGGCTCCCGCCTCAACGGCGAGCCTGCGGAGGGCGTGAACGACGTGCACTTCCACCCGATCGAGCCGATCAACGGCCGCATCACCTTGCGTTATTCCTACTGATGCAGCGCCCATAAAAAACCCCGCCAAGGCGGGGTTCTAAAAACCAACAGAAAACAGCGCCTTCAGCTCGCGCAGTTCACGGTCAGCGTGTTGGCGTCCTTCGATTCCATGTCGTCGGTCAGCGTCACCCCGTCCAGCGAGGCCGGTGTGGCGGTGTTGCAGGCCGAGCCGGTCACCATCGCGATCAGCGATGCCACGAACTGGCTGATGGACATGTTGATGGGTGGGTTGGTGGGCGTGGTGATGATGCCGGGTGCCTGCGGAGCATTGGTGTCGTTGCAGCCGCTCAACAGAGCGGCTGCAACGACGAATGACGCGGCGAGAACATGCGGTGATTTCATGACCAGCCTCCCTTACGGTGCCGACGGATTGGTGATGCCGCTCTGGTTGTCACCCGTGCCGTTGGGCGAACCCGGGCGCGGTGCCTTCAGATACGGGAAGGTGGTGTCGAACTGCGACACGTCGTTCAAGGCCTGGTCGTGGTAGACGCGGTAGTTGCCGTCCGGCCCGCGATTGGGATTGTTGGCACCGAGCAGGAAGCCCGCGACCACCGACAGCTCGATGTCCACCACGTCGTCGCCGGGGCGACGGCCGTTGGGGAAGCCGGCCGGGTCGCAGCCGGGGTTGCCGGTGTCGAGCATGCCGTCGTTGCGGAAGCACAGCGCCGCGCCCACGTTCTGCTGGCTGGCGGCCACAGTGGCCGGCAACGCGGTGTTCAGGCGCAGCATCTCGCCCGGGGCGACCAGGCTGCTGGTGGCACCGGTGACGCCGCCGTTGACGCCATCGACGCCGGTGAGGAAGGCTGCGACCAGGTCGTTGCGCGGGGTCGGCGGCACCTTGGCGGCATCGCCGAACAGCGCGTTCAACAGCACCGGCAGCGTCGGCTGGGTGACGTAGTTGATGAACTGTGGATCGTCCTTGGGCTCGCTGGCGTTGAAGCGGTCCTTGTCGGTGACGCCGATCACCACCTCGTTGACCAGCGGTGAGCCGAGACGCGACACCTGCGTCCAGGCGCCGCCTTCAACCGAAGCGCTGCGCGCGGTGGCGCGGGCCGAGCCGGCCGCACCGGAGGGCTTGGCGTTGAGCACGCGCGACTGGCGCTGGCTGGCCGTGGTCCAGCCGCCGATCACCGGCGAGTTGGCATCGCGCACCAGGCAGCTGCTGGGCACTTCCATCGCCAGCGTGGTGATGTTCTTGATGGCGGTGGCGCTGCCCTTGCTGTTGCGGCTGGTATCCAGCGGGTTCAGGTTCACGAGGTCGAACACTTCGCCGAGGTTGACCGCAAAGCCTTCCTTGCGCTGGCCGACGAACAGCTTGCCGGGGATCGCACAACCGGGGATGTTGACGTTGTAGATGAACTGGTTGGCGTAAGCCGGGTAGTCGGGGATCGACTTGGGGCCGATGTTGTCCACCGGCTTGGTGAAGGTCGCACTGCCGCCCGCCACGTTGGTGAGGGGCGAAGCGGCGGCACCGCGACGCGGGCCGCGCACGACGCCGACGGTGAACGTCTCGGTGCGGTTGAGCGCCGGGTTGTTGCCCGTGGGCGGCAGATTGATGAGCGGGATGGGCTGGTTCGCACCGCTGGGCGTGCCCGTGGTGGCCGCCGGCGTGCCGGTGGCGGCGAGACCGAGCAGGGTGTTGGTGAAGCGGAACTGGAAAGTGATGTCTTCCACCGCGTCGGCATTGTTGTCGATATGGATTTCGTAGAGCGCGGTCGGGTTGAGCGCGAAATAGTTCGGGCCACCGTAGCTGTCCTGCAGCGGGTTGTAGTTGGCCAGCAGGGTGACGAAGCCGCCGGCGCCGCTCAGCGGACGGCTGTCGCCGTAGCTGCGGAACATGTAGAAATCGGTGCCGTCGACGCTGGGGTTCTGGGCGATGGAGGGAGCTTCGCGGTGGCTGGACGCGAGTGCGCCGGTTGCCAGCGTGGCAGCCGCGACTGCGATGAGGGTGCGCTTGAGAAACATTGAGTGATCTCCGTAACAGCCGTGAGGCCTGGGGTTGGTAGTGCGCGTAGCGGTGGGCCGTGCCTGGGCGGCAACGGCAATCGCGCTATCCCCAGCAGCTACTCGGCACGATCACGGGCAGATGCCGGATCGCCGAAATATGAAGATCTCTTTATGCATCTCACTGAACGGCATTTGTTCAGCAAGTGCCGTGTGATGGTGCCGCGCGAGGCCCTAAGATGACGGCCCTTTTTCATCGTCAACGCGCGCCCGCCATGTCCCAGTTTGAAAACGTCACCGTCCTCAAGAAGGCCAATGTCTATTTCGGCGGCCAGTGCGTCAGCCACACCGTGCTGTTTGCCGATGGCAGCAAGAAGAGCGTCGGCGTGATTCTGCCGAGCCAGCTCACCTTCACCACCGCCGCTGCCGAGGTGATGGAGCTGATCGACGGCCGCTGCCGCGTGCGCCAGAAAGGCGAACCGGGCTGGAAGGACTACACCGGCGGCCAGTCGTTTGCCGTGCCCGCCAATTCCAGTTTCGAGATCGAAACGCTGGATGCGCTGCACTACGTCTGCCACTTCGGCTAAAGACTAAAACTCCTCGTCCGCCTCCTGGCTGGCGGGAATCAGCTCGAAGCGGCAGAAGTCCGCCGAGTTCCACTCGCCCAGCCGCACGGTGGAGGAGTCGTCGGCAATCTGCACGCGGGTGGTGCCGAGGTCGGCCACCAGCACGTCGCCCGCACGGCGCAGGCTGCGTGCGCTGCCGCCCAGCAGGGTCATCGCGCCGTCGTCCGGGAAGACTGCCGGCTCGAAGCCCTTGTCTTTCGGCAGCCAGTCTTTCAGCGGTTTGAGCCGCGCGAGGCTGCCGAACTTGCAGCCCTTGATGCGATGGGTGCGCTTGAACGATTTCAGCACCACGGCGTCCTGCGTTGCGTCTTTTGCGTCGAAACGCAGGGCCATCGCGCGCTGGCTGCCGTCCTGCCAGTACGCCAGCAGCTCCACGCCCTCGGCGGACAGCGGCAGCGTCGCGGTGCCATCGCGCAGTGCCTCGGGCGTCATCGCCGGCGGGGCGATCAGCGTCCAGTCGCCGAAGCGGTAGATCTGCGGCGCATCGGCCGCCTGCGACGGCGCAATGAAGATGACTGAAAGTAATAGAAGGGATAGCAAAGTTTTCGGGACTGGTATCGATGGCATGGGCTAGACTCCCAACGCGTTAAGGTTTCCGCCACTGGGAAGGTGGCGCGGGCCGCATCCAACCACATCCGATCAGGAGCGTCCATGCCAGTCAAACTCGCCGTGCTCAAAGAAACCCGCGCGTTTGAGAAGCGCGTGGCCCTCGTCCCCGCCGTTGCCGACAAACTCGCCAAGCTGGGGCTTGAAGTCTCGCTGCAATCCGGCGCCGGCGATGCGGTGAAGCTGCCCGATGCAGCCTTCAAGAACGTGCACGCCATCGCCAATCCGCAGGGCATGGTGGGCGATGCCGACATCGTCTGCTGTGTGCAGGCCCCGACGGTCGAGATCGTCGAGGCGATGAAGGAAGGCAGCATCCTCATTTCCTTCGTCTACGCCCACAAGGAAATCGAGCTGGTCAAGAAGCTGCGCGACAAGAAGATCACCTGCTTCGCGATGGAGCTGGTGCCGCGCATCACCCGCGCGCAGGCGATGGATGCACTCAGCTCGCAGGCCGCACTGGCCGGCTATTACGCGGCATTGATGGGTGCGACGCAGATCGCGCGCATCCTGCCGATGATGACAACGGCGGTTGGCTCGATCCGCCCCGCCAAGGCGCTGGTTATGGGCTTGGGCGTCGCCGGCTTGCAGGCACTCGCCACCGCGCGTCGTCTGGGTGCAATGACCGAAGGCTACGACGTGCGCCCCGAGACCAAGGAGCAGGCCGAGTCGCTGGGTGCGAAGTTCGTGGATACCGGTGTCGATGCCCGCGGCACCGGCGGCTATGCCCGCGAACTGACGGCGGAAGAGAAAGAGAAAATCTCGGCTGTGGTTACCAAGCACATCCAGGCTGCCGACATCATCATCACCACCGCCGCCATCCCCGGCCGCCCCAGCCCCAAGCTCATCAGCAAGGCACAGGTCGATGGCATGAAGGCCGGCAGCGTCATCATCGACCTGGCGGCCGAAGGCGGCGGCAACTGCGAATACACCGTGCCGGGCGAGACGGTGCAGATCGGCCAGGTGACCGTCGTCGGCCCGATGAACGTGCCCTCGATGCTCGGCGAACACGCCAGCGAGCTGTATGCGAAGAACCAGTACAACCTGATCGAACTGTTCGTGAAGGAAAAAGCGATCAGCATCGACTGGGAAGACGAGGTGCTCGCCAAGGCCTGCCTCACGCATGCCGGCGAGATCAAGAATGAGGCGGCGAAGAAAGCCGTCGAAGCCGCTTAATTTTAGGGAGCGCTAGTCATGGAACCGACCACCGTCATCACGGGCTTCGTCGCCCTCTACATCTTCATGCTCGCCGCCTTCACCGGTTACGAGATCATCGGCCGCGTGCCGGCCATCCTGCACACGCCGCTGATGTCCGGCAGCAACTTCGTGCACGGCATCGTGGTGGTTGGAGCCATGTTCGCGCTGCTGAATGCCACCACGGTGGTCGAGCAGGCCATCGGCTTCTTCGGCGTGCTGCTCGGCGCGGGCAACGCGGCCGGGGGCTATGTGGTGACCGAACGCATGCTCGACATGTTCAAGCCCAGCGACAAGAAAGCGCCTGCACCGAAGAAGGAGGGCTAAGCGCCATGACTGCACAACTGCTCATCGATATCTCGGCCCTGGCCGCATCGTTCCTGTTCATCTACGGCCTCAAGCGCATGTCCTCGCCGGTGACGGCGCGCAGCGGCATCGTCGTCGCCGGCGTCGGCATGCTGGTCGCGGTGCTCGCGTCCTTCCTCTATTACTTCGGCGTGGCCGAAGAAGCCAAGCCCCATCTCACCACCAACGTCACGCTCGCCGCCATCGCCCTCGGCATCGGCACCGGCTGGGCCTGGTGGAGCGGCAAGCGCGTGGCGATGACCTCGATGCCGCAGATGGTCGCGCTCTACAACGGCATGGGCGGCGGTGCTGCCGCAGCCATCGGTGCGGTTGAACTGCTCAAGACCTCCGGCACGCACCAGGCCATTGCACTGGTTGTCACCATCATCGGCTCGCTGATCGGTGCCATCTCGCTTTCCGGCTCGCTCATCGCCTGGGCCAAGCTCGATGGCCGCATCAACGGCGTCTGGCGCATCAAGGGTCAGCAGGCACTCAACGGTCTGGTGTTTCTCGCAACCCTTGGTCTCGGCCTTGCCATCGTCTTCGTCTGGCACGGTCATGCGCCGATGGCGGTCACTGCCGCGTTCTTCGTGCTGGCCCTGATCTTCGGCGTGCTGATGACCATGCCCATCGGCGGCGCGGACATGCCGGTGGTGATCTCGCTCTACAACGCTTTCACCGGCCTCGCGGTCGGCTTCGAGGGTTACGTGCTGCAAAACCCGGCATTGATGATCGCGGGCATGGTGGTCGGCTCCGCCGGCACGCTGCTCACCCTGCTGATGGCCAAGGCCATGAACCGCAGTGTTGCCAACGTGATCTTCAGCAACTTCGGCCCTGCGGGCGATGAAGTGCAGGGTGAGATCAAGGGCAGTCAGAAGCCAGCGGAAGCAGGTGATGCAGCCGTCAACATGCGTTACGCCAGCAAGGTCATCATCGCCCCCGGCTATGGTCTGGCCGTCGCACAGGCCCAGCACAAGCTCTATGAGTTCGTGAAGCTGCTGATCGACGCAGGCGTGGAAGTGAAGTTCGCCATCCACCCGGTGGCTGGCCGCATGCCCGGCCACATGAACGTGCTGCTCGCCGAAGCCGGCGTGCCGTATGACCTGATCTACGACATGGAAGACATCAACGGCGAGTTCAAGGAAGCCGACGTCGCCATCGTCATCGGTGCCAACGACACGGTGAACCCGGCGGCGCGCACCAACAAATCGTCGCCGATCTACGGCATGCCAATCCTCAACGTTGACCTTGCCAAGCAGGTTTACGTGGTGAAACGTGGTCAGGGCAAGGGCTACTCGGGCGTGGAGAACGAACTGTTCTTCGCCGACAACACCAACCTCGTCTACGGCGATGCACAGAAGGTGATGGTGCAGATGATTCAGGCCCTCAAATCGCTGGACGGCGGTCACTGACACGCGCTTCAGCGGCGCCAGCCAACGCAAAAAGCCGCCTTCGGGCGGCTTTTTGCGTTGCGGCACAGCTTCTGGATGACGAGCAATCTGCAAGGCAATCAAGCGCTTATCGATGGTCGGGAATCCATCCGGAAAAAGTCGGGAAACCGTAGCAACTTCGGCGCGGACTTTGATCAGGATCGCGGCTGCACCTCACTCGGCTTCGCGCCGTTTTTTGCAGCCACCCCGTTGGAGCCACCCCATGCACAGCCACTTCCCCCGATCTTTTGCCGCACTTGCCGCCGGCTTGCGCCCTGTACTGCTGGTGTCGGCATTGATCGGGTTGGCATCGTGCGGTGGCAATGGCGGCTCGCCGGATGCGCCCATCGTCACCACCCCGACCTTGCCGCCCGTCATCACCCCACCACCCGTGACGCCGCCGGTCGACCCCGCTACCGCCGCGCGCGTCGAGATCGTGCAGACCGGCCTGCTGTTCACTGCCACCGGCCAGACCAGGGCCCTGAGCGCCCGCGTGCTCGCTGCCGATGGCACCGTGCTGGCGCTGCCGGTCACCTGGTCATCCAGCGACACGGCCGACATCGCAGTCAATGCGGATGGCCTTGCCAAGGCGGAGTCCAGCAGCGGCTCCAGCCAGATCGTCGCCTCGGTGGGGGCCGTCCGCTCCGCACCGCTGCTGGCGGTGGTGACGCGCGTTGCGACGGGCACGGTACTGGTCAGCGACGAGCAGATCGTAGGCGGTGTGGTGGAAACCAATCCCGACGCCGCGCCCAGCCTCGAAAACACCTATACCGTCGTGGTCAGCGGCATCACCGCACCCGACGTGGGCACGCTGATGGTCGGCACCGGCTCCGCGCCCGTGGCAGGGCGTGTGGTCTCGACCCGCGAGGTCCCTGGCGGCATCGAAGTGACGCTGAAGCTCGCTTCGGTGCCAGAGCTGTTCCCGGGCCTGGAGATCAACCAGCGCTTCGATCTGACGCAGCAGGCGGCGATCATCCCCGAGAGCGTCAGTGCGTCCTACACCGTGCAGCGCGAGGGTAATCAATACACGTTCACGCCGCGTGCCGACAGCGTCGCCAACGCCAAGTCGGGCGCTGGCCCCGAAGGCAGCCGGCAGCTGTTCCAAGGCTGCGACGGCACCGTCAACGGTGTGGGCTTGGGCGATGGCGCCGCGCCGCCTTTCGTGTTCGAGCCGCAGCCGGTTTTCAGCGTCACCATCGCCCCGGCGCTAGATGTGCTCTACACCGAAGCGCGCGGCCTCGAACGCTTCGTGGTCACCGCCGAGCCCGTCATCGCGATCGACGGCACCGTCAAGGCAACGGCGGCTTTCGAGGGCAAGATCGGCTGCAAGGCCGAGTTGCTGATCTTCACCATCCCCGCAGGTGGCGCGCTGTCGGTCGTCATCAGCGGTCTGGTGCCGGTCGGTGTCGGCTTCGAGCTGGCCGGCAAGATCACGGTGGCGCAGCTCAAGCTCGGCCTCAATAGCCGCACCAGTGCCAAGGCCGCATTGGGGCTCGACTGCCAGGGCCCTTGCAGCCTGGTCAACGAGTTCACCGATTTCGTCAGCACCAGCACGCCGACGCTGGACGTGCCGGGGCTGGACGATTTCCGCGTCAAGCCGGAGCTCTCCGCCTTCGGTTATGTCGAGGCCGCCGTTGGCAACCGGTTCTTCCGGTCGCTGCAGTTCAAGGCATTCGAGATCAAGGCCGGGCCCAAGCTCGAAGGCGAGTTTGCACCGCCCGCGACACAGATCGCCGCCACCGATTTCAAGTCCAGCTACAAGCTCTCGCTGGTCATCAATGCGGGCTTCGGCGATGACATCGAGAAGGTGCTGAACATTCTCGGCGTAGTGAAAGTCGGCGATGAGGTGCTAGAGAAAGCCATCGAGCTGGGAGTCTCGCCGACGGGCGTGCTGAAGGCGAATCGCGCCAGCTTCATGCCGGGTGACACCACAGAGTTCGAGCTGAAACTCGACCCAGCCGCTGCGCAGTTTCTGGGGCTCTACAACGTCAGCAATATCGTGCTGATGCGCACCACCGCCAACGGCCCGAGCGAGGTGGCTAGGGTGCCGGCCAGTGCGGACCAGACGACCTTCAATTTCACCTTCATCGCGCCCGACGCCGGCATGACCAAGGAGTTCACCGTCTTTGCAGTGACGCGCGCTTTGCCTGTAGACCTGCTGTCGGTGGAACTCGATACCGCCAGTGGCGGCAATGCCGCGCCCGTGGCGACCGACGACAGCGTCACGGTCAGAACCGATAGCGCGCCCACGCTCATCGCGGTACTCGGCAATGACACCGACGCCGATGGCGACACACTGCGCATCAGTGCAGTCTCGCAGGGCAGCGGCGGTGGACAGGTGATCATCTCCGAGGCCGGAGACACCCTGACCTATCGCCCGGCGACCGGCTTCAACAACACCGAATTCTTCGAGTACACGGTAATTGATGGCCGCGGCGGCAGCGACGTAGGCGAGGTCACCGTCGATGTGCGCCGCGGCGGTGTGGCTCGGCTCCTCTCGACCAGCAATATCACTCGAGTGAATGCCTCTGCCTGCGAAGACAGCTTCGATGACTGCCTCGCCGGGACCCCTCGTAGCAGCGAGAAGCGCGAAAACCCGGATACTGGTTTCAGCCCCAGTCTGGAAGCGACCGCCACCATCGGCGTCATCGACGGCCAGGTGCGGTCGAGTGCGGATGGCACCAGTACGGTCCTGCTCGATCGCACCGATGGCACGGCGCGCGCCATCACCCTGCGCTGCGACGACACTTCCAGATTTTCTGCGGGTCCTGCCAATGGCAAGCGCAACATCAGCTCGGCAACCGCGCGCAGCGACGTGCGCATCGACTTCAACGTGGAGGGCACATCGACCGGCCTCGCCTACGAGATTCGCGGGCTTGACGCCATGGTGACCGGGCCCGGCGCGCCGGTGGTTGCGAGAGCGAGCACCACCGCGGAACTCTTCACACCGAGCGGCCGGATTTTTCAGGATTCGCGCACTACAACCGGCAACACCCAGTCGGGCCGCAGTGCAGGCCAGCTGCCGCCGGGGCGCCACTCGCTGATCATGATCTGCAACACCAGTGGCGAAGACGGCCGCACCGGAGACAGCACCGGCGGCGGTGTAGCTACGAGTGGGTTGGGCTACCAATTGATTCTGGGGCCCTGAGACGACACTCACCAATTCAGCTGACAGCCCTTGGTCGTCAGCAATCAAAAGCCGCCTTCGGGCGGCTTTTTTCTTATAGGGGCTTTCGGCCGCCACACACTGCCGCTACCGTGATCCCACTTCGGAATCCCGCCATGCGCCTCGTTCTCATCCTCAGCCTTGCTACCTGCCGGCCCGCCCTGCTCCCTGGCCTGAAACACTTGCAGGCGCTGCGCTACAAGTCACTGGCCCGGCGATGAGCTCAGGTCCGCGCTATTACGATTTTCTGCTGGGCGGCACGGTCGCCGTGCTGCTCTGTTCCAACCTCATCGGCCCGGCCAAGGCCTGTGCGCTGACGCTGCCGTGGATCGGGGTGGTCACCTTCGGCGCGGGCAATCTGTTCTTCCCCATCAGCTACATCTTCGGCGACGTGATGACCGAGGTCTACGGCTTTGCGCGCGCGCGCCGCGCGATCTGGGCGGGGTTCGGGGCCATGCTGTTTGCGACCGGCATGAGCGCGCTCATCCTCGCGATGCCCGCCAGCCCGGACTCCGAATACAACAAGGTGTTGCAACCGGCGCTCGAAGTGGTGTTCGGCAACACCTGGCGCATCGTGGTGGCAAGCATGCTGGCGTTCTGGGTGGGCGATTTCGTCAACAGCTACGTGATGGCAAAAATGAAGGTCTGGACCGAAGGCCGCATGCTGTGGACGCGCACCATCGGCTCGACCATCTGCGGCCAGTCGATCGACTCGCTGCTGTTCTACCCGGTGGCCTTCTACGGGATCATGGACAACAAGACGCTCGGCGCGCTGATGGTGTTCAACGTCGCCTTCAAGATCGGCGTGGAGGTGCTGTTCACGCCCGTCACTTATTGGGTGGTGGCCAAGCTCAAGAAGGCGGAGGGCATCGACACCTTCGACCGCGATACCGCGTTCACGCCGTTCTCGCTCAAGGCCTGAGCAGCGAGCTCACGGCGGCAGGCAGGCTGCGGCCTGCTCGATGGGCTTGCCCTTGGCGCAGTCACGGATGCCCTTGCGTTGCTCCGGCGGCAAGTCGCGCAGTGCCTTGAAGCGCTGGCGGATGCTGGCGCGCTCTGCCTCCGGCAGGGCGCGGAACTCTTCGCGGCGCGACTTGATCCTGGCCTTCTGCTCCGGGGTGAGATCGCGATAGCGCTGCTGCAACTGTTCGCGTTGCGCGGGCGGCAGGTTCTGCCATTGCTGGAGGTTGGCCTTGGCACGCTCACGCTCCGCCGGTGGCAGTTTCTTCCAGGTCTGGGCCTTCTCCCGCGCCTGTGCCTGCTGCTCGGGCGTCATCGTCTGCCAGCGCGCGGCCCCCTGCAGCAGCTTGTCCTTGCGCGCCTGCGGCAGGCTCGGCCACTGACTCTCGAAGGGTGCCAGCAGGCGGCGCTGCTCGTCACCGAGGGTTGACCAGTCCTGCGCCTGGGCGGCACCACACAGCGCAAGCAGCAGCAGGGTGCCGAACCAGCCAAGGATGCGGTAGGGGCGGTGGTGGGGCGACATGGTCGTCTCCGGTGGTGTTGGATGTGAGGGGGGCTGCGCCGCGCCGCAAAGCAGCCCGAGGACGGTGCGGGGCAGGTTCATGCCTCGGATCCGTCCAGCCAGAGGTAGAGCTCCAGGTCGCCGTCGAGACCTTCGGGCAGCAGTTCGGGATTGTCGTCACTGAGTTCGATGACCTGCGCGGCGGCATCCGGCGGGGTGCCGGCCGGCGCGGGTGACCGGCCGAGGCCGATGGCCAGCGTGAGGCTGGCTGCCAGCGCAAGGCCGTCCCAGAGCGGCCAGGCCCGGGTGGGGGATGCGGCGTCCAGCGCCCGCCGCCGCGCCGCGGCGAGACGCGCCCGCTGCACCGGGTCTACGTCCTGCTCCCAGGCACGCAGGGCCGTGATGGCGGTGGACGCGGCGAGGTCGGATGGATCGTCGCTCATGGGCGGAGTCCTTGCTGGATCAGTAGTGGTTGCAGCGCGGCGATGGCGCGGGAAAGGTGGGTCTTCACGCTGCCTTCGGTGCAGGCCATCGCGGCGGCGGTGTCGGTGGTGGAAAGCCCCTCCCAGTGCCGCAGCACGAACGCCTGGCGCTGGCGGTGCGGCAGTTGCTGCAGCGCGCCGCGCACGCGCTGCAGCGTCTGCGCACGTTGGGCCGCTTCATCGGGGCAGTCGGCAACGGGGCCTGGCAGTCCATCAAGCGGATCCTCGCCTTCTTCGTTCGCCAGCAGCCGCGCACCGAGCCAGCGGCCTCGCAGCACCTGGCGGAAGCGCCACTTGCGCAGGCGGTTGTCGAGAATGCGGTGGAACAGCGGCGGCCATTCCGCCGGGTCGTGCTGCGCATAGTGGCGGGCGAGCTGGATCATGCTGTCCTGCACGCAGTCCATCGCCTCGTCGGCATCGCGCGTGCCGAGCTGGGCGATGCGCAGTGCCCGGCGCTC
This sequence comes from Stagnimonas sp., assembly GCA_030652575.1. GTDB lineage: Bacteria > Pseudomonadota > Gammaproteobacteria > Nevskiales > Nevskiaceae > Stagnimonas. The sequence continues at coordinate 11,899 of JAUSQI010000169.1, read as the reverse complement.
GATGCCGGCGAGAAAGCCATCGAGCGAGCCCGGCACCGCGCGCGCTTCAGCCATGCAGACCTAGCGACGTGCCGCACGGTGGTCGACGCGCTGCACGACGCGGTCGCCCTTGCGATCCAGGTGGTTCTCGGCACGATCACCCTTGCGGTCGAGACGGTTGTCGATGTGATCCCCTTTGTGGTCGAGACGGCGCTCGGCGACATCGCCGCCGTGCTCGACGCGATTGGCAGCCTGCTCGTGGCCGGCGGCATCGAGTTGCGCCGCATGGTTCTCGCTGTGCGTGTCGATGCGGTCGCCTTTGTGATCCAGGCGCTGATCGATGTGATCGCCCTTGTGGTCCAGCCGGGTGTCGATGTGCTCGCCGCGGTGGTCGAGGCGGGTGTCGATCTGGTCGGCGTGGTTCTGGGCCGCCGTGTCGGCGTGGGCCAGCGGGGCTGCAAAAGGCAGCGCCAGCGTCGTGGCCAGCAGCAGGGTGCGGGGGGCGAATCGGGTCATGGTGGACTCCTTTGGAAAGGCCGGCAGAGCACCGGCGTTACCCCAGACAAGCCGGGCAGCGAGCGATTGGTTGACACGATAGGATGTGATCATCCGGCTTCGCACCACGCAAGGGTTTCCCATGTCCATCTTCGCCATTGCCTTTCTCGTTTTCGTCGTCGTCACGCTCTACAAGGGTGTGGTCACCGTGCCGCAGGGCACCGAATACACCATCGAGCGCTTCGGCAAATACCGCGCGACGTTCGGGCCGGGCCTGCACTGGCTGGTGCCCTATGTCGATCGCGTCGGCCGCAAGCTGTCGATGATGGAGCAGGTGCTCGATGTGCCCTCGCAGGAAGTCATCACAAAAGACAACGCAATGGTCGGCGTCGACGGTGTGGTGTTCTACCAAGTGCTCAATGCGCCCAAGGCCGCCTATGAGGTGCAGCAGCTGGAATACGCCATCCTCAATCTGACGCAGACCAATCTGCGCACGGTGATGGGCAGCATGGATCTCGACGAGCTGCTGAGCCAGCGCGACCACATCAACCTCAAGCTGCTGGCCGTGGTCGATCAGGCGACCAGCCCCTGGGGCATCAAGGTCACTCGCATCGAGGTGAAGGACATTCGTCCGCCCGCCGATCTGGTCGAGTCGATGGCGCGGCAGATGAAGGCCGAGCGCGACAAGCGCGCGAACATTCTCGAAGCCGAGGGCTTCCGCCAAGCGGCCATCTTGAAGGCAGAAGGCGAGAAGCTCTCGCAGATCCTGCGCGCCGAAGGCGAGCAGCAGCAGGCCATCCTCGACGCTGAAGGCCGCAAGGAAGCCGCCTACCGCGACGCCGATGCCCGCGAACGCGAAGCCCAGGCTGAAGCGCGCGCGACGCTGATGGTGAGCGAGGCCGTGGCCAAGGGCGATGTGCAGGCGCTCAACTACTTCATCGCGCAGAAGTACACCGAGGCGCTGAAGGACATGGCCCGCTCGCCCAACGCCAAGACCATCTACATGCCGCTGGAGGCCGCGAGTGTCATCGGCGCCATTGGCGGCATCGCCCAGCTCGCCAAGAACGCAGGCGTCGGCACGCCAAAGGCTTAAGGCATGGACGCCATCGTCTTTTGGCACTGGTGGGTATTGGGCTTCGCACTGCTGATCGCCGAGATCCTGCTGCCCAGCACTTTTTGCCTGTGGCTGGGCGCGTCGGCCTTCATCACCGGCATTGCCGCGTGGCTGATCCCTGGCTTGCACTGGCAGACCGAGGTGGTGGTATTCGCGGTGCTGTCGTTCGTGGCCGTGGGCGCGTGGTTCCGGTTTCGCCCGCAGGGCAAGGCACTTGCCGACCACGGCCTCAACCAGCGCGGCCAGGGTTACGTCGGCCAGGTGTTCGATCTGGTCGAGCCGATCCAGAACGGCTTTGGCAAGGCGCGGGTCGAAGACAGCGTCTGGCGCGTCGCCGGGCCGGATTTGCCGCTGGGCAGCCGCGTGTGCGTGACCGCAGTCGATGGCGCGACATTACGCGTCGAACCCGCACACTGATCTTAAAAATGGCATCACTTCCGCAGAGTCGCGGTCGTCGCAGCGCCCCACCCGTCTACAGCGCGGGCGAGGAAATTGCCCATAGCGTCACTCACGGTTTTGGCGCGCTGCTGGCCATCGGCGGACTCACCGTGCTGGCGGCACGCGCGGCGGTGAATGGCGAGTATCTGCATGTGGTCGCGTGCAGTGTGTTCGGCGTGGCGATGCTGCTCACGTACCTCGCTTCGGCGATCTATCACAGCATCCCGCTGTCGCTGCTGCCCAATGCCAAGTCGGTGCTGCGCGCGGTGGACCAGAGCTTCGTCTACGTGCTGATCGCGGGTACCTACACGCCCTTCTGCCTGCTGGTGCTGCCCGAGCCGATCGGCTTGCCGGTGTTCATCGCCACCTGGACGGTCGCCCTCGGCGCCATCGCCCTGCGCGTGCTGAAGGCTGACACGCACGAGCGCGTCGCGCTCTGGCTGTACCTGGCGATGGGCTGGGGCTTTCTGCCGCTGATGAGCCACCTGAGCGCCGAGCTGCCGGCAATGGGCTTCCGCCTGCTGGCCGTGGGTGGTGCGGCTTACACGCTGGGCGTGGTGTTCTACCGCCAGACCAGGATGCCCTACCACCATGCGATCTGGCATCTCTTCACGCTCATCGGTTCAGCCTGCCATTACTTCGCCGTGCTGCTCTATGTAATCCCCAACCGGTTGCCCACATGAAGACCGCCGTGAAATCGCCCTACCTCGTGCCGTTCACCGGCGAGTTCAAGGTGCGGCATGCCAGCACCAAGCCGCCCAAGAAAGCGCCGGACAAGGCCGCCTGCAAGGTGCGGCTTGCCGAACTGGTGGAAGAGCTGGCCGAACTGCAAAAAGTGCTCTATGCCAACGATCACCGCTCGCTGCTGCTGGTGTTCCAGGCGATGGATGCGGCGGGCAAGGACTCCACCATCCGCGCGGTGTTGAGCGGCGTCGACCCCACGGGTTGTCATGTGACGAGCTTCAAGACGCCGAATGCGACCGAACTCGAACACGACTTCCTGTGGCGCACCACCGTGGCGCTGCCGGAGCGCGGGCGCATCGGGGTGTTCAACCGCAGCCATTACGAGGAAGTGCTGGTGGTGCGCGTGCACCCCGAGTACCTGAAGAACCAGCGCCTGCACAACCTGCCGCCCAAGCTCGACACGCTCTGGCAGCAGCGCTACGAGTCGATCCGCGACTACGAGAAGCATCTGGCGCACAACGGCACCACGGTCATCAAGTTCTGGCTCAACGTCAGCAAGGAGGAGCAGCGCCAGCGCTTTCTGGCGCGGCTCGAAGAGCCGGAGAAAAACTGGAAGTTCAACAGCGGCGACATCACCGAGCGCGGTCTCTGGCGCGACTACATGACGGCTTACGAAGACGCGCTCAACGCCACCAGCTGCGGGCACGCACCTTGGTACGCCATCCCCGCCGACAGCAAGAGCTACATGCGCATGGTGGTGGCCGAGATCGTCGTCGAGACCCTCAAGAAGATGAACCTCAAATACCCCACGCCGGCCGAAGAGGAAAAGTCCCGCTTCGCCGAGATGGAGCAGCAGCTCAAGGCCGAGTAAGCCGCGCATGTCCGCACGCAACAAATGGCTGCTGCTGGCCAGTCTGTATTTCAGCCAGGGCCTGCCGTTTGGATTCTTCACCCAGGCCCTGCCGGTGCTGCTGCGCGAGGACGGGGCCTCGCTCTCGCGCATCGGTCTCTCCGGCCTGCTGTTCCTGCCCTGGGCGCTGAAGTGGATCTGGGCGCCCTGGGTCGATGCCACCCAGAGCCGCAAGCAGTGGATCGTGCCGTTGCAGATCGCCACCATCCTTACCGCCCTGGCCCTCGCGCTGGTCGACGGCACCGCGGCCGAGAAATTGTTCTGGCTCAAGCTCACCATCGTGCTTTGCGCGCTGTTCGCCGCCACGCAGGATGTGCCCACGGACTCGCTCGCCGTCAACCTGCTCAAACCGCACGAACGCGGCCTCGGCAATGCGGTGCAGGTGGGCGGCTACCGGCTCGGCATGGTGCTGGGCGGCGGCGTGCTGATGATCGTGCTCGACCGTATGGGCTGGGCCACCACCTTCGTGGCGATGGCCGTGTTTCTCGCCCTCACGCTGCTGCCGGTGCTGCGCTTTCGCGAGGCCGAGACGCTACTGGCCGCACCGCCGCCGCGCCGCGCCAATCCACTCGCCGGCGTGTGGGCGCGGCTCCGCTTGCCGGGTATGGGCTTGCTGCTGCTGTGGCTCGTTGCCTACAAATTTGGCGATGCAATGGCCTCGGCGATGGCCAAGCCCTATCTGGTCGATCAGGGCTGGAGCAAGAGCGAGATCGGCTTCTGGGCCGGCATCATCGGGTCGGCGGGCGGCCTTCTCGGTGCGCTGTTCGGCGGCCTGATGAGCGACCGCTACGGCCGCCGACGCACGTTGCTGGTGTGCGGCATCGCGCAGACGCTGGCCGTGGCCCTGTACGCCGCGCACACCCTCGGCATGGGCGATGCGCCGCTGCTCAAGGCCGCCGTCGCGCTTGAACACCTGCTCGGCGGCATGGCGACCGTAGCGCTGTTCACCCTGATGATGGACGCCAGCGACCCGCAGCACGCCGGCACCGACTACACCCTGCAGGCCAGCACGGTGGTCATCGCCACCGGGCTTGCCAGCGCGCTCGGCGGGGTGCTGGGCGACGCGCTGGGATACGGCGCGCTGTTTGGCCTTTCAGCGCTGTTGTCCGGGGCCGGTTGCGGCCTGCTGCTGTGGGCGCTGGCCACGGGACGAGTGCCTTCGCGTTTGATTGCCGCGTCGTGGGCAGGGCACCGTAATGACCCGATGGCCAATCCGCGCGCGCGCATCCAGCCGCGCGATTGAGCGTTAGCGTTTGGGTTTCGCCAACGCGGGCGCGGGTGGCTTCTTGACGACGAGGGCGGGCGGCTTCTTGACGATGAGCGCGGCCTTCGTCTTCGCGGCAACTGCGGCTTTTTCCGCTGCGGCCAGACGCAGCGCGTCCAGCTTCTTCTTCTGGTCCGGGCTGAGCATCACTTGCAGTATTTCGGTCTGCTTTTTCGATTGATTCAAGAGCCGCTCGAAGATCTTGCTTTGAGCAGCCATCAGGTCGCTGAGATGCTTTATTTCCGGACTCATTCTGTGCTCAGAAAGTAGGGGGGCGCGGATAGTAACGCAGGGTCTGTGCCAAAAAGATGGCGGTGCCGATGGCTCGTTGGTTGTTACGAGCGCTCGAGCCCGTCCTGTCCCAGCGGCTACAGGTGAAATCGCAGCTGAGCGCGCGCGCCGCCGCCGTCGCGGTTCTCCAGCGTCAGCGACCAGCGCAGCCGCGCGGCCAGGGTCGCGGCAATGTAGAGCCCCATGCCGGTGCCGCCATCGTGGCCCCGCGTGCGGGGCGCGAACACATGCGGCAATTCGTCGGGCGGCACGCCGGGGCCGTCGTCTTCGACGGTCAGGGCCTGGGTATCGAGATGCACCCGCACGCCGCCCGCTTTGGGTGCGGCCCGCAGCGCGTTGCGCAGCAGGTTGCTGACGATGATCGCCACCGCGCCGGGTGGTGCGGTGACCGTGCAGGGGTGCAGATCCCAGGTGATGGCCTCGACCTTGATCTGCGCCGCGCACAGCGGTTGCAGGCGCTCGTGCAGCCGCAGGGTTTCAGCGGCCGGGGCATCGCCCGCGCGGCTGAGCCACAGCAGGGCGTCGAGATCCTGCTGGGCGCGCTCGGTGGCGCGCTGAATGCGCGCAAGCGGTGCCGAGGGGGATTGCGTCTCCAGCACTTCGGCAGCACCGCGGATCACCGCCAGCGGCGTGCGCAGTTCATGGCTGGCGGCGGCGGCAAAGGCGCGTTCGCGTTCCACCAGTTCGTCCAGCCGCTCCATGTAGGCGTTGAGCGCATCGGCGATCACGGCCAGCTCGCTGTCGCGTTCGGGCAGGGCCAGGCGCTGCTGTCGTACCTCCGGGTCGAGAGCGTGCAAGGTGGTGACCAGGCCGTCGAGCGGCGCGAGGGTTTGTCGTGCGAGGCGTGCCGAAACCCACAAGCCGATCAGCGAGAGCAAACCCAGTGCGCCGAACAGTGCCAGGAACAGCAATCGCTCCCGAGCTTCGATCGCGTCGTCGCGATAGCTCAGGTAGGCGATGTCGCCCGGGCCCACTTCGCGCACCAGCACGAACAGCTGCTGCTCGCCGATGCGCAGCTCGTCGTAGCGGCCCACAGGGAGGTCGGTGAGCGTGTAGGGCGGCACGGCGCCACCGAGCGCGGGACGGTAGAAGCGCAGGGTTTCGCCCTGCATGTCGCCGGGTGCGGGTACGGTGTTGGCGCGCACGCGATAGGTCATCTCGCGCTCCAGCAGGGTGCCGAGCGAAGCGGCTTCGACGTAGCGCTCCATGCCGAGAAACACGATGCTGAGCGCCAGCGCGCTGGCGGCGGTCAACCCCACCAGCGTGGTTGCCAGGCGGCGCCGCAGCCGGTGGCCGCCGATGTGCGGCGTGGGCTTTGCCACCGGTTTAAGAAGTGGCGGCGATCAGCCGGTAGCCTTCGCCATGCACGGTGTGGATGAGCTTGTGCTCGAACGGCTTGTCTACCGCATTGCGCAGGTTGTGCATGTGTGCGCGCAGCACGTCGCCATCGGGCGCGTCGTCGCCCCACAGCACGCGTTCGAGTTCCGCACGGCTCACCAGCTTGGGCGAGCGGCGCAGCAGAATTTCCAACAGGCGGCGTTCGGCGCGGGTCAGGTCGAGCTTGACGTTGCCGCGGTGCGCTTCGGCGGTTTCGGGGTCGAGCATGAGATCGGCCACTTGCAGCTTGGCGCCACTGCTGTTCCAGCCGCTGGCGCGTCGATGCAGCGCGTTGAGGCGGGCTGAAAGTTCGGAGAGCGCAAAGGGCTTGACGAGGTAATCGTCTGCGCCCGACACCAGACCCTCGACGCGGTTGGCGACGGTGTCGAGTGCGGTGAGCATCAGCACCGGCGTGGTGTTGCCCTGGGCGCGCAGCTTTTTGCAGAGCGTCGCGCCGTCCATGCCGGGCAGCATGCGGTCGAGCACGATCACGTCGTGACCGCCGGCTTGGGCCAGGGTGAGGCCGCCCGGGCCGTCAGCGGCGAAGTCGACGCTATGGCCTTGGGCACTCAGGAAGTCGCCGAGATTGGCGGCGAGGTCGGGGTGATCTTCGATGACGAGTACGCGCATGGGCGGATGATAGGGCGTGGGGGCGTCAAGGAAGCGTCAATGGGCGACCGCCACCTTGCGGCGGCCGCGCTCGATGAAGCCGGCCCAGAGAATGCCGACTTCGTAGAGCAGGTAGGAGGGGATGGCGACCAGCAGCTGGCTGAACACATCCGGCGGCGTGATGATGGCGGCGACCACGAACACGCCGACCAGCACGTAACCACGGCCTTCCTTGAGCTGGGCCGTGGTGACGAAGCCGGTGATGACCAGCAGCACCACGGCCACGGGCGTCTCGAACGCCGCGCCGAAGGCGATGAACATGGTCATCATGAAATCGAGGTAGTCGCCGATGTCGGTCGCCACCACCACGCCCTCGGGTGCTGCCGAAAGCGTGAACTTGAAGACGATGGGCAGCGTCACGAAGTAGGCGAAGGCGATGCCGGCGTAGAACAGCAGCGTCGACGACACCAGCAGCGGCGCCATCAGCTTGCGCTCGTTCTTGTAGAGACCGGGCGCGACGAATCCCCAGATTTGATACAGCACCCAGGGCATGGCGATGAAGAGTGCTGCGAAGGCCGAGAGTTTCAGCGGCGTGAGGAAAGGCGACACCACTTTGGTCGCGATCATCGAGGTGCCGGCGGGCAGCAGCTCCACCAGCGGCCGCGCGAAGATGCCGTAGAGCTGCTTGGCGAACGCGGCCAGCGGCAGCAGCACCACGATGACGCCGATCAGCGCGCGCAGGAAGCGCGTGCGCAGCTCCAGCAGATGCTGCAGCAGCGGCTGTTCGGGGCCGAGCAGATTCTTGAGCGGATCGTTGTCGGCCATCACTCGGCCTTGGTTTGCGGCGTGTCGGCTGGGGGCTGTGCCGTCAAGGGCTTCGGTTCCTCGGGCTTCCACTGCGACTGCATTTGCGCGGTTTCGGTATCGACGCTGGTCTTGAAGCTGGCCAGTTCGGCGCGTGCGGCACGGTTGGCTTCTTCAAGGCGCTGCTTGATCTCGGCGGCATGGGTTTCGCGTTCCAGCTCGGCAGAGAGGTTGCGCATGTAGCTGCGTGCCTGGCCCGTCCATTTGCCCGCCATGCGCGCGACCTTGGGCAACCGCTCGGGGCCGAGCACGACGAGTGCCACCACGAAGCAGAGAAACAGCTCGCCCAGACCGATATCGAACATTGCAGTCTGCGGCGCTTAGACGTTTTCTTTCTTGGTTTCGCTGTTCGCGTTCTGCGATTGGGCGGCGACGGCTTCGGGCTTGTTGACGCTGGCCTCGCCTTCCTTCATCGAATCCTTGAAGTTCTTGACGGCCGAACCGAGATCACCGCCCGCGTTGCGCAGCTTCTTGGTGCCGAACACCAACAGCACGATGACGAGAACGATCAGCCAGTGCCAGATTGAAAATGAGCCCATGAGAATCTCCTTCGAACGATAACTAGTTGGACCGCGCCGCTTTTTCGGCGTGGCCCGAGGTGCCCATGCGGCGCGCGAGTTCGTCGAGCACTGCCTGGTGTGAAAGGCCCCGGTGCGCCAGCAGCACCAGAGTGTGAAACCAGAGGTCTGCCGTCTCATAGACCAAGGCCGCATCGTCATCGTTCTTGGCGGCGATCACGGTCTCGGTCGCCTCCTCGCCGATCTTCTTGGCGATGCCATCCACACCCTTGGCGTACAGGCTTGCGGTATAGCTGCTCGCAGGATCGCTGCCGATACGGCTCAGCAGCTGGGCAAACAGGGCATCGAGGACGGTTTCAGCGGACATGCTGCAAGTGTAACGCGCCGCTCTTGATGATCTCGTGTCAGTCGCAGCGTCAGGTGCGGACGCGAATCCCGCGCGATTGCAGGTACTGCTTGGCTTCGCCCACGGTGTGGGTGCCCTTGTGGAAGATGCTGGCGGCCAGCGCCGCATCCGCATGGCCGGTGGCCAGGCCCTGGTAGAGATGCTCCAGCGTGCCGACGCCGCCGGAGGCGATCACCGGCACGTTCACCTCGCGGTTGATGGCGGCGAGCAGCTCGACGTCGTAGCCTTCCTTGGTACCGTCGCGGTCCATGCTGGTCACCAGCAATTCGCCCGCCCCGCGCCGCACCATGTTGGCGGCCCATTCCACCGCGTTCAGCCCCGTCGCCTTGCGGCCGCCGTGGGTGAACACCTCCCAGCGCAACGGCTCGTTCTTTTTCGACACGCGCTTGGCGTCGATGGCGACGACGATGCACTGCACGCCGTAGCGGTCACCGGCCTCGGTGACGAAGTCCGGGTTGTGCACGGCAGCGGTGTTGATGCTGACCTTGTCGGCCCCGGCCGCGAGCAGACACTTCACATCGGCGCAGCTGCGCACGCCACCGCCGACGGTGAGCGGAATGTAGATTTCGCGCGCCACCGCTTCGACGGTCTGGAACAGTGTTGGACGGTCGTCAGAGGAGGCCGTGATATCGAGAAACACCAGCTCGTCAGCGCCTTGGGCGTCGTAGCGGCGTGCGACTTCCACCGGGTCGCCGGCGTCCTGCACGTTCTCGAACTTCACGCCTTTGACGACGCGGCCACGATCGATGTCGAGGCAGGGGATGATGCGTTTGGCGAGCACTTTTAAGGCGGGGTACGGGGGATGGGGTACGGGGGATGGGGTACGGGGTTGTGCGGTATCAGGTTTGCGGCGTGCTTCTAAAAACCCCGTACCCTGTCCCCCATGCCCCGACCCCGCTTCTGCTTCACGCCGTCGTAATCTTGATGGCGTCCGCCAGCTTGAACTTGTGTTCGTAGAGTGCGCGGCCAATCACGGCGCCGATCACCCCGTCGGCTTCCAGCTCCATCAGCTTACGGATGTCGTCGAGCGAACCGATGCCACCGCTCGCGATCACCGGCGTCTTGATCGCACGCGCCAGGGCCTGGGTCGAGGCGACGTTGAAGCCATCCAGCATGCCGTCCTTGCCGATGTCGGTGTAGATGATCGCCTCGACGCCATCGTGCTCGCACTGCTGCGCGACTTCGGTGACGGTGTGGTGGCTGAGCTTGCTCCAGCCATCAACGGCGACGTGCTCGCCCTTCGCATCGAGACCGACGATGACGTGGCGCGGGTATTCGATGCAGAGGTCGTGCAGCACATGCGGCGCGGTGATGGCGCGGGTGCCGAGAATCACATAGCTCACGCCGAGTTCGAGATAGCGCTGCACGGTTTCTTCATCGCGGATGCCGCCGCCGACCTGCACGGGGATGTCGCCTGCGGCTTTGACGATGGCCTCCACCGCGCGCAGGTTCATCGGCCGGCCTTTGAGCGCGCCGTCGAGATCCACGGCATGGATGCGCTGTGCGCCGTCGCCGACCCAGCGCCGCGCCATCTCGCCGGGGTCGTCCGAGAACACCGTGACGTCGTTGAAGTCGCCTTGGCGCAGGCGCACGCACTGGCCGTTTTTGAGGTCAATCGCGGGGATGAGGAGCATGGCGCGGTAAGGCTGGGGATCGCGGTGGGTTTGTGGGATTTGAAAGAGGGATCGCGCGGAGGCGTGCGGGCTTGATGCTCTGAACTGACTCTGCCCTAGCAAAGCCACTGCCGCAAGGCTTGTTCAGGGATTCCAGTTGACGAAGTTGGCGAGCAGCGTCAGGCCGAGAGCCTGTGATTTTTCAGGATGGAATTGGAACGCGACCAGATTGTCGCGTGCGACTGCCGAGGCAAACAGCTGCGTGTACTCGCTGCTGCCCAGCACATGGGTCGGGTCGCGCGGCCGGGCGAAGTAGCTGTGCACGAAGTAGAACCAGCTTTCGTCCGGCACGCCGGCCCAGACCGGATGACTCTTTTCCTGCTTCACGCGGTTCCAGCCCATGTGCGGCACTTTCAGGCGCTCGGCGGCATCGGGTGCAGGGTCGGGGAAACGCACCACTTCACCGGGGAACAAGCCCAGCGCTGGCACGCCACCGTTTTCCTCCGAGAACTCCAGCATCACCTGCATGCCGAGGCAGATGCCCAGCATGGGCACCTTGCGGCTGGCTTCCAGCACCAGCTGCGAGAGTTCGAGGCGCTGCAATTCCTTCATGCACTCGCGCACGCCACCGACGCCCGGCAGCACCAGGCGATCGCAGTCGAGCAGTTCTTCAGCGTCGTAGCTGACGATCACACGCTGGTCAGGTGCGACGCGCTCCAAGGCTTTCGCCAAGGAGTGCAGATTGCCCATGCCGTAGTCGATGACACCGACTTTTTTCATTGGATTGCGCTAAGGAAAAGGTTCGGCGGAGGGACGAGGAAAGACTAGAGAACGCCTTTGGTCGACGGCGTGACGCCCACTTGGCGCGGGTCCAGTTCCACGGCCGCGCGCAGCGCGCGGCCAAAGGCCTTGAACACCGTCTCGGCAACGTGGTGGGCGTTGTCGCCCTTGAGGCTGTCGATGTGCAGCGTCACGTTGGCGTGGTTGATGAAGCCTTGGTAGAACTCGTGGAACAGGTCCACGTCGAACGCACCGATGTGCGAGCGGGGAAAGTTCACGTTCCACTCCAGACCGGGACGGCCGGAGATGTCGATGACCACGCGCGACAGCGCTTCGTCGAGCGGCACATAGGCATGGGCGTAGCGGCGGATGCCCTTCTTGTCGCCGATGGCAATCGCAAAAGCCTGACCGAGCGTGATGCCGATGTCTTCCACCGTGTGGTGGGCGTCGATATGCAGATCGCCCACCGCCTCCACGTCGAGGTCGATCAGCCCGTGGCGGGCGATCTGGTCGAGCATGTGATCAAGAAACGGCACGCCGGTGACAAAGCGCGAAGC